>NZ_JBFALJ010000013.1:0-226892 GCF_040660195.1 Streptomyces sp. NPDC050147 | reverse complement strand
GGAAGATGATGCGCGGGTCGCCGACCAGGGTCATGGCGATGTCCAGGCGGCGTTTCATGCCGCCGGAGTAGGTGGAGGCGGGCTTCTTGGCGGCTGCGGTGAGGTCGAAGCGTTCAAGGAGTTCGGTGGCGACCCTCCGGCCCTCGGCCTTGGGCAGGTGGTGCAGGTCGGCCATGAGGAGCATGTTCTCTTCGCCGGTGATCAGGCCGTCGACGGCGGAGAACTGTCCGGTGACGCCGATCGCGGCGCGGACCCCGTCGGGTGAGGTGGTGAGGTCGTGGCCGGCGACCTGGGCCTGGCCTCCGTCGGCGGTGATGAGGGTGGAGAGGATCTTCACGGCGGTGGTCTTGCCCGCACCGTTCGGCCCGAGCAGCGCGAACACCGACCCGGCCGGGATGTGGAAATCGATGCCGTCCAGGACCGTCTTGTCGCCGTAGGACTTGTGCAGGCCGGTGGCGGAGACGGCGGGCGGGGGCGGGTTGCCGTTGCTCTGGCTGGGCGTGGACATGACAGATGAAGGCATGAGGCCCTCCTGATCGAAGGCTGAGGGTGGTGGGGTGGGGTGGGTGGAGAGGTGGTGGCGGCGCTCAACTGGCCAGGGCAGGCCGGGGCGTTGGGCCGTAGCCGTAGCCGTAGCCGTAGCCGTAGCCGTGGCTGTAGCCGTAGCTGTAACCGGTGGTGGGTGCGGCTCTCAGACGCGGGCGCGGCGGATTTCGATGTTGCCGTGCTTGGTGCGGGCGCGGATCTTGACGGTCTCCTCGGACTCACCCGGGCTCTCGGACGCGGTGAGCGTGTTGCGCACCTGCCCCTTGTCGGAGCTGACGTCCAGCCAGGCGGCCGTGCCCTCGCGGATGCCCACCTCGATGGCGCCGTAGTTGGTCTCCAACTGGACCGTCCCGCGGACGGCTTCACCGACGCGCAGGGTGCCGTGGGCATTGGTCGCGGTGACCGAGCCCTCGGCCCGCACGATGTCGATGGCGCCGTTGGCACCGCTCACCCGCAGATCGCCGATCGAGGCGCCGATGGTCGTGCTGCCGTGGGAGTTCTTCAGTACGGCGGGGCCGTCGACGAGGCCGACGCGCACGTTGCCGGAGCTGGTGGTGATCTCGGCCGCGCCCTCGACCCGGTCGACGGTGATCGATCCGTGGGAGGCGGTCAGCTGGACCGGCCCGGTCGTGTCGAGGCGGACGTCTCCGACGGAGGCCTTTACGCGGACCTCTCCGAGTCGGCCCACGCCGTACACCTGGGTCCAGGAGCCGCCCACCTCGACGTGCGAGCCCGTGGGCAGGTCGACCGTCACATCCACGGCGCCGGACGGGCCGATGAGGCGGCGCTCCTTGGTCTTGATGGACAGGACGCCGCTCCCGTACGTGACCTCGGTCTGCTCGGCGGCCCGTACGTCCTTGTCCCGCTTCGGATCCGCCGGCTTGACCTCGACGACGGTGTCGGAGCGGTCGCTCGCGGTGAACTGGATGGAGCCCGCGCCCACGTGTGCCGTGGCCGAGATCGGTTCGGGAGTGTCGAAAGAAGGCATGGCTGTCCCGTCCTCTTGGGTCTCTGGGGCGTCCCCGCTGGTGGGACGTGGTGTGGGTGGAGTGGTGGGAGCGGCAGGGGCGGCAGGGGGCGGCGTGGCTAGCGCACCCAGCCCGTGATGCTCTGTCCGACGGTCTGGGTCTTCCCGGTCGTACGGGGCCGGCCGCCCCCGCCCTCGACCGCGGCCGAAACGGCGCGGATGAGCCAGGCGTTGACCGAGAGGCCCTCGCGGGTCGCGGCCTCCTCGGCGCGGGCCTTGAGGTGGGCGGGCAGACGCAGGTTGACTCGGGCCGTGCCGCCCTCGTCGCCGTCTGCGGGTGCCTGTGCCTTGAGCGGTTCGACGGGTGCGACCGGCTCTGTGGAGGCGCCGCTGTCGGTGGGCGGCAGCGTCACCACGAAGTCGGGGTCGAGTCCGCGCAGCCGTACGTCGACCGAGCCCGGGGCGAGTTCGCGGGTGATCTCGTCCATCGCGGCCGAGAGCACGTTCAGCATCGTCAGCCGGGTCGCCGACTCCAGGGGAGCGGTGAGCCGGTCGGCCAGGGCGCGAGCGTCTTCCCCGCCGGCTTCGGCGGCCACCGCCAGCTCGCGGCGGAGGGTGTCGACATACGGGGTGAGGTCCATGACGTCATGATGGCACCATCGTGGCACCATGCGCAACCCTCCATGGCACCTTGGGGTGGTTGAGTGTGATGCTTGCTGTACGGGTGCGGTGCTGACCTGCGTAAATCGGGGGGCGTGGGAGGGAGCGGGCGGCTGCGGGGGTGAGTCATTGTGGCGCCAGGGTGGGGCGGGGATTCTGGCGGAGGCTGTGGTGGTGCCGGGTGGCGTCAGGTGGTGCCAGTCGGCGCCAGGAGGTGCCATCCGGCGTCAGGTGGTGCGGTGCCGGTCTGGGGCTGACCGTAGGCTTGGCCCTTCTGTGCGTAGGTGGCTTGTGTGGAAGGTAGGCGCCGGGGTGGGCGACATGAAGGCCGGTGCGGTCGGGGTGGCCGGGGTGGCCGGTGCGGTCGGTGGGGGCGCGGACCGTGCGGCGGTCAAGCGGCGGAAGCGGATGCCTCGCGCCGAGCGGGAGCAGCAGATGCTGGACGCCGCCGTGCGGATCTTCGGGCAGCGGGGGTACCGGGCGGCTTCCATGGACGAGATCGCTGAGGTGGCGGGGGTTTCAAAGCCGCTGGTGTACCTGTACCTGAACTCCAAGGAAGAGCTGTTCACCGCGTGCATCCGGCGGGAGGCCGCGGCGTTGGTCGCGGCGGTGCGGGGCGGGGTGAGCGGGGGCGGGCCCGCCGACCGGCAGCTCTGGGCCGGCCTGCAAGCCTTCTTCACGCATACCGCGGAGCGGCCCGACGCGTGGGTGATCCTGCACCACCAGGCGCGCACGCAGGGAGAGCCTTTCGCCGCCGAGGTCACCGTGATGCGCGAGGAGATCGTGGCGTTCGTGACGTCACTGATCGCGGAGGCGGCACGGGAGGCGCACCGGAATCCAGAGCTGGTGGAGCGTGAAGTCGCCGGGCTCGCGCAGGCGTTGGTGGGAGCGGCGGAGTCGCTCGCAGGCTGGGCGAACGCGGACGCGTCGGTTTCCGCGAAGGAGGCCGCTGCGACGCTGATGAACTTCGCGTGGGCGGGTCTTGGGCAGCTGATGGAGGGGCGGCGGTGGGCGCCTTGACACAGGGCGCCTAGCGGATGGTTCCGACGAGGTGGATCTTGCTGCTGCCGCCGCTGTCGTTGCTGCCGCTGCCGCGGAGTTCGAAGGCTGGTCCGTCGGCCGCGTAGGTGACTGTGCCGGGAAGCAGGACGGGTGCCCTGAAGTCCACGTGCACCTGGGCGGCTTCGGGCGCTCCGTACTCCGCCAGGCAGCGGGCCACGGTCCACATGCCGTGGGCGATGGCTCGGGGGAAACCGAAGAGGCGTGCGGTGAGGGGGTGCAGGTGGATGGGGTTGCGGTCACCTGAGACGGCGCCGTAGCGGCGGCCGAGGTCGCGGGGGAGGGGCCAGTCGGCGAGGGCGGGGAGCGGGGCGCTTTCGCGGGGGGTGTTGCCGGCGGCTTCGCCGGGGGTGGTGCTGGTGCTGGTGCGGTGGCGGGCCAGGTAGGTGCTGCTGGAGGTCCATACGGGGTTGCCGTCGACGTGGGCTTCGGTGACGAGGGTGGCTTCGGTTCCGCGGTGGTGGGGGGTCAGGCGGGCCGCGTGTACGGAGAGTTCGAGGGTGTCCTCGGTCGTCAGGGCGCGATGCTGGGTGATCTCGATGGACGTGTGCACGAGACCGAGGAGCGGGAGCGGGAAGCGGGGGGCGCTCATGAGGCGCATGGCCAGGGGGAAGCTGAGGACGTGGGGGTAGGTGAGGGGCAGGGTGTGCGGGGCGTGTGAGGCGTTGGGGTACCCGCAGAGGCGGGAGTAGGCGTCGAGGTGCGTGGGGCTGGGGCGAACACCGGTGAGGGTGAGGTGGTCGCCGGTGAGGGGGGCGTTGGGGCGGGGCCGCTTGAAGGGGGAGAGGAGCGCGCCGCGGAGGAGCAGTGGCGTGAGCATGGGGGGCCTTTCGGGTTGAGTCGGGGCGGTGCGGGTGCGTGCAGGGCTGCGGAGCCTCCCGTCGCCGGGTACGGGGCCGCACCGGTGTGTCCGTCCTCGCTATCGTCCGGTGGCCGTCGGGTTGCTTCGGCTCTGGAGTGCCGCGAGCTGTGCTCCGGGCGGACAAACCGGCACGTCCCCTTGGGTGCGTCGCCGGGTGCGGGTACGTGTGGGCCGTGGCGGCGTCTGTTCGTCTGTGGGTGCGGGGCCGCGCCGGTGTGTCCGTCCTCGCTATCGTCCGGTGGCCGTGGGGTTGCTTCGGCTCTGGAGTGTTGCGAGCTGTGCTCCGGGCGGACAAACCGGCACGTCCCCTTGGGTGCATCGCCGGGTGCGGGTACGTGTGGGCCGTGGCGGCGTCTGTTCGTCTGTGGGTGCGGGGCCGCGCCGGTATGTCCGTCCTCGCCATCCGCCGGTGGCCGTCGGGTTGCTTCGGCGCCGGAGCGCCGCGAGCCGTGCTCCGGGCGGAAATACCGACACGTCCCCTCGCGCGCGCTGCCGACCGCGGCTCGTTGCGAGCTGCTGCCCGGGCAATGTTTGCCACCCACCCATCGCCGCGGGGCAATCCGGCGGGTGGGCGGGGGAGGCCTGTTCGGTCCGGTCGGGATGCGGGGTGACCGGGCTGCGGGGTGAGCTCGTTCGGTCATGGGTGGATGCGGGGTAATCGGGCGGGTGGGTGGAAGAGGTCTGTTCGTACGAGGGCTACGACCCGAGCAAGCTTTGGCCGCAGACCCGCACAACCTGACCGTTCACGCCCCCCGAAGCCGGGGACGAGAGCCAGGCCGTGGTTTCCGCGACGTCTACCGGCAGGCCGCCCTGGGCGAGGGAGTTCATCCTGCGGCCCGCCTCACGGATGAGGGGAGGGACCGCCGCCGTCATCTTCGTCTCGATGAAGCCGGGGGCCACCGCGTTCACGTTCACCCCGTACTCCGCAAGCGCCCCCGGCGCCAGAGCCCGCACCAGGCCGATGATCCCCGCCTTGCCGGCGGCGTAGTTCGTCTGGCCGGCGTTCCCCGCGATGCCCGCGATCGACGCCGTGGCCACGACACTCCCGCCCCGGTTCAGCGTCCCGGACTTCAGCAACGCGTCCGTCGTGCGCAGCACGCTCGTCAGGTTCACGTCCAGGACCGCGTTCCAGCGGTCCGCCGGCATGTTGGCCAGCTTGCGGTCCCTCGTGATCCCCGCGTTGTGCACGAGGATGTCCAGGCCGCCGGGGGCCAGTGCCGACGCCATGCGTTCCCCGGCGTCGTCCGCCGTGATGTCCAGCGGCAGCGCCGTACCACCCAGCCGGTCCGCGACCCGTACCAAATCCGCCTGCGCGGACGGCACATCGAGTACGACCACCCGCGCGCCGTCCCGCGCGAGAACCTCCGCCACCGCCTCGCCGATCCCCCGCGCCGCCCCGGTGACGAGCGCCGTACGACCGGAGAGGGGGCGGTCCCAGTCGAGGGCGGGCCGCTCCCCTTCCGTCTCGCCCACCTCGATCACCTGGCCGCTCACATACGCCGACCTCGGCGAGAGCAGGAAACGCAGCGTCGACTCCGCGGCCACCGCCGAGCGCACGCGGACCAGCGTCGCCGTGCGGCCCCCGCCCAGCTCCTTGCCGAGGGAGCGTACGAAACCCTCCAACGCCTGTTGTGCCGCCGCCTGGTGGTGGTCCGACGGCGAGACCGGGGCGCCGAGCACCACCACGCGGCCGTTCTCCGCCACCGAGCGCACCACCGGGTGCAGCGCCGCGTGCACGAGAGCGAGGTCAGGTGCGTCGCTGATGCCCGTTGCGTCCAGTACCACCGCCGTCGGGCGGGAGGAGTCGTGTGCGAGCTTCAGGGGGTGCGTTCGCGCCAGGACCGATGAGAGGTCCGTCAGGGCGGAGGGCGTTTTCCCCGCCGTCAGATGCAGCAACTCGCCCTCCAAGCTCGGGCGTTCTGGCGCCCAGCGGCGCAGCGTCGACGGCTGTGGCAGGCCGAGCCTTCGAGTGAGGAAGCGGCCGGGAGCGGTGCCCGTGAAGTTCAGATAGCGGTCGGCCATTGTCCAACTCCCAGCTCGGTCGTAAATTTACTTCAGAGTAAGGTTACTCAAGGGTCAGGAGCTGGTCGAGACATGAAACTGCCCACCACCCGCCGCGTGGCGGTCGTCGGCGGCAGCCGCATCCCCTTCGCGCGCTCCGACGGCCCGTACGCGACCGCGTCCAACCAGGAGATGCTGACCGCCGCGCTGGACGGGCTCGTGGAGCGGTATCGGCTCGAGGGCGACGGAGTCGTGGGCGAGTTCGTCGCCGGCGCCGTGCTCAAGCACAGCCGGGACTTCAACCTCGCCCGCGAGACCGTCCTCGGGTCGCGTCTCGCGGCGACCACACCCGCGTACGACATCCAGCAGGCCTGTGGCACCGGGCTGCAGGCCGTCATCGCCGCCGCCAACAAGATCATGCTGGGGCAGACGGAGTCCGCCGTGGCGGGCGGCGCGGACACCGCGAGCGACGCCCCGCTCGGCGTCAACGACTCCCTGCGGAAGATCCTCCTGTCCGCCCGTCGCGCCAGGACGGCGGGGGGCCGGGTCAAGGCGCTCACCCGCGTGCGGCCCTCGCATCTCGTGCCCGACATCCCGCGCAACGCGGAGCCCCGCACAGGGCTTTCGATGGGTGAGCACGCCGCCGTGACCGCCCGGGCGTGGGGCGTCACGCGCGAGGCACAGGACGAACTGGCCGCCACCAGCCATCAGCGGCTCGCCGCCGCGTACGACAGGGGCTTCCTGGACGGCCTCGTCGTACCGTTCCGGGGGCTTGAGCGGGATCAGAACCTGCGGCCCGGGTCGACCGTCGAGAAGTTGGCGAAGCTGCGGCCCGTCTTTGGAGTGCAGGGTTCGGCGGAGGCTGCGGTGAAGCGTTCGGTGGAGGGTTCGGTGAAGGGGGCTGTGAAGGAGGCCGCGGACGATCCCGGTCCCACCATGACCGCCGGGAATTCCACCCCGCTGACCGACGGCGCCGCCGTCGCCCTGCTCGCGAGCGAGGAGTGGGCGGCAGAGCGCGGGCTCGAACCGCTGGCCTACCTGACCGCGTACGAGACCGCCGCCGTCGACTTCGTCGGGGGTGATGTCGCGGACGGTGAAGACGGACTGCTGATGGCGCCCGCGTACGCCGTGCCGCGGATGCTGGAGGGGGTAGGGCTCGGGCTCGCGGACTTCGACTTCGTCGAGATCCACGAGGCGTTCGCCTCGCAGGTGCTCGCCACGCTGGCCGCCTGGGAGAAGCGCGGCCTCGGTGTCGTGGACCGGGACCGGCTCAACGTCGCCGGGTCCTCGCTCGCCACGGGGCACCCTTTCGCGGCCACCGGTGCGCGGATCGTCGCCACCTTGGCGAAGCTGCTGGCCGAACGGGGCGCTCCGGGGCGCGGGTTGATCTCGATCTGCGCGGCGGGCGGGCAGGGGGTGACGGCGATCCTGGAGCGCGGGTGACTCTCCGCCGCCCCGCCCCCGGAGCTCATCCCTTCCGGGCTCCCCAGCCCGCCCGCCGAGGGCCCGCCGCCTTCCGGACTCCTCAAGCTTGTCCCTTCCCGAAACCGACGCCCGTCCCGTCCGGTCCGCCCACCAGCCTGCCCCTCCTCGAAGCCCGCAGCCCGCCCCTCCTCGAAGCCCGCAGCCCGCAGCCCGCAGCCCGCCGCCTTCCGGGCTCCCTGAGCCCGCCCCATCCGCAACCAGTGCCCCCACCCCTCCGTCAGTGCAAGCCCCCGCCCGGCCCCGCCCCCCCCGGCCCCCTCCTCACGCACCGGAAGGGCAGCGTCCCCTCCCCCCGCCCACACCCACCCCGGAGCCGCCCCCATGTCCCCCACCCCCGTCACCCCCCAGCCCGCCCTCGTAGAACCCCACCTCCGTCACCTCGACGGCGTCGTACGCGAAGTCTCCGTACCGCCCTTCGCCTCCCCCGTGAGCAGCGGGTCCCTCGCCGACATCCCCTTCGACAACGCCCGCGAGGCCCCCGCCGAAGCCGTGCTCTCCCGTAAGAGCGGCGACGGGCGGTGGCGGGACGTGAGCGCCGCCGAGTTCGCCGATGAAGTCCTCGCCGTCGCCAAGGGATTGATCGCCGAAGGGCTCGCCCCGGGGGACCGGCTCGCCATCATGGCGCGTACGACGTACGAGTGGACGCTGCTCGACTTCGCGGCCTGGGCGGCCGGGCTCGTCACCGTGCCGGTCTATCCGACCTCGTCCGCCTATCAGACCCGCTGGATACTCCAGGACTCGGGCGCCGTCGCGCTCGCCGTCGAGACGTCGGCGCTCGCCGCGTCGCTCGGGCCCGAGCGGGACCGGATGCCCGATCTGGAACATCTGTGGACCTTCGAGAAGGGGGACGTGCGGCGGCTCGCCGAGCTGGGGCGGCAGGCGGAGATCTCCGACACGGAAGTCGCGGGTAGGCGCGCCGAGTTGGGGCCCGACTCCGTGGCCACGCTCATCTACACCTCCGGCACCACCGGGCGTCCCAAGGGCTGCGTCCTGACCCACGGCAACTTCTTCGCCGAAGTCGACAACGCGATCGAACTGCTCCATCCCGTCTTCAAGTCCGTGAGCAAGGAGCCTGCCTCCACGCTGCTCTTTCTGCCGCTGTCCCACGTCTTCGGGCGCATGGTCGCCGTCGGCTGTCTGCGCGCGCGGGTGCGGCTCGGGCACGCGCCCAGCATCCAGACCGACGAGCTGCTGGCCGATCTGAGCGGTTTCCGGCCCACCTTCCTGCTCGCGATCCCGTACGTCCTGGAGAAGGTCTTCAATACGGGGCGCGCCACCGCCGAGAAGATGGGCCGAGCCTCTTCCTTCGACCGCGCGGCCCGTATCGCCGTCCGCTACGGCGAGGCGGTCGAGGCGCAGCAGCACGGCACGGGCCCCGGACCGGCCTTCGGGCTGAGGCTGGCCCGCGCGCTGTACGACCCGCTCGTCTACCGGCGGATCCGCGCGGCGCTCGGCGGCAAGGTGCGGTACGCGATCTGCGGCGGTTCACCGCTGGGACGCCGCCTCGCCGCGTTCTACGCGGGCGCGGGCATCGAGATCTTCGAGGGCTACGGGCTGACCGAGACCACCGCCGCGGCCACCGTGACACCTCCGCTGAAACCGAGGCTCGGCACAGTGGGGTGGCCGCTGCCCGGCACCCGCGTGCGGATCGCGGACGACGGTGAAGTGCTGCTGGCCGGGGGGCAGGTATTCGGCGGGTACTGGGACGGGCAGGCGGGGCGTGCGGTGCCCGCGAAGGGGGAGTGGTTCGCGACGGGGGACATCGGCGCCCTCGACGCCGACGGGTACCTCTCCATCATCGGGCGCAAGAAGGACATCCTCATCACCACCGGCGGCAAGAACGTGGCCCCCGCCCCGCTGGAGGACTGGCTGCGCGCCCACCCGCTGGTCGGCCAGTGCATGGTCGTCGGCGACGCCCGGCCCTACATCACCGCGCTGCTCACGCTGGAGACGGACGGCATCGCGCACTGGTGCCGCATGAAGAAGAAGGACCACACGGATCTGGCCGGTCTGGTGGACGACGCCGACCTGCGCGAGACCCTGCAGCGCGCCGTCGACGAGGCCAACAAGCTCGTGTCGCGCGCCGAGTCCATCCGGCGCTTCGCCGTGCTGCCCGTGGATCTCACCGAGGAGAGCGGCCATCTGACCCCGTCCCTGAAGCTGAGGCGGGACGCCGTCGAGCGGGACTTCGCGCAGGAGATCGAGGGGCTCTACGGACACGCACGGTAGCGCCCGCCGCTCGATCGTCACTCACTGTCACCTGAACGGGCGGGGGCGCGGCCCCGCGCTTAGGGTGATCGAGGGGCAGACCCAGGGAGGTTGCCGTGCGTGGAGCTGTTGTACTCGCCGGCGTGACAGCGCTGGCCGTCATGGGGACAGGGGCCTGGCTGCCGGGCACGGGCACGGGTGCGGGCGCGACCGCCGAGCGCGCGTCGTCCGAGCCCTCGCCCGACCTTTCCCGCTTCTACACGCAGAAGATCAAATGGGGTGCCTGCGAGGATGGCGGGTCGGGCCTCATGGCCGACCTCGACGCCACCCCCGTGTCCAAGGACAAGAACGTCCAGTGCGGCACGATCACCGTTCCCCTCGACTACGCGAAACCGGGGCAGGGCACGGTCAAGGTCGCCATGATCCGCGTCAAGTCCAGCGGCGACTCCCGCGGCTCCCTCCTGCTGAACTTCGGAGGCCCCGGCGGCGCCGGTGTCTCCGGGCTCCTCGGCTCGCAGAAGGAGTTCGAGTACCTCGGCAAGGGGTACGACGTCGTCTCCTTCGACCCCCGCGGTGTGGGCGAGAGCTCACCCGTCAGCTGCGGGGACTTCGGCGCGCAGGAGCCGGAGATGGGGCAGGACTCCGACGACCCCGGCGCCGTACTCGACGAGATGCGCAAGATGTCCGAGGCGTGCAAGGAGAAGTCGGGGCCCGTCCTTCCGCACGTCGGGACCGTCAACGTCTCGCGCGACATGGACGTCATGCGGCAGGTGCTCGGCGACAAGAAACTCAACTACCTGGGATTCTCGTACGGGACGCGGCTCGGCGCCGTGTACACCGCCCAGTTCCCGAAGAACGTCGGACGGATGGTCCTCGACGGCGTGGACACGCTGACCGAGGACGTCACCGAGCAGGCCCTGGCGAGCGCGGAGGGACGGCAGACCGCCCTCGACAACTTCGTCGAGTGGTGCACGGACAACGCGGGTTGTGTCCTTGGGACCGACTCCCGTGCGGCCCGCGCCAACATGGTCGAGCTGATCAAGGGGCTCGACATGTATCCCCTCCAGTCGTCGGACGGCACGGAGTTCACCGGCCAGGACGTGGTGGACGTACTCGGGCAGGCGCTCTACAGCAGGCAGTCGTGGCCCGCGCTCTCCCAGGCGCTCGGCGCGCTGCTGGCCGACGGGGACCCCAGGGCGCTGCTGCGGATGAGCGGGTCCCTTGAGCATCAGGTGCGGGCACCCCAGGACGTTCCCGCCGACAACATGGCTGCCGCGCTCATGGCCGTGAACTGCGCGGACGACCCGGACCGGCCGGACGCGGACAGCCTCGAAAAGGAGGTCGGCAGGCTCCAGGCCGAGTTCGAATCGACCTCCGCGATCTTCGGACAGTCGATGCTGACGCCGGTCCTCTTCTGCTTCGGCAGGCCCCCGGGCACGGACTACATCCGCGACGACGTACGCGACGTCAAGAGCCCCGACTTCCTCCTCGTCGGCACCCGTGGCGACCCTGCCACGCCGTACCGCTGGACCGAGGAGACCGCGAAGCGCCTCGGCTCGTCGGCGATAGTCCTGGACAACAAGGGCGACGGACACACGGGTTACGCCGGTTCGAAGTGCGTGCGCGAGAAGGTGGACGGCTTCCTGCTGTACGGCGAGATGCCGAGGACCGGCAGCTCGTGCGGGGTGGACGAGGAGGAGTAAGAGGTGCGGAGTGCGGAGTGACGGCGGCGCGTACGCAGCTCGTGGTCAGCTGGTGGTGCGGGCCGCCGGGTCGAGGCGCAGCATCGCTTCCTCGTCCGCGCTGCCCGGCTCGGCCTGGTAGACCACCAGGCGCTGGCCGTCCGTCCTCGCCAGCCTCATCACCTCGTACGTGAGCGTCATAGCGCCCACCTTCGGGTGCTCGAAGGACTTGGTGCCGCCGCCGCGCTCCTTGACTTCGTAGCGCTCCCAGAGGCGGGCGAAGTCCGGTGATTTCAGGAGGAGCTCGCCGACCAGGGCGGCCAGTTGGGGCGAGTCCACGTCGACGCCGCCGACCGCGCGCAGGTGCGCGACGGACTTGGCGACGGTCTCCTCCCAGGGCTGGTAGAGCACGCGGCCCACGGGGTGGAGGAACAGATAGCGCGTGAGGTTGCGCTTCTCCGCGGGCCAGTCCCACAGGCCCGGCAGGAGGCGGCGTCCGGCCGGGTTCGCGGCCAGCATGTAGCTGTGGCGGCTGACCACGTACGCGGGCGACGGGCTGAGGTTCTCCAGCATGCGCTGGATGCTCGGGCGGACCGTGTCCCCGGGGGTGGGGTGCGGCTCCGTGAGGCGGCCCGATGCCAGCTCGGCCAGGTCGTGCAGGCGCTCGTGGGCGTCGCCGCCGAGGCGCAGGGCGCGGGCCAGGGCGTCTATGACGGAGGGGGAGGGGTTCTTCTCACGGCCCCGCTCCAGGCGGGTGTAGTAGTCGACGCTGACCCCGGCGAGGGTGGCGAGTTCCTCGCGGCGGAGGCCGGGGGTGCGGCGCAGGCCTGTGCCGGCCGGGAGACCCGCGTCCGCGGGGCTGATCTGCGCGCGCCGCGCCCGCAGGTATCTGCCCAGTTCCGTGCCCTCTGCCTTTGCCATCTGTCCATTGTCCCCGGTGGGGGCGGGTTGTGGGGGGCCGTGCCAGGGCCAGGAACGTCGCGGTCTGCCTGGGCGGCGGGCCTGGGCGGAGGCTTGGGTTGCCGCCGGGCTGAGGGCGCGGGCAGCCCGTAGCCCTGGTTGCACCCAGGGCCTTTCCCGCCGCTCGATCGCCCCGCAACGCCTTCTTGCCGAACAGGCCTTTCCCGCCCACCCGCTCGTTTGCCCGGAATGCCACCTTGCCGAACAGGCCTTTCGCCCGTCCGCCCGATTGCCTCGGAGTCATCAGTCATGCCGTCCTCCCTCGTCGCCCCCGCCTCCACCCCCGCACCCCTCAGCACCATGCCCCCCACCACCCCCCGCCCCGCCCCGACCCTCGCCCCCCTCCTCGCCTCTCTCCTCGGTTTCACCGTCATCACCGTCGACGTGTCCGCCGTGAACATCGCCCTGCCCGCCATCCGCACCTCCCTGCACGGCGGCATGGCAGGGCTCCAGTGGGTCGTGGACGCGTACACGCTGATGTTCGCCGCCCTCATGCTCTCCGCGGGGGCCCTCGCCGACCGGGCGGGGGCTCGGCGTGCGTACACCTGGGGCGTCGGCCTCTTCACCCTCGCCTCACTCGCCTGCGCCCTCGCCCCCGGCATCGGCACCCTCATCGCCGCCCGCGTGGCGCAGGGCGGGGCCGCGGCTGTCGTCATGCCCGCATCGCTCGCGCTGATCCGGCAGGCGTACGACGACCCGCGCCGCCGTGCCCGCGCCATCGCGCTGTGGACGGTGGGCGGCTCCGTGGCCATGGCCGCCGGGCCCGTACTCGGTGGCGTACTCACCGAGGCGGCGGGCTGGCGTGCCGTCTTCCTCCTCAACTTGCCGATAGGGGCCGTGATCCTGGCGCTCCTCGCCCGCACCGCTCCCTCCGTGCGGCGCCCCGCGCCCATCGACCTCGCTGGTCAGGCCACCGCCGTACTCGCCCTCGCGGGGCTCGCGTTCGCCGCCATCGAGGGCGGTCACCTGGGGTGGACCAGCGTGCCGGTGCTCGGCGCCGCCGCCCTCGCCGTCGCGGCGGGCTTCGGCTTCTACGCCGCCGAGAAGCGGCACCACGCGCCCATGGTCCCGCTCGGGCTGCTGCGCGAGCGGAAGGTCGGCGTCTCGCTTGCGGTCGGCTTCGCCATCAACGCGGGCTTCTACGGAATCGTCTTCCTGCTCGGCCTCTACTTCCAGCAGCTGCGCGGGATGTCGGCGATCGCGGCAGGCCTGATGTTCGTGCCCCTCGCGGTCATCATTACGTCGACGAACCTCGTCTCGCCGCGCATGGCCGAGCGCATCGGCCGCCGCCGGGTCATCGTGGCGGGCCAGGCGGTGCTCGCGCTCGCGATGTTCGTGCTCCTGCCGCTGGCCGCGGACACCCCGCTCTGGCTGGTGCTCGTCCTGCTCGTCCCCACGGGCATGGGCGGCGCGTTCGCGGTCCCCGCGCTGACCGCCCTGCTGATGGACGCGGTGCCCGCCCACCGCGCGGGCACGGCATCCGGCCTGCTCAACGCCCTGCGCCAGACGGGCGGCGCGATGGCGGTGGCGCTGTTCGGCGCGCTCCTCGCAGCCGACGGCGGGACGGGCTTCTCGGTCACGGGAATGCGGGAGGCGCTCCTGGCCGTGGGCCTGCTCCTGTGCGCGACGACCGCGCTGGCGGCATGGCTCCTGCCGAGGGACGCCCGCGGCTGAGCGGGGGCCAGTCGGGGGCCAGTCATGGGCCGGCCCGTGAGAGCCACCGATTGCAGAAAAGTCCCGCTCAGGCCCCCGAGATACCCTCCCGAACCGGGATTTTGCTGCAACGCCCGCAGTGCCCCGGCCCTGCCCCTGCCCCTGACGCGCGGCTACCGTTCCCGCATGCGCCGACAAGCCGAACAAGACGCCCCCACGCCCGGACCCGTCACCCCCGACGACCTCGACCAGGCCGTCCAGCTCGCCCTCGCCACACTCCGCGAGGCACCTCCCACCGCATGGGACGGCAAGGCGGGGTCCTTGGAGTGGGACTGCTGGGAGACGGTGGAGCACCTCGCCGACGACCTGTTCGCGTACGCCGCTCAACTCGGCCCGAGGCAGCCGCCGATGGAGGGCGAGGTGCCCTTCGTCTGGGAGCCGCGCAGGCCGGGCGGCCCGTCCAACGCCATCCACGCGGACCGGAACGCGGGCCCCGCCGGGCTGCTCCAGGTGCTGGAGGCCAGTGGGGCGCTGCTGATCGCCATGGTGCGCACGACACCGCCGGCGACCCGCTCGTACCACGGCTTCGGGGTCTCCGATCCGGAGGGCTTCGCGGCGATGGGGGTCGTGGAGACCCTGGTCCACACGTACGACTTGGCCGCGGGCCTCGGGCTGGAATGGACCCCGCCCGCCGACGTGTGCGCCCGCGTCCTCCACCGCCTGTTCCCGGACGCCCCCTCGGGCGATGAGCCCTGGCCGACGCTGCTCTGGGCGACGGGCCGGGGCGAGCTGCCGGGACAGGCACGTCGTGCGTCGTGGCGTTGGTACGGGGAGCCCCGGGGCTAGAGCGGGCTGCTCCGGGGCCGGGAGGTGGCGAACCACCCGGCCCCGGCTCACGTCAGCCGGTCGGCGTGGCCGACACCTCGGGGGAGAGGGCGGACTCCAGGCCGTCCGCGTTGACGGTGGCGACGGCGTAGTAGTACTTCGTGCCGCCCGTCAGACCGCGGTCCACGTACTCCGTGCTGCTGGTGGAGTGGGTGAACTCGGCGTTGTCCTTGGTGATGCCGGGACTGGTGGAGCGGTAGACGCGGTAGCCGGTCACGGGTGCCTCGTTGCCGCCGGAGGGGACACCGAACCAGTTGAGGCGCACACTGCCCGCACCCGGCGTGATCTCGTAGACCTGCGTGGCACCCGGCGGTCGCGGCTCCGTGTACGTCGGCTTGACCGATGCGGAGGCGGGCGAGGCGACGGAGTACGAGGAGGTGGCGACGACGGCGTAGTAGTAGTCCCGCTCGCCCTCGTCCTCGCCCACCGTGGCGGTGTACCCGGGGCTCGTCGTGGTGGCCACGCGGTTGGCCGGGTCGGTGATGTCGACCGGCGAGGTCTTGGAGCGGTAGACGGTGTAGGAGGAGACCGGTACGTACGGGCTCTGCGTCCACGACAGGCTGAGCCGGTTGCCCACGAGCTGGGCGTTGCCCAGGGTGGGCGCCTTGGGAGCGGTGCTGGAGCCGACGGTCTTGGTGCCGTTCACGGCGTTCGACGCCTCGGACTCGTTCCCGACGGCATCGACGCCCCGCACCTCGTACAGGTACGTGCGTCCCGCCTCGCCCTTCGTGTCACGGAAGGTCAGCGACGTAGTGGAACCGACCTTCGTCCGCTGGGCGTTGGGGGATTCGGCACGGTACAGCACGTACTTCACCGA
This sequence comes from Streptomyces sp. NPDC050147, assembly GCF_040660195.1. Taxonomy (NCBI): domain Bacteria; kingdom Bacillati; phylum Actinomycetota; class Actinomycetes; order Kitasatosporales; family Streptomycetaceae; genus Streptomyces; species Streptomyces sp. NPDC050147. Next base: position 211,107 of record NZ_JBFALJ010000013.1, on the reverse strand, counting down.
GTCCGAGTCTCCGGTGCGCCAGGTCAGCGTCACACCGCGCTCGTCCTCGCGTGCACGGGTGAGGTCTCGCGGCGCGAAGGGGGAGACGGTGTCCCGGGTGCCGCGAAGGGGCTCGGTGTAGGGCGAGAAGTGGCCCGCGTCGTCCAGGGCGCGGATCTTGTAGGCGTACGAGACGTCGGCGTCGCCCGCGGTGTCGCTGTACGAGCTCGCGGAGACGGTGTCGAGCAGTTCGTAGGGCCCGACCTCGTCCGGTTCGGTGCCCTCCGCCTCGGCCCGGTAGACCTCGTAGCCGGTGGCCGCGGAGAGCGAACTCCAGGACAGGGAGACGGACTCACGCCCGGACGTGACGTGGAAACTCTCGGGGGCGTCGTACAGGGGGTTCTCGGGCTGGTCCGGATCGTCACCGACGGCCTTGACGGAACTGGCGGCCGTGGCGGGCGCGGTGGCGTGCGCGGTGCCGGTTAATCCGAGGGCGAGGATGACGACGGTTGCCGCGGAGGCGACGGCTGCGGGTCTGAGACGGGTGCGGTGGTTCACGGCTGGCGTTCCCTTTCGGTGGAAATGGGGATGCAGTCGTGGGGGGAGGTGGTGAGGTGGTGGTGCTGTGGGGGCAAGAAACTGTAGCTGGTCGTACTCGTCAGATGCCGGAGTCGGCCGCGTGGGCGATGAACGTGGTCCACGCCGTGGACTTCACCGCGAAGGTGGGACCCTCGGGGTTCTTCGAGTCGCGTACGTGGATGGCGTGGGGGCAGGGGGCTACCTCTACGCATTCGCCGCCTTCGCCACTGCTGTGGCTGGACTTGGCCCAGGCGTAAGCGACTTCGAGGCATTCGCCGCCGCCGCCGCTGCTGTGGCTGGACTTGAACCAGGTGAGTTTCTCGGTGCTCATAGTTCTCCCAGCATCTTCTCGATCAGGGCCAGCGAGTCACGGGGCGTGAGGGCCTCCGATTGCAGGATCCCATAGCGGACGGCCAGTACACGGACTTCCTCTAGAACGGTGATCAAGCGCGGGTACGTATGGATCTCCATGTACGCCACCTGCTGCTGCTTCTTGGGCGTCAGCAGGGTGAACGGACCGTCCAAGCTGGGCTGTTCCTCCCGAGCGAGTGGCATCACCTGTAGTTGGACAGTCCGCATGCTTCCGATGCGCAGGAGTTTCCGCAGTTGCTCCTTGTGGACTGTCTTCCCGCCGATGGGCCTCAGCAGCACGCTCTCGTCCAGGATGAAGCTGAACGTAGGTGAGGGCCAGGGGTCGAAGATCTGCTGACGAGCGAGCCGGTCCGCCACCCGCTTCTCGATGGTCTCCTCGCTCAGCAGGGGCTTCCACTGGGTGAACATGGCGTGTGCGTACGCCTCGGTCTGGAGCAGGCCCGGAACGGACTGGTTGGTGTAGACGTACAGCTGAACGGCCAAGGCCTCCAAGCTGGCGTACCCCCGGTACCACTCCGGGTGCCGCGTCCGCGCCTTCTTCTGCGCCTCCCGTACGTCATCAATGGCGGCCAGCAGTACCCCACCCGCCCCCAGCAACGGATCTGCCAGCTCCAAGAACTCGGGCTGCGGCGTCCGCACCCCCCGCTCCATCGCCGAGACCAGGTCCTCCCCGCAGTGCGCCCGCGCCCCCAGTTCCTTCTGGCTCAAGCCCGCGCCGACCCGCAGCACCTTGATCTGCTTGCCGATGGCCCGGAAGAGATGGGCCGTGCCGTCCTCCTCGGCGGGCCGCTCCGGGCGCCGCTCTTCAGGTTCCGTGTTCGCCATGCCGTACCGCCTTCGCGTGCGTCCAATGGTCACGGCCGACGACCCGACAGACAGCACAGGGCAGCCGTACAGCTACGCTCCGTCGCGGCGTCGTACCTGGTCAGCGTAGAGCGCAACGACCACGCTCCGTGACATGGAATCCCAAATCTCCACCCCCCAAATGCAGTTCGCGCAGCGGCTCAGCCCCACCCGCAGAGGTGCCCGCCTCGCCCGGCGCCTCGCCGCCCACCAGCTGGAAGCCTGGGGCATCCCGCACGGCAGCGACCTCTCCGACGCGGCAGCGCACATCACCGCCGAGCTGGCCGCCAACGCCGTCACGCACGGCCACGTACCCGGAAGGGACTTCGAACTCCGCCTCTCTTACGTGGAGTCGACGCGCACGCTCCGTATCGAGGTGTCGGACGCCCGGGGCGACCGCGCCCCGGAGCTGCGCCCGCCGGACCCCGAAGCGGAGACCGGCCGGGGGCTGCGTCTCGTCGAGGCGATCGCCGCAACGTGGGGCGTCACGGAGCGCCTGATCGGCAAGACGGTCTGGGCCGAGCTCCGAGCTCCGAGCCCCGAGCTCTCTTTTGCAAGGAGTGGTTGGAAGGCTTGAACCCACCCTCCCGCCCTTGCTGAGGCGGCTCAACTTCCCGCCGCACCAGGGGAGATGACAATTTGTGATCAGGTTGCGACCGAGCGTAGATGTGCTCTAGGTTCGCGACGACAAACGTCAAACGACCCCGGTCGGTGCGGGAACACCGGGTCCGGGGTCTATCCAACGAGATCGCAAAGCTGAGGCACGATCCGATGGCTTCCAATGAGCCTAGCTCCCCCTTGCCCGCCCCCGCACACCCCATGGCCAACCCGGGGTACGGGAAACGCCTGGCGCCCGAGCAAGAGCGGGCCCGCCGCGCCGACTTCGAACTGCTGCCCAAGCGTGAAGCGTCGATCGCCGGGTTCATCGACCGTTTGCCCGAAGGCGCGGCGATGGACCACAAGACGCTCGCCAAGCACATGGCCGGGTACGGGCAGGCCGCTGTCCGCAGTGCGTTGAAGGCCCTGTCCCACGCCGGGTATCTGCGCCGCATCAAAGAGCAGGTCGTCCGCGAGGGCGGCGCGCGCCGCTGGGTGACTCGCACCTACTGGTCGCGCACGCCGCGTACGGCCGCCTGGTGGTGGGAGTTCTGCCGCAGCGTGCGGGGCGTGATGCTGGACGACCCGTACGGCGAGGGCGACGGCGGCGAGGGCGAGCCGCCGGTCGGCGACGGGCCCCCGCCGCGTTCCGCCGCGTACCGCACCCTCGCCGAGCTTGGCCGTACCGAACCCCGCTTGACGCTCTCGGCGGCGGACTGCGACCGCCTCGAACCCCTCGCCGCGGCCTGGCTCGCGCGCGGCGCGACAGTGACCCACCTGAACCACGCCCTGACCGCCGGGCTCCCGGAACCGCTCCACAACCCGGCCGGTATCGCGAAACGACGCCTGGAGGACAAGATGCCACCCGAGATCAGCGAGGCCCACGGCCGCGAGACCGTGCTGCGGCGCGTGATGGTCTGCCTGTTCTGCGAGACCACGGGCGATGAGGACCCCCTGGTCCGGCGCCACGGCTTGTGCGCGGCCTGCGCCGCCGAGGAGGAGACGGACGTCCCGGACACCTTCCGCCCGGCACCGGGCCCGACGGACGTCGCCGCGTACGCGGACGCGGTGCGGCTGGCGGCGGGTATTGCCCCCAGGGGCCTCGGGTGACTCGGAACACCGAGTACAGAAGTGGCGAGAAGTGTACAGTTCAGTGCATGAGTGAGACGCTGCCCATGACTGAAGCCCGCGCTCGTTTCGGCTCGCTGGTCCGGCGGACCGCGCATGCAAGGGAGCGGATCACCATCACTGATCACGGGCAGCCGGCGGCTGTGCTGATCAATCCGCAGGAACTGGCCGACCTGGAAGACGCGTTGGCGTTGGCGGAGTACCGGGCGGAGCAGGCCGCCGGTACCCCTGCCGGAATCCCTCACGAAGAGGCGCGCGCCCGGCTCGGTCTGGAGCGTGAGTGAGCTACCAGATCATCTGGCGCACGCAAGTGATCGATACCGCCACGCGATTCCTGAAGGACGATCCGGACGGGCTGCGGCAGCTCTTCGACGCGGTGGACCTGCTGGCCGACGACCCACGCCCGGCCGGCACGGCTGCGTACGGGTCCCCTGATCTGCGGCGCATGCATGTCGGCCGGTACCGGGTGATGTACGAGATCACCCAGGAGACGGTCACCATCGTGGTGATTCACGTCGGACGGACGGCTTGATCAGACCCGGGCCGCCATGTGATCCCGACCGGACCGGGCACAAGATGTCGGGTCCGGCAGGGTGGGTCCTTCCTAACGTGAGTGACGAAAGGGAAGGAGATCCGGGTGCTGGAGCGGTTGAACCAGGCCATGGAGCACATCGAGGCCCACCTCGACGGGCAGATCGACGTGGCCGACCTGGCGCGGACGGCCGTGACGTCGGAGTACCACTTCCGGCGGCTGTTCTCCGCTCTGGCGGGGATGCCGCTGTCGGAGTACATCCGGCGCAGGCGGCTGACCGTCGCGGGTGCCGAGGTGCTCGGCGGGGAGCGGACGCTCCTTGAGGTCGCCGTGCGCTACGGCTACTCGTCGGGCGAGGCGTTCGCGCGGGCGTTCCGCGGGATGCACGGGGTGGGCCCCGGTGAGGCAAGGCGGGGCGGCGCGACGCTGCGGTCCCAGCCACGGATGTCCTTCCGTCTCACCGTGGAAGGGAGCAGCAGCATGCAGTACAAGGTCGTGGAGAAGGACGAGTTCCGTGTCGTCGGCAGGAAGGCGCGCGTTCCGCTCGTGCACGAGGGCGTGAACCCGGACATCGCCGCGTTCATCCGGGGGCTCGGCCGGGAGACGCTGCAACGCATCGAGAGCCTGTCGGACCAGGAGCCGCGGGGGATCATCTCGGTGAGCGACAAGCTGGACGAGAGCCGCGCCGAGGGGACCGAACTCGACTACTGGCACGGTGTGGTGAGCAGTGCCGCGGTGCCTGACGACATGGACGCCCTCACCGTGCCCGCCGGGAACTGGGCCGTGTTCGAGAGCTCGGGGCCGTTTCCGCAGACGCTCCAGTACATGTGGCGGGACGTGTTCACGCAGTGGTTCCCGTCGAATCCGTACCAGAGCAGGCCGGGGCCCGAGATCCTGCGGACCCGCCTCTCGGACGACGGGACGCAGGCGGACGCGGAGCTGTGGATTCCGGTGGAGCGGACGGCCGGCTGAGCAGTGGCGCGCGGCGGCCTCCCGAAGCCGCCGCGCGCCGTCAGCCCTCGGAGCCGGTCAGCAGTTCCCCCGCGCCGGCTTCCCCGCGAAGCGGTCCGCCAGCCAGTTCGCCGCCAGAGGTGACTGGGTGATCACTCCGGAGACGTGCTCGCCCAGCGGGACGGTGTGCCACTCCACGTTCGCGCCCTTGGCGCACCAGTCCTTGCGCACCTGCTTGCCGACGCCGTACGGGATCAGCTCATCGGCGAGCACGTGGTACTGGTACACCGGCGCGTCCGGAGCCCGCGTGCCGACCTGCGACTCGCGAAGGCGCTGCTGCCAGTCGGGCTGGTCGAGGGGGTTCTTCACCGTCATGTCGTCGATCTTCTTGAAAGCGCCGAGCACCGCGCCGTCCGCCACACAGCTGTTGCGCAGCGCGCCGAGCAGCTTCTTGCCCGCGGGGTTCAGATACGACTCCAGGTTCAGTTCGGGGAAGGCCGCGTTCTGGCCGATCGCCGCCATGAAGATCAGGCCCGAGCCGTACGAACCGTCGTTGAAGTCCGCCACCTTCATCAGGTCGCCGGGTACGCCACCGGTCGCCGTGCCCTTGACCTTCAGGTCGGGGGCGTACGACCCGTGCAGTTCGGCCGCCCAGCTGGCCGCCTGCCCGCCCTGCGAGTAGCCCATGACGCCGACCGGGGTGTCCTCGCCGAGCCCCGCCTCCGGGAGGCGGATCGCGGCCCGTGCGGCGTCGAGCATGGCCTGGCCCTCGGCCCTGCCGACCGTGTAGGTGTGGTCGCCGGGGGTGCCGAGCCCTTCGTAGTCCGTCACGGCCACCGCCCAGCCCCGCAGGGTGAGCTGCTGGATGAGGTTGGCTTCGAGAGTCGTCCCCCGGGGAAAGCCCGCGCTCGGGGCGCAGTGGTCGCCCATGCCGATCGTTCCGACGGCGTACGTGATCAGGGGGCGGGGCCCCTTCCTGCCGTCCTGCGGGACGATGACCGTGCCGGAGACGGTGTTCGGCTCTCCCGTCGCCGTCGTCGAGCGGTAGTTGATCTTCCACGCCTTGGTGTGGGTCGGCTGGCCCGGCAGCGGGTGGAAACTGCTCGGTGCGGAGCTGACGACGTCTCCGGGGGCGGCGGTGTCCGGGGCCGGGGCGGCCTGCGCCGTCACCGGGGTGACGGCCGAAAGACCGAGCGCGGCCACCACGGCCAGGGCTCTTGCGCTGGTACGAACGTGCATGCGGCTCTCCCAACAGTCCTCAGTGGCTGGGGTGTGCAGGCGACGAACGTAGTGACTGACGGGTAGGTCCGGCGCTGGCGGGAGCGCTCAGCTTTGTTGACCCCGGTTCTCATAGCGATAGGCGCCGGGCGTCGTCCCCGTCCACCGGCGGAACGCACGGTGGAAGGCCGTGTCCTCGGAGAAGCCGAGGCGCGCGGCCAGATCGGCGATGGGCTCCGTGCCCTCGGCGAGCCCGGCGATCGCCGCGTCACGCCGTACGGCGTCCTTCAACTGCTGGTACGAGGTGGACTCCTGGGCGAGACGGCGGCGCAGCGTCGCGGGGCTCACCGCCAGGCGGGCGGCGACCTCGCCCAGGGAGGGCAGCCGGGGCGAGGTGCGCAGCGCGCGGGCCAGGGCACGCCGTACCTGCTCGGCGACCGTCGTCCCGTACTCGCGCCGCGAGAGGAGGTCGAACGGCGCGCGGTTCAGCATCCCCTCCAGCGCCGCCTCGTCCCGGATCAGCGGCGCGGCCAGCCAGCGCTCGTCGAATCCGGCACCGGTGCGTGGCGCGCCGAAGCGGACCGGGCAGCCGAAGAGGAGCCCGTACTCGTCCTTGTGCGGGGGAGGGGGGTGCCCGAACTCCGCCCAGTGGAGCGGAATGCGGCGCCCGATCAGCCAGCTGCACAGGCGGTGCCAGATGATGACGAGGCACTCGGCGAGGAAGAAGTCCCGTTCGAGATCATTGCGTACGGCGAGAACGGCGCCGCCTGTCCCGCGGTGCTCCAGCGTGAGGTCAGGTCCGCCCGGAAACAGCCCGTAGAAGGTGACGCCCCGCTCCATCGCGGCGCCGAGGTCACGGCACCCGAGGGACGCGTGGCACATCATCGCGAACGTGCCGGGCCTGCTGACCGCCGAGCCGAGGCCGAGGAACTCGTCGCCGGTGGCGCGATACAGCTCCCGGAAGAGGCGGGCGAACTGGAGCTCGGTGATGCGGGCCCGGTCGTCGCCGAGGAGCAGCGGGGGAATCTGGGCGGTGCGCAGCAGCGGGACGGTGTCGATTCCGTGGCGCTCGGCGCCGTGCAGCATGGCGCGGACGTGGTGGACGGTGATGGTCCGGCTGGGCATGGGAGTTCCTTCCCCCGTCCCGCCCGGCCCCATGCCGACACGACAAGGAGGGTCTTCTGAGGATCTTCGTGCACGGTGGTTGAGCTCCGCGGCCAACTCCGCTGACGCTTCCCGTCATCCCCTGACGGCCCGCACTGTCCCTAGCGTCGTACACATGCAGCCGACGGAGCGTCCCGAGACCCTGGCCGTCCTCACCGAGTGGGCGGCGGACCGCCACGGCGAGCTTCCCGCCCTCCGCTTCAAGTCGGATGGCGGGGCGTGGGAGGAGGTCTCGTACGAGCAACTACGCGCACGCGTACGGGAGGTCGGTCTGCGCCTGATGAGCCTCGGTGTCCGCCCGGACGACCGTGTCGCGATCCTCGCCGAGACCCGCCCCGAGTGGACCTACGCCCACTTCGCCGTCTTCGCGGCGGGCGCGGTGGTCGTCCCCGTCTACCCGACGGCGGGTGACGAGGAGGTCGAGTGGGTCGTCACAGACTCCGACGCCTCGGTGGTGACCTGCGAGAACGCCACGCAGGCGGAGAAGATCGAGCGTCTGCGGCCCAGGCTGCCCGGCGTGCGGCACGTGCTGCTCATGACGGAGGGGGAAGGGGAGGGGGAGCAGGGGCCCGAAGGAGAGTCCGGGGGGTCCCCTGACACCCTGTTGGGCCGGGCCCGGTCCCGTACCCCCGCCGACCTCGCCACCATCATCTACACCTCCGGCACCACCGGCCTGCCCAAGGGCTGTCTCCTCACCCACGGCAACCTGGGCGCCGTCCAGTCCGCCACCCTCCCGCTGCTTGAGGGCGGCCCCGGCGACTCCACGTACCTCTATCTCCCGCTCGCCCATCTCCTCGCCCAGCTCATCGAGTTCACCACCCTCATCCAGGGCGGGGAGCTCTGCTTCTTCGGCGGGAAGATCGAGAACGTCGTCGCCGAGCTGGCCGAGGCGAAGCCCACGCATCTGCCGTCCGTGCCGCGCCTGTTCGAGAAGGTGTACTCCGTGGTCCTCTCCCTCGCGGAGTCCCAGGAAGGGGGCCGCGAGCGGTTCGAGGAGGCGGTACGCATCGGGGTTCTCGCGGCGGACGGCGTCCTGCCGCCCGAACTCCAGGAAGCGTACGAAGCCGCCGACAAGGCCCTCTACGGCCTGGTCCGGCAGGCGCTCGGAGGGCGCGTCCGATGGGCGCTGACCGGCGGCGCCCCCATCGCGCCGCACGTCATCGACTTTCTGCGGGCCTGCGGGATCGAGGTCTACGAGGGCTACGGGATGACGGAATCGGCCGGTGTCATCAGCCTCAACCATCCCGGCGCGGTGCGGTACGGAACGGTCGGCCGCCCCGTGGAGGGCTGTGAGGTCCGCATCGCCGATGACGGGGAGGTCCTTGCCCGCGGCGAGATGGTCTTCCCCGGCTACCACGCGGACCCGGCCGCCACCCGCGCCACCCTGGACGAGGAAGGCTGGCTCCACACGGGCGACCTGGGTGCGATCGACGCCGACGGCTACCTCAGCATCACCGGCCGCAAGAAGGACCTGATCATCACCTCCGGCGGCAAGAACCTCACCCCGTCCCTCAGCGAACTCGCCGTCCAGCGCTCGCGTTTCGTGTCACGCGCGGTGATGGTGGGCGACAAGCGCCCCTACCCGGTGGCCCTGATCACGTTGGACGGGGAGGAGATAGGCGGCTGGGCGGCCCGGGAGGACGTGAAACTGACCGAACCGCCGTCACGGGACCCTCGCGTCCGCGCCCTCGTCCAGGAGGTGGTGGACGCGGCGAACGCTACGGTCTCCCGTCCGGCCCGCATCCGCGACTTCGCCCTGCTGGACGAGGACTTCACGGTGGAGAGTGGACTGCTGACCCCAAGCCTGAAGGTGCGCAGGCGTGCGGTCACGGAGCGGTACGCGGGCGTGGTGGAGGGGCTGTACGCGAGGGGTGCGGCTACGCCACCCCGGCCAGACGCAGCAGCGCCGTAGTCGCCGCCGCGCCGACCACGACCACGGCGAAGGGAGCCTTCCGCCAGGCGAGCACCCCGCCGGCCAGCACGCCGAGGGGCCGCGCCCACCCGGCGAAACCGTGCCCCTCGGTGAGCGCACCGGTGGCGAGCAGCGCGACGAGCAGGACCGTCGCGCCTACGGTCAGCAACTCCTGGACGCGGACCGGCAGTTCGACGCGCCCGTGCAGCAGGGGGCCTGCGAGGCGGAAGGCGTACGTTCCGGCGGCGAGGACGAGGACGCAGGCGAGGTAGGCGTTCACGAGGCGCTCCTCTCGGGGAGGCGGGAAGGACGTGCGGGACGGCCCGGTCCGCGCCGCGCCGCTAGGAGCCCGAGCAGCGCGAGCAGAACCGGCACCCCGGCGGGCAGCCACGGAGCCGCGGCGACGGCGATGACGGCACCGGCGGCCGCGGCCCGCCGCGTCGCGCTGTCGCCGCGCAGCGCGGGCAGCACCAGGGCGAGGAGCACCGCGGGGAACGCGGCGTCGAGTCCGAACCGGGCGGTGTCGCCCAGCGCGGAACCGGCGAGCGCGCCCCCGAGGACGCTGACGTTCCACACGGCGAACAGGCCGAGCCCGGATATCCAGAACGCGGCCTTGCGTCGCTTCTGGTCGGGCTGGGCCAGGACGAAGGCAGCCGTCTCGTCGGTGATCAGGTGCGCGCCGAGGAGCCGCGCGGCCCAGGAGCGGCCCAGGCTGTCGGCGACGGCCAGGCTGAACGCCGCCGTACGGGAGTTGAGCAGCAGCCCGGTGGCGGTCGCGGCCACCGCGCCGCCGCCCGCCGCGAGGATGCCGACCGCGCTGAACTGGGCGGAGCCCGCGTACACGAGCAGCGACATGAGGACCGGCACCCAGACGGGCAGGCCGCCCGCGACGGCGATCGCGCCGAAGGAGACACCGACGACGGCGTCGGCCAGCCAGACGAGGGCGATGTCGCGCAGGACGCCGCGGGGGAGGTGGGAGAGGCGAACGAAACCATCGTTCGTTCGGCGGGGTGGGTCATCTGTTCGGTGTGGCGAACGCATACGTCGTAGGATGGGCGGAGAGGGTGATGTTCGTCAAGGCGAACGATTCGTCCGCTGTAGCGAACGGCAAGGTTTCAGAACTCAGAAGCTCAGAAGCTCAGAGGCGAGGGAGCGGAACGGCATGACTGACGGCAAGGACGGCGGCGCCGCCCGATCCCGCCTGCCCCGCGAATGGGTCGCGGCCGCGTTGCGCCGGGAGCGGGTCAAGGCGGGGCTCTCCCTCTCCGAGCTGGCCAAGCGCGCGGGCGTCGCGAAGTCGACGCTTTCCCAACTGGAGGCGGCCACGGGCAACCCCGGCATCGAGACGCTGTGGGCCCTGGCGGTGGCGCTGGGCGTGCCCTTCAGCGTGCTGGTGGAGTCGCCGGCGCCCGAGGTGACGGTGATCCGGGCCGGGCAGGGCCCGACGATGCATGCCGAGCGCGCCTCGTACGCGGGGACGTTGCTCTCGGCGGGCCCCGCCGGTGTGCGGCGCGACATCTACCACGGGGCGATGGAGCCGGGCTCCGCGCGGGAGTCCGACCCGCACATTCCCGGCTCCGTGGAGCACTTGGTCGTCAGTACGGGGCGGCTGCTGGCCGGCCCGCGCGGCGAGACGGTGGAGTTGGCCGCAGGCGACTACATGTCGTACCGGGGAGACGTCCCCCACCTGTACGAGGCCCTGGAGCCGGGCACGGCATTCGTACTGGTCATGCAACACGTCTGAGAAGCGGCGCCCCGGCCCCGCCAGGGGCGCGGGGAACTGCGCGCCCAGCCACGACGGCCCCGCAGCGTACAGAGCACCCCGTCCCGCTGAAGGCCCAGGAGCCGCTGAAGGCCCAGGAGCCAGAGAAAGGCAGGAGCCCCGCCGATCCGCTCACGCGGAAAGGAAGGGCTCCTTGGGTACTGCTATCCATGTCCGGATCAAGTCACCGGAACTGTCACACGCCCCATTCGCATGGGGCGCCCCCACTACTGGGGGGTGACGTTCTCCGCCTGCGGACCCTTCGGGCCCTGCGTGACGTCGAAGCTCACGGCCTGGTTCTCCTCAAGGGAGCGGAAGCCGTTCGCGTTGATCGCGGAGTAGTGGACGAAGACGTCGGGGCCTCCGCCTTCCTGGGCGATGAATCCAAAGCCCTTTTCGGCGTTGAACCACTTCACGGTTCCGGTAGCCATAAGCCCTCCTTGGGCCAAAGGGTTGCCCTGCTCCAGAACCTGCGATTGTTGAAACAACTGCATAAGTCTGAAAACGACGAGAGCCTGCGGGTTACATGCTCCGCAGGCTCTGTACTGCAAGGGAAACCAAACTGCAACTTGCGGCGAGCTTAGCACGCAGGCAGCCGAATGCAATAGGGGGCTAGATCACGTCACCCGGATGTTTGACGGACCCCCCAGAGGGGTTGACGGGCCAGGTCGAAAGGTCTTGACAAGGGCGGGATCGGGGCCCCGCTTTCTGCACCGTACCGCAAGGGGGCTAGCCTCCCCGATGTGGACAATTCTCCCGTTGACGCCATCGCCGGGGAGGGCTCAGATCAGCTCCCCGGTCACAGCCGCACCCCCCGGCCCCGCGTCGGTCACATTCAGTTCCTGAACTGCATGCCGCTGTACTGGGGGCTCGCGCGGACCGGCACGCTGCTCGACTTCGAGCTCACGAAGGACACCCCGGAGAAGCTCAGCGAGCAGTTGGTGCGGGGCGATCTCGATATCGCGCCCGTCACTCTCGTCGAGTTCCTCAAGAACGCCGACGACCTCGTCGCCTTCCCCGATCTCGCGGTCGGCTGCGACGGCCCCGTGATGTCCTGCGTGATCGTCTCGCAGGTGCCGCTCGACCAGCTGGACGGCGCCAGGGTCGCGCTCGGCTCGACCTCCCGCACCTCCGTGCGTCTGGCGCAGCTGCTGCTCGCCGAGTGCCACGGCGTACAGCCCGACTACTACACGTGCCCGCCCGACCTCGGCCTGATGATGCGGGAGGCGGACGCCGCCGTGCTCATCGGGGACGCCGCGCTGCGGGCCAACCTGATCGACGGGCCTCGGCTCGGTCTCGACGTGTACGACCTGGGCCAGATGTGGAAGGACTGGACGGGCCTGCCGTTCGTCTTCGCGGTCTGGGCGGCGCGCAAGGACTACGCGGCGCGCGAGCCGGCCGTGGTGAGCGCGGTGCACAAGGCGTTCCTCGCCTCGCGCGACGTCTCCCTCGAAGAGGTCGGCAAGGTCGCGGAGCAGGCGGCGCGTTGGGAGGCCTTCGACGCGGAGGTCCTGGAGCAGTACTTCACGACGCTCGACTTCCGTTTCGGGAGCGCTCAGTTGGAGGGCGTCGCGGAGTTCGCGCGCCGGGTGGGCGAGACGACCGGGTTCCCCGCTGACGTGCGGGTGGAGCTGCTGGGGGCACAGCCGTAGTACGAGGTGGCATGCCGGGGCCGCCGGGCGGGCCCGCGGACTACCCTGAGCTGCAGACAGTGCGCGCGGCTCGGTGGCCGCGGCCGTGCGGCGCGTCCGGGGGAGGTCTTCGTCATGCACCCGCTCGATCCCGGCGAACCGACCGTCATCGGACCCTACCGGCTGCTCGGCCGCCTCGGTTCGGGCGGCATGGGCCGGGTCTACCTGGGGCGCAGCTCGGGCGGCCGTACGGTCGCGGTGAAGGTCGTCCATCCGCACTTCGCGCTCGACGAGGAGTTCCGCGCGCGCTTCAGGCGTGAGGTGGAGGCGGCGCGGCGGGTGGGCGGCGACTGGACCGCGCCGGTCCTCGACGCCGATCCGGAAGGGGCGGTTCCGTGGGTGGCCACGGGGTACGCGGCGGGCCCCTCGCTGGCCGACGCGGTACGCGACCAGTCGCCGCTTCCCGCCCACTCCGTACGGGTACTCGTGGCGGGCCTCGCCGAGGCGCTCGCCCATGTGCACGGGCTCGGGCTCGTGCACCGCGACGTCAAGCCGTCCAACGTCATGCTCACGATGGACGGACCGCGTCTCATCGACTTCGGCATCGCACGGGCGACGGACGGCACGGCCTCGCTCACGTCGACCGGGGTCTCCGTCGGTTCGCCCGGCTACATGTCGCCGGAGCAGATCCTCGGCAAGAAGGTGGCCGGGGCGGCGGACGTCTTCTCGCTGGGGGCCGTCCTGGTGTTCGCTGCGACGGGGTCGGCGCCCTTCCCGGGTGACTCGTCCGCCTCGCTGCTCTACAAGGTCGTACACGAGGAGCCGGAACTCGGCCCGCTGGACGGGGAGCTGCGGGACCTGGCGCGGGCCTGCCTGTCCAAGGACCCGGGCGCACGCCCCACCCCGCGGGAGATCGCGCGGCGGCTCGCGCCCTCCGGTGCGGACGCCCTGGTGGCGGCCGGGTGGCTGCCGGGTCCGCTGGTGGAGCGGGTCAGCCGGAGCGCGGTGCGCCTCCTCGACCTGGAGACGGAGGGGGACGGGAGCGCGGAACAGCCGTCGGGCCCGGTGCCGTTCGGGTCGTCGAGCGCGCACGCCCCGGTGTGGGACACGCCGCAGAGCGGCAACGCTTTCGGCCCGCCGGACCCGTCGTACGCACAGATCCCCGCGCCCTCCCCTCCCACGTACGTCCCCACACAGACGTCAGCGCCCTCGGGGACGCCCGGCCGGGTGAGCGTCTCGGTCGCCGCGACGTCCACGCCGAGCGGTGCCGACGGGCGTGGCCGCAAGGTCAGTTGCACGCTGGTCCTGAGCGTGGCGGGCGCGCTCGCCGCGGTGACGGTCGGGTCGGTCTTCGTCTTCGGACTGCTTCCGGGGAACGACAACGACAAGCCGAGCGACACGGGAGGGCACCCCCCGGCCGCGACCGCGAGCGAGCAGCCCGGCGACGACGACGGCGACGCGGACCAGAGCGGTGACGAGGTCCCCGCCTCCTACCGCGGCACCTGGGAAGGCCAGGCGGTGGCGGCGAACGGCGCGGTCCCGATGGGGACGTTCCGGCTGAAGGTCGAGCGGGGCAAGGTCGGCGAGCGCTTCGCCGTCATGACGCAGACCGACCAACTGGGCGGCGTCTGCGCGGTGGACCTGACTCTGAGGTCGGTGTCGGGCAAGGAGATCGTGGCCGAGGGCAAGGGCCAGGCGAAGAGCGCCGCCCAGTGCACCAAGAACACCCACACGGTGCACCTGCGCCCCAAGGGCGACACCCTCCTCTACCTCTCGAAGAACGCGGAGTCGGGCAACCCGGAAGCCACCCTCAGCCGCGTGGACTGACAACCCCGCGGCCCACGCCCGCCGGCGCCCGGCCGCCCCGTCACATCGGCGTGGTGACAGTGACCGGCTCCCCGCTGCCCGTGTACAGCAGGCCCTTGCCCGGGGCGATCGGGCCGCCGACCATGCTCCGGGTCGTGCGGATGCCGATCAGTTCGCCGCTCGAAGAGTCCTGGGGCGAGAGCAGAATGCCGCGGCGGCCCTTCTTCGCCTCGACCTGCCAGCCGGAGAAGCCGCCGCAGACCTCCTCCTCGTCGCCGCCGATGATGAGGCCGAGGCCCCGCTCGGAGCCGCGCTGCACGAGGCGCTTGAACTCGCGTTCGGCGTCGCAGTCCTCAAGGACCTCGCCGTCGTCGACGATCCACACGATCGGGTCTTCGGGGGACGCGGACTCCACGGCCTCCTTGAAGTCGTCGCTCTCGATGTCGTCGTCCTTGAAGACCTTCAGTACGCCTTCCTGGCCCTCGAGTTCACGGAGCGGGGAAGGCCGTGGGGCGGCGATGATGATGCGTACGCCCTGGGTGAGGTAGGACCGGGCCAGGTTCATCAGCGTCGTGCTGCGGCCCGACTTGGCCGGGCCCGCGACGACGAACGTCGGCACGCCCTGCGCGAGGTCGGGCCCGAAGCCCATGATGTCGTCGCCGCCGATGCCGGCGAGCGCCCAGAGCTTGGAGCGCGAGGCCTCCGGGTCCCGCATCTCCCAGGCGTCCGCGAAGCTGATACGGCTGGGCAGGCTGTCCACGCGGAACGGCTTGCGGGCGCGCGGCACATCCGCGTCCCGCGCTGCCGCCGCCTCGCCGATCTCGGAGATCGCCGCGGCCTGACCCTGGCCCGTGGAGTCCTCGGAGAGGAGGGCGAACTGCGTCTCCGTGCCGTGCTCGTTCTTGAAGCCGCGGCCCGGCGGAATCTCCTCCGGCACCTTGCGCGCGTTCATGCCGAGCATCGAGAAGTCGGAGCGGTCGGCGAGCCGCAGGCCGTACTTGTCCTCGGTGAGCGAGGCCATGCGGCCGATGAGGACCTGGCGGTCACCGGTGATGACCAGGTGGATGCCGACGCTCGCGCCCTCGCGCATCATCGCCTGCAGTTCGTCGGTCAGCTCGCCGTGGTCGTACTCACCGAGGGTCGGCAGCCAGCCCTCCCAGCGGTCGAGGAGCACGACGATGTGCGCGAGCCGCTCCTCCTCGGGCACCGCGGCCCGCTGCTCGCCGATGTCGGCGAAGCCCTTGTCGGCGAGGAGGTCCTGGCGGCGGGTGACTTCACCCTTGAGCCGGGTGATGAGCCGCACCGCACGCTCGGTCTGGTTACGGCTCACGACGGCTCCGCAGTGCGGAAGCCGGGTCAGCGCGTTGAGCGCGCCGTTGCCGCAGTCGATGCCGTAGAGGTGGACGTCGGCACAGGAGTGCGTACGGGCGAGGGAGGCCGCGATCGTACGCAGGATCTGCGAGCGGCCACTGCGCGGTGCGCCGCCGATGAGCAGATGCCCGAACGTCTCGAAGTCGACCACGACCGGGCGGCGCGCCTGGTCGGAGGGGATGTCCTCCAAGCCGTACGGGGCGGGGGCGAGGGAGCCCGGCTTGTCGCTCGCGGCGGGCAGCGGGATCTCGTCGAGCTGGAGCGTCTCGGAGAGCGCGGGCAGCCACGGGCTGTGCTGGGCGGGGATGCCCATGGTCGCGTTCGCGTCGCGCACGGCGTCCACGAGGACCTTGAGGTCGGTGATCTCCTCCTCCTCGCGCGCCTGCGCCTTGGGCTTCACGAGCGCCGCACGGCCGAGGTCCTCCCAGCCGAGCGAGCCCGCCCAGGGCGCGAGCAGCGCGGGGTCGGCGGCGCCGGGCCTGCGGCCACCGACACGCCCCGACTGGAAGGGGACGAGCGAGGCGTGACCGAGGCGGACGTAGGCGCGGCCGGGCGTGCTCTTGGAGATGTGGCCGGCCGCCGGGTCGTCGATGACGTCGGCGGACTCGGCGCCGTCCGTCACGCGCAGGGCGATGCGGAGGTTGGTGTTGGCGCGGATCTCGGGGGAGACGACACCGCTCGGCCGCTGCGTGGCGAGGAGCAGGTGGATGCCGAGCGAACGGCCACGCTGGGCGATGTTGACCAGGCCCGTCACGAAGTCGGGCAGGTCACGCACCATCGAGGCGAACTCGTCGATGACGATGAGGAGCCGGGGCACGGGCGGGTGCGAGGGGTCGCGGCGCACCAGGTCCTGGTAGTCCTCGATGTCCTTGGCGTCGGCGGCGGCCAGGATGTGCTCGCGCCGCTTGAGCTCGGCGCCCAGCGACTCCAGTGCGCGCTCGACGAGGTGCGCGTCGAGGTCGGTGACCATACCCACCGTGTGCGGCAGCTTCACGCAGTCCTTGAACGCGGAGCCGCCCTTGTAGTCCACGAGGACGAAGGTCATGTTCTCGGGCGTATTGGCGACGGCCAGCGCCGCCACGATGGTCTGGAGCAGCTCCGACTTACCGGAACCGGTCGTACCGGCGATCAGGCCGTGCGGCCCGTCACGCCGCATGTCGATGCCGAAGGGCCCGTCGTACGACTCGCCGATGACGGCCATCGTCGACTGGCCGCCCATCCGCCAGCGCGCCGTGATCTGGTCGGCCGTCGGCGGCTCAAGCTCCAGCACGTCGAGCAGTCGGCTGGACCCGGGCAGCGCCGAGTCCTCGGTCTCGCCGCTGATGTCCCGCAGCGGGGACAGCGCGCGGGCCAGGCGGCCGCACCAGGCGGAGGAGACGAAGTCGGGTCGTACGTCAAGGATGCGGGCGGCGTCGGTCTTCTCGACGCGCAGCCGCAGTGCGAGGGGCTTCTCGGCGCCCTGCTCGCCGTCGTCCCCGGCGGCCGTGTGCCAGGCCTGGAAGGAGGGGAAACCGCCGGGCGCGTTGGAGGCGGGCGTGGCCGTGCCGGGTGTGGCCGTGCCGGGTGTGGAGGGAGCGGGCAGGCCGGTCTCCGCGGCTTTCGGCTCGGCGATCACGATGGCCTGGCACTCGCCGGGCAGGAACCTCTCCTCGTCGTCGAGGCAGAGCGCGTACATGGAGACGGCGGGACCCTCGCGCAGCAGCTTCACCACGCCGGGCATGGACCGCAGTCGCCGCGAGCCGTCCCACACCACGACGATGTCGGGGTCGCCGAAGGAAGCGGCGCCGCCGCGGTTGTTCTCCTTGGCGGCCTTCTGCCGGGCGGCGAGGATCTGGGTCAGCTCACCGATGCGGGCGCCGACGGTCTCGGCGTCCGTGCCGATCAGCATGTTGACGTCCTGGGAGCCGGAGGGCCGCGCGTGCGGCAGCCAGCGCGTCCAGTCCCAGCTCTCACGCGCGGAGTTCTCGGTCAGAACGTAGAACTGGACGTCCAGCGGGCTGTGCAGGACCGCCGACTGCGCGACGGCCCAGCGGCCGAGCGCCTTCGCCGAGTCACCGGGGCCCGCGATGCCGATCACACCGAGATCGCGCAGCGAGAGCGCGACGGGCGCGTCCTCGATCTTCCAGGTGACCTCGCGCTTGTGGTCGTCCTGCTCGGGGTCGTCGAGCACGACCTCGGAGTCGAGCCGTCCGGTGCCGACGCGCATGAGGAGATGGTCGGAGTCGGTGCGCCGCCGCTCCCACAGCCGCGTGCGGGGCCCGGTGCTGAGGGAGAGGATGCCGGCCGGGCTGAGAATGGCCTGCCGCTTGTCCATCCGCTCGGCGACGAGGGCTTCCTGCGCGTCCCTCTCGATCCGCTCTTTGTGTTCGTTGTACTCCTTGACCTGTTTGGCATGGGATTTACGACCATGCTTCTTGTCCATGAAGTAGTTTCCGAAAAGGATGAGCGGGCTGAGCAGCGCCATGATCATGTAGTACCAGCGCCCGAAGATCATCACGGATACGACGGCACCCACGAGCGGCGTGAGCGCCATCAGCCAGGGCAGCGGGCGCGCCTCGAAATCACGTACCGGACTGGGCAGCCTGAATTTCGTCTGCCGCTCGGGCGGACGCAGTCGCGGGGGCCGGTTGTAATCGAGTCCCGTGCCGTCCTCGGACCATTTCAGGGCGGCATTGGGCGGCACGTACCTGTCGAGTTCGAGCAGGGTGTTTCCGACAGCTATCTGTGCGCCGAGCGGCCATTCGCCCTTGTCGCGCTGTTTCCCGCTGCTGTCCGCCCTGTTGCCCTTTTCGCGCTTTCTGCGCTTTTCCGGCTTGTCGCTCGCCTCGCCCTTCTTCTCGCCCTTCTTCTCGTTTTCCTCTGCCTCACCGAACGGCTTACCGTCAAGGGTCACGCCGTCTATGTCCCCATGTACGGCGACTTGGCAGGTGCCATCGGTTGCAACTGACAACGTGAGGGCCCGGGCGGGCAGCTCCGGATCGTCGATGCGGATGTACGAGGCGGGTCCGCTGCCGATGTCGTAGCGCCCGATCCCGAGCCGGTGCACGGCGCCTGCCGCGGGTCCGCCCGCGACGCGCAGTTCGACCAGGCCGGTGGGTTCGCCGGGCAGGCAGCCCGCGGGGTCGTGCAGGCTGACGACGGCGCCCTCGCGCAGCGCGGAGGTCCCGATGGTCGCGGAGGCGTCGATGGGGTAGCCGTCCACGAAGACGACGGGCGCCCCGGCCTGGCCGCCGCCGGGCTGGAGCTGGTGCCCGCCGATCGGGATGATCTGGGCGTCACCGCCGCCGTAACCCACCTGTTGGGCCAGTTCCTTGGCGATGTCCCCGACGGTGGACTCAGGATCGGCGTCGAGCACGACATCGGCGTTCGCGCCGCCGAGCGGATCGACGACGGTCAGAGTCAGGCGCACGATCGTCCTCCCCTTGAGCCTGCATCGACCGCTCCCGGAACGCGGTCGAAGTGGCTGGTCCACAGTGCCTGTGAGGCTCTCCACAGTGCCTGTGACGATAGCCGCTCCACCCTTCCCGCAGGCAACGGGCCGTGCGCGGGCTCATAGCAGAGCTGTGACTCAACCGGGCTGTGCTCACTTCTGCCCCACCCGTAAGCTGCTGACCGAAGAGCGGAAGATCGCACGAGCAACCGAGCGCCCTCGCACGCGGGGTGCACGGGTTCGAGCGGGCCCGCACGGGTGGAGCCAAGGGGGATGGCCCTGCGGCGAGTTGGATTGGATGTGAAGCCACATGGCCAAAGACGCCGATATCACCTATGAGGAGATGCGGACCGCGGCGGGCAAGCTGAACGACGCCAAGGACAAGATCGACGAGAAGCTCGACGCCCTCGAGCGATACGTCGAGAACCTGGTGAAGAACGGCTACACGACTCGCAAGGGTTCGCAGGCCTTCGAGGACTCCTTCAAGGAGTTCAAGAAGGGCGCCAAGGACACCATTGAGGGCCTCACGGGCATGGGCAAGTTCCTGACCAGCGCCGCGAAGGCGTACGAGGACCTGGACGACGACCTCGCCAAGGGCGTCAAGGGCAAGTAGTCATGCCCTCGGTCCGTTGAAGAGGTAGTAACCCGGTGCGGTGGGCCGCTTTCTCTGCGGCCCATCGCACCGCTCGTATGTGCGGATGGGGGAGCGGTATGAGTGATTTGTCGGTCGACTACGCCGTATTGAACAGGGTGAAACACAACCTCGACCACATCGCCCACCTGATGAAGCAGCCGGGCCGTGACATGGAGAAGGTCTCCGGTGACGCCATGGGCGCCCGCGAACTCGCCGAGCGTATGGACGACTTCGGCGAAGAGTGGTCTTACGGGATCAAACAGCTGACCAAATTCTCGGGCAAGGCATCCGACGCGCTGCTCAAGATAAAGAAGGCATTCGAGGACCTGGACGACGAGCTCGCCAAGGTGAACAAGCAGGGCAAGAGTGAAGGCCAGGGGAAGTAGAGATGGCTGAGGCGCAGTTGGAGGACTTCCCGGCCCTGGGGTTCGTGCCCTGCCCCGGTGACCATGTGGTGGCCGACAGTGTGGCCAAGACCGTCCGCAGGACGGCGAAGGCGCTGGTCGAGATCTGCCATGTTCTGCACGGCACCGGTGTCGGTGACTGGGAGGGCAAGGCTGCGAAGGCCTTCCGGGAGACGTTCGACGACGAGTTCCGCCCGCGCATGGACGACGCCCGCGACTCGTTCCGTAACGCCGCTTCCGCCCTGGAGGACTGGGCGGAGTACATGGAGCGCAAGCAGCGGGCCGCCGTGAAGCTGGAGGCCGAGGCCGCCGTCGTCGCCAAGTCGCTGAAGGACGCGTACGACAAGGCCGACAAGCTCAACGACGCGGACGACAAGAAGAAGGACTCCAAGGACCACGAGGGCAAGGTCAAAGACGCCAATCGGGCGGTGAACACGCAGGATCTCGAACTGGAGGAGCTGCGCAGCAAAGGCCGCCGGATGCAGAAGGCCTACAACGCGTACGGCGAGGAGATAGCCGACCGGCTCAAGTCCGCCATGGACATCGCCCCGAATGAACCCGGGATGTGGGAAAAGCTCGGAAACGCCATCGAGGACCTCGGCGAGGCGCTCGCGGACCTTCCTGGACAGGTGGGGGAACTCCTTTCCGCGGTCGGCGACTGGATCAAGGAACACGCCGACTGGATCACCGTTGTCGCCTCGGTCGTCGGCGTCATCGCCATCTTCTGTCCGGTGCTCGCGCCGCTGGCGATCGGGCTGAGTGCCGTGGCGCTCTTGGCCCACGCGACGGCGTACGGCGTGGACGGACTGTGGCCACCGACCGGTGAGCGGATCGGCAACTGGCTCACGCTCGGCGGTGACGTCCTCGGCATGGTGCCCGGAGTCGGCGCGGCGAAGGCGGGAGTCATGGCCGGCTTCAAGGCGGGGCGTGGCGCCGGTGGCGTTGCCGCCGGCGCCAAGGTCGGCATCAAGACGGCGGGCACCACGGCGAAGAACGTGATGAAGGCGGCGGACCCGGTCGCCAAGGTGATCGACAGGCCCGTCATGGCCGCTGCCGCGAAGCTCGGAGTCCCCCGGGGTGCCGCGCTGACCGCCACGGAAGGTGTCCAGGCCGCCGCCCAACTCGCCTGGACGGCGCCGACCGCGATCAACGCCTATGGGACGAGCACGGGCAAGTACGACGCCGCGACCTGGGGCACGGGTGTGGGGAACATCGCCACGGGAAGCGGCGGCGGCAAGTTCGGCGGGACCGTCGCCATCGGCAGTGCGATAGGGCTGGGCGCATGGGAGTTGACGGACTGATGGCGTCTACTGATCCGGGGTACGCGGCCACCGTTTCCGCGGCAGGCCCGGCCACCACGGATGTTCCCGACCTCTGGTTCGAGCTCCCGCCCGGTTTCACGCAGTTCGACCTGCTGGAGGTCCCTGAGGAGCGCGTGTTGCGGATGGCAGAGGCGGTCGACTCGCTCTTCGCCGGTGCCGCCACGCCCTTGCAGAAGTTCAGCCTCGTCATCTCCGGTGAGTACGCGCTGCAGACCGCGATCGCGGCGGGCGCCGAGCACGTGTCGGCCTGTCTCCTGCGCATGCCGGACGGTGAGCTGTCGCAGGGCACGCTGTCCGTACTAGTCGAAGGGCCGGACGTCGGACCCCAGGAACAGGACAGGCAGGGCTCGGCCAGGCGCACGGCCCTCCAATGGCGCGAACAGTACCCGGACGCCGAGGTCGCCCTGATCATGTTGCCGTACGGTCCGTCCGCCCTGTGCATCCGAGACCAGGAGCTTGAGCTGCCCGGCGTGCTCTTCGGCCTCGATGACCCCATCCCCACGACGATCCGGCACGCCCAGTTCTGCGTGCCCCTGAGCACCGGCCCCGGTTCGGCTCTGTTTCTCTTCATGACCGAGGACAGAGAGCACTGGACCGAGTACCTCGATCTGCTCGGCGGCATCATGAAGTCGGTCTCGACGCAGGAGCCGACCGATGACGGGCCGGCCGAGAAGAGACCGACCGGAAAAGGGCCGACCAAGGAGGGCGTCGCGGCATGAGTCTCGGCGGGAAGCGTAAGAAGCACGCGGAGGGGGCGCCGGACACGCGCTACCGCATTCCGCTGGCGATCGCAGTCGGCTGCTACGCGCTCGCCGCGATCGTCGGGATGTACCTCGTCGCCGACGACTTCGGCCTCGGACTCCAAGTGCCCCTGTGGATCGTGCACGGAGTTCTGCTCATCGTGCTGATCCGGAGGCTGGGGGCCGGAGGTGAGGCCGGCACGTACGCGGCACTGTTCATCGTGGGCGCCTCTGTCATGTCGGCGGGCGTCGCGGGTATGGCCCGTCAGGACCTCACACTGCAGCAGCGGGGCGATGAGGTCTCGGCGACGGTCACGAAGGAACGAAGAGACCCGGGCCAAGGACGCAAGAACCGCGATTACCACTACACACTGCAACGCCGGGATGGCACCCGCGTACCTGGGCCCGAGATGAAGACCGCATCCGACCTCTACGAAGTCGGCCAGACCGTCACGGTCATCGAGGACCCCGAGGGCGAGCTCGCCCCGCGCACGCCGGGCGAGGCCGACGCCACCGGCGAGCTCCTCGGAGCTTCCGCGTTCGCCCTCGCAGCGCTCGGCTCCGTCGGCTGGATGACCTGGAAGGGGTCGGACAGGGGCAAGCGGCGGGAGGCCGATCCGCCCGACCGGCTACGAAAGGCGTACAAGGTGATCAACCGCAACCAAGCCACGCAGGAGGAGCAGGAGCAGCAACTGCGCGAGGCCCTGCGCACGTTCCCCGCCGACCGGCGCGGCTACATCAAGGTCTTCCCGGAGTCTTACCCCGACGTGCCACAGCGCCGCGCCGCCCGGATCGCGTGGGAAGAGGGAACACGGATGGAGGGATCGGGGAACCGGGGCTCATGGCGCTTCGGGGAGACCGTGGTCGAGGAGGTCCCGCACGATTGAGCCGGGAGGGAGCTCGAAGAGCTGGCTGATCCTGGGTTCCTCCACGCCCGTGGGCCCGATGGCCGGCCAGGTGGTAGAGCCGTTCGACGTAGTGGCCGGAACGCTGCACTGGGACTGACGAGATGACACGCAAGGACGACACTCCCCAATTGGGCTCCCGAACCCGCGACGGCTTCGCCATCGCGGCCCTCGTACTGGCACTACTGGCCCTGGCCGCGGGCTTCCTCTGGGCGAAGGGCGCCTGGCGCACGGTGATCCGCGAGTCTCCGAACCTGATCGCCGACTGGCCGGGTGGCGCGTGGGTCTTAGGCCTCATGGCCGGGGTGGTGGCGGTAGCCGGAGCGTGCGGAGGCCTGTGGGCGTCGGAAGCCCTCAAGGGAACGAAAACCCCGCACCGCATCGCCCGCCGCACGGCCACAGCGGTGTGCTGGGCCCTGCCGCTGCTCCTGACGCTGTACATCCTCTCGGCGCTCCGGGGCCGCAACTGCGACTCGTCCCAGCCCACTTGCCGTGAGATCGACGGCGCGTTCCCGGCCCTCCTCGCCTACGTCCTCACCACCGCGGCCCTGGCCTGGACCACCCACCGCATCCGCTCCACCCGCCAGGAACAACACCGCGCCGCACAGCAGGCGCGGCTGCGAAAGCTGCGGAAGAGGGGCAAGGGGAAGAGCAGGGCGGCCAGTTAGGCGCGTGCTTCGCCGCCCGCCGCCCGGCCCGCTCAGCGGTTGATGGACTGTATTTCCTCGACCGTGATGTCCTGGACGGCCTCGATGGTGCCGTCGGGCATGCCGACCGCCCCCGCCTGTCCCGTGCCCGTCCAGCTGATCTCCCAGGTGAGGGAGGCCTTGAGAGGGAACGTCTCGCCGCCGGACGAGCGGCGGTAGATGATGCCGCAGGTCGGGGTCTCCTTGGACTTGCCCTTGGCGTAGGGCTCACCGATCTTGCCGTCGACGATGGGGCATTCACCGTTGGCGGGGATGGTGGTGGCGTCCTTGGTACCGGGGTCGAGCGTGAGGGACTTCGGGGTCGCGGTCGTGGTCGCCTCGAGGTTGAAGCCGGGGACGTTGATGGCCGCCGTCGCCTTCACGTCATCGAAGACGGCCTTGTCGAGCCAGGCCCACGTGGGCAGATTCACCTTGGTGTTGGCCTCGGGCGCGAGGGTGACCTTGGTGCCCGGGAGCTCCATGTGCTGGTAGGCGAGGGCGGCGAGCATCTCCGGGGTGATGGCCTCCTCGTGCTGGGGCGGTGGCGGCTCGCCGTTGTCGACCCAGAAGGGAATGTCGGAGCACGACATCCGCGCGAGGGCGTCCTGCTCATTGGGGTTCTCGACGCCCGCCCAGAACATCCCCTCGCCGTCCTTCTCGACGTTGTAGTCCTTGTAGCCGGGGGTGTCCGTCCAGCCGTAGTTGTCCTCGTAGTGGCGCTGGAGTTGCCCCAGGGCGGTTCCCCCCGAACCCAGGCCGGGGGTGTCCAGCTGATCCTTGATGTTCGCGGACATCTTCTTCTTGAAGTCCTTGGCACCGAGGTACGGGGCGTACCAGCAGGGCGGCGGGTCCCAGTTGACGTCGGCGGAGGTGACGTTTCCGCTGCTGCCGTCCTTGGTGACGGCTCCGGAGTACTGGACCTTGGCGGCCGCGAAGATGCCGGTTTTGTCGCTGCCGCCCTGCGCTTCCTTTTCGCCGCCCGTGCCGTTGCCGAAGTCTTCGTCGGCGTGGGCGACCCCGCTCGCCAGGAGCCCGCTGATGGCGACGGACAGAGTGAGGCAGGCGATCGCGGCTCGGGTCAGGCGCATTGGCCCGCCTTTTCCGTCACGTACACGACCGAAGCGCGCCACAAGTCATCATCCCCCGGAAACTTGGACATAATAATCTTGAAGAAGTCGTACGAAGCTGCTCCGGGTGCCCCCTTGCGCACCTTCTTCGACTTCACTTCCTTCGAGTAGAACTTGCTGGAGTCCACGCAGAACGAGACCTCGACCGCATTGCCGTTCGGTGACTTCCGCACCTTCTCCTGGAAGTGGCGCCGAGTGCCCGTGGAGGTCAGCCCTGCGTCGATGCGGCCCTGGACCTGCGTGCGGGCGTAACTGAGCCCCTTGTCCATCGCGTAGGCGGCGACGGCCGGGTCGTTGGCCTTCTGCTCCGCGACTCCCCGATAGATCGACTGCACGAAGTGCCGGGCATCATCCAGTGCCGCGGCCTCGTCCTTGTCGTTCGGCTTCTTCCAGTCGAAGACAAGGTTGATGTCCTTCGGCAGCGTCAGATCCACGCCGTCCGGCTGGTCCTCCGCCGGAGTGGCCGACGGCTCCGCCGACTTCTTCGGGTTGTCAGCGCCCTGGTCGGCGCCCGCGATCTTGTCGTTGTCCTTGGACTCGCCGTCGTCCCCGCTGCCGCAGGCCGTCAGGAGCAGGGCAGCGGTCGCGGCGAGCGCGGCGGTGACGGGCATCGTGCGGCGGTTCACAGTCGGCTCCCGGTGGGGCGAGGGGGTCTCCAAAGCGCCGACGCTATCTGTGGGGTTGTTGGTTCGACCAGAGTTGATAGCGGGACAAGGCGTCCTATTTCGATGAACTGTCATCGTGTCGTGACGCGGAGACCCCCTCGGTCTCAACCGAGCTTTTTCTCCTGCGACTTGACCACAGCCGGGAAAATCTTCCCGTTTCCGGAACGGGACTGCACGAACGCGCTGCCGTCCATCGCGAAGTAGACGGCGATGGTGTCGCCGTGGCGGGTGGCCTGCGTGCGGACGGTGTGCGTGTCGCCCTGGTACTTGGTCGTGGCCCTGAAGGCCAGGGATTCGTCGGCGCCTGGCGTGGGCGCGGTGCCGGTGGTCTCCGATGTGACGGAGTCGTACACGTTGGAGGCCTTGTCCCCCTTGGCCGTGAAGCCGCCCGCGCAGGCGCTGACCGCCTTGGTCATGGCCGCCATGGTGCTCTGCGCCTCGCCGGGCGCGTACGTGGCGAGCGTGATGTAGGTGAAGGCGCCGTTGAACTCCTTCATCTCGGCGACGCGGACGTAACTGTCCTGCGCGTCGCCGACGGGGAACTGGCTCATCGCATGCCCGAGCGGGGCGCATACGGGCTTGCTGAGCTTGATGTTGTCCTGGGACTTGGCGAAGACGAAGTCGTCGGAGGGCTCTACTACGGCGTGGCCGGGCACTTCGGTCTTGGCCAGGGCGAGTTGGGCCGCTGACTTTGCCCGCTTCTTCTTGGCGGGAGGCGTGGACGAGTCGGCTGCGGCCTTGCCGGAGTCGCCGCTCTTGCTTCCCTTGTCGCCGTCGCTGCCGTCACCGCCGCCGCTGCTGCAGGCCGTCAGGAGCAGGGCTGCGGTCGCGGCGAGCGCGGCGGTGGCGTGCATGGTGCGGCGGTTCACGGTCGGCTCCTGGTGGGGTGGGGGGTCACCAACGGGCTGACGTTAATCGCGGGCCTGACGGGTCCGCCAGGGTGGATAGCGGGCAAGACGGCTCAT
Source organism: Streptomyces sp. NPDC050147 (assembly GCF_040660195.1). NCBI lineage: Bacteria > Bacillati > Actinomycetota > Actinomycetes > Kitasatosporales > Streptomycetaceae > Streptomyces > Streptomyces sp. NPDC050147. The sequence continues at coordinate 184,384 of NZ_JBFALJ010000013.1, read as the reverse complement.
CCTGGCGGACTGTCATCGTGTCGTGATGCGGAGGGCGGGGCCCCGGGTGTCCGGTGGGGGCGGCGCTATCCGCCGCCGCAGTGCGGGCAGTCGCGGGCCGGGTACGCCGAGGTATGCGGCAGTCTTGGGTGGGGTGGCGGGGTTGTGGGCGTTGCTGCGCTCACCTGGCCGGGGCCGTACCCGGGGTGGCGGTCGTACGACGCAGCCCGCCCCGCACACCCACCGCGCCTGCGCCACGGCTGGAAGCCGATCGGCTGACGCCGGGCGCTGCTTCCTGGCTTTCCCGGCCTCGGCTTCCCGGGCTTTGCGGCTCCCCGGCCTCCGGGCCCCCGTGGCTCCCCGGCCTCCGGGCCCCCCCGGCCTCCGGGCCCCCGTGGCCCCCGGCCTCCAGGCCGCCGCCCCCTACCCCTACCCCCGCCCCCGGGAAAACTCCCCCCGCCCCACCCGCACCGCAAGTCCGTCAACCGCAAGCCCCTCGCCCGCGTCCCCCGCGTCCCCCGCGTCCCCCGCGCCCTCCTCGCCCTCCGCGCCCCGAAGCAGCGACCCGTACCCCGTGGCCGCCCAGAGGCTTCGGTCGCTCGGGACCTCGAAGTACGGCACCCTGCGCCCCTCGAAGTCATCGGTGAGTACCTCCGGAGCCCGGCGGGTCCGTACCGCCGTCCCGCATTCCGTGCACGCCGCGACGTGCAACTGATCGCGCCGGCCCAGCGGACGCCAGCGGATGCGGAGGTCGGCGCGGCCGTGCAGGGGGTTGAAGAAGCAGAGGGGGAGGGGCGGGGTCGCGGTGCCTCCCGGATCGAGCGCGTCCCTGCCCTCCGCCACGAGGGCCAGCACGCCCGCCAGATCCGGCAGCCCGCGCGCCGAGTCGAGCACCGTGCCCGCGGCGGCATAGGCGTCAAGTGCCCGTTGCAGCCCGGCGGTCGACGTGTCCGCCGACCGGACCGCCTCGCCCAGCGCGAGGACCTCCGCCTCGGTCTGGCGCCGCAGTGCCTCCTCGTCCGCCGTACGCGCCGCCGCGAACACCGCCTGCGGGAAGGCGAAGGGCGAGCCGGTCGCGCTCGGATACCGGTGCGGGCCGGACCGACGGCGCCCCCGCCGACGTACGCCTACGAAGGCGAGGACACCTGCGGCGGCCACCGCCACCGCGACGACGACCGGCAGCAGCCAGGAGGGACCGCCCTCCTTCTCCGCCGCGCCAGGGCGGGACAAGCTCCCGCCCCCGCTGTCGCTGCCGTCACCAAGATCGGCCGTAGCTTCCTCGTACGCCTTCGTGCCGTCGCCCCGCGCGATCAGCTCGATCGCCTTGGCCGTCTGCTCGGAGAGCCCCGCGTCTTTCATCTCGTCCAGGAAGCCGACCGTGCCCACAGCGTCGCGGGCCTGCTGCTTCTCGCCCGGCCACTCGAAACCGTGCAGATCACCGGTCCACTTGTCGCCGCTGGTGATGAGGATGAACTCGTGCTGGTCGAGGCGGTCATGTACGACCTCAGCGAAGACGTCGGACTCCCCGTCGTACGCGTCACCCTGGACCAGAGGCACCAGGGCGACCTTGATCGGGAGCCCGGTCTTCTCGATCTGCCGGGCGAGCTGCTTCTGGCGGGCAGGGGGTACGGAGTCGGCGTACGCGGCGTCGACGTAGACCGGTGACTCGCGCAGGGCGTCGGCGATTTTCTGGCCGGGGCTGGGAGCGCCCGGTACCTGGGCCGCGGCGGGCGCGACAGCCACCAGCAGGGTGGCGAGAAACACGACCGCCATCGCGGCGAGGGACGCGACCGCCATCGCGGCGAGACGCTTCAGGTCACTGAACACCGGCGTACTCCCGTACTTGGCGGATGAGTTGAGGGACTCCGTCGACTATGGCGGGCAGCGGCCCGGGCGCGTCCTCGTACGGCACGCGGTCGGATCGGCGCGCCGCCCCCGGGAGCGTGAGCCGGAGCGTGTAGGCGAGTCGCGGCTGCGCGCCGACCAGGACGCGGCACTCCGCGCACACCGGGATGGTGCGCAGGCGCTGGTCATCCGGCGCGTACTGAGCGTCCCGCCACCCCGTCGCCGGGCCGTGCAGCGGATTGAGCGCGCAACAGGGCTTGTCGACACCGGCGAGTGCGCTGCGCCCAACCCTGGCGAGGATGATCGCGGCGGCGAGATCGGCGGGCGTGGTGTCGTCGTCCACGTGGCCGTCCGGGTCCCGGTCGGCGAGGAGCGTCGCGGTGTCGAGGCAGTCCCATACTCGGGTGCGGATCGATGACCGCAGGGCGGCATCCGGATCGAACTCGCGTCCCAGCGCGTCGATTTCGTCACGGGCGGCGCTGCGCAAGTAGCTGAAGGACGGATCTGGCGGAGCGGTGAACAGAAGGCCGCCCGTGGACGTCACGACGGTATGCGACGGTCGCCTGAGGCCTGGCACCGCGAGCCGCAACAGCCCGAGCAACGCGGCGCCGACCCCGAACAGCAGTGCGGCGGCGAACGCCCCGACGAGGAGGCCCGGCCAGAAGTCCCCGGAGAAGAGCGGAGAGAGCGTGTCCTCCTCGACGGGCTCGGGGGCGTCGTCCATGCCGAGCGAGGAGGTCTCGGGTCGGTCGGTGCGTGGCGCCTTGTCGAGGAACCTCATCAGGCCGTCGAGTCGCTCGCCGAGCTGGTGGTCGATGGAGCGGTCGTCGTCATCGCCGTAGCGGATGGAGTCGGGGAGATCGAAGGCGATGAGGTTGGCGTCGATGCGTACGTCGTACGTGACGACGTCGATGGACCCGCCGAGCGGATCGGCGACGACGTACACGCCGTGACCGTCCTTGGCACCCAGCTCTTGCATCTTCTGCCGCACGGCTTCCACGAAGAGCTCTGGTTCACCACCGGACTCGTCCTCGGTGAGCTGCGGCACGAGGGCGATGTGGACGGGCCCGCGATCGAACTTCGCGATGCGCTCGATGAGTTGCTCGCGCTGCTCGGAGTCGAGGGGATGCGGGCTCTCGGGGTCGCTGTAGACGGGGCCGTCCTGCTTCAGCCCGGTGGCGACGCGCTCGACACGGCTGGAAAGGTCGGATGCGGTGGGCGGCGGCGAGGCGTCGGCGGTGTCCTGATGGAAGACGAGGGACGCGGTGAGGGCGATGGCTCCGGCGGTGAGGAGGGCGGCGCCGGCTTCGAGGCGGAGGGGGGTGATGCGGAGGCGGGTGAAGGGCCGGCGCGCAGCGCCTGGTTGCTCGCGCGGGCTTACGTCAGTCTCCCCCGTCTCCCCTGTCTTCGCACTCCTCTGCCTTCGACGCCACCGACGTACGTACGGACTGAGGGCGAGGATCAGCAGCGGTACGCCGGTGAGGGCGATCCCCGTGACGAAGGACTGGTTGTCGCGGTCGACGGGATCGATGTGCATCTTGTCGACTTCTTCACCGGTGTCGCCGCCGTACTTCTTGCGGGCGGCTTCCGCGCGCTCAGCGGCCTTCTTGCTGCCCTGGGCGATGACGTCGGTGAACCGCTCGAAGCTGAGCAAGGGCCCGGCATCGTACGGAAGTTCATAGAGAGCCACGGTCGACGCGTCATCGGCGGGCGCCCGCACCCCGAAGGCGGCGGCGTCGGCGACGCCCATGTCATCGACGAGGACGTAGAGCCCATCCCGCCCGAGCCGATCGTGCACGGCCCCGAGCAGCCGATCGCTGCCGGCACCCTGCTCGGGCAGTACGAGGACGAAGGTGGGGACCTTGGTCCGCTGGGCCAGCTTCTTGAACTGCGGGGCGGTGGAGCGGGGGACGTCGCGGGGGAGCTGGTCGGTGACGTAGACGGGGTCGGCGCGGAGGAGGGCGGCGAGGGCGGCGGGTTGGGTGGGGGCGGGGACCGCGGCGGCTGCGGGGGTGGGGGCCAGGGCGGCGAGGAGGAGAGCGGTGAGGAGGGCGAGCGGGAGGGGAAGCCCGTGCATGACGCGGCCCGAAGTCCTGTTCCTGACACCCGCAGCGCTGGCGAGGCACCGCGCCGCGCGCCCCGCGCGCCTCGTCCGCCCGGTCTCGTAGCGGCTGCGAACCACGCCTGCATGGTGGCGTGCCATGCTCTTCGTTCCCACGGTGCTACTGGCCCCCTCATCCATTCGGCGCACTTTACTGTCGCTACGGGAGTGGTGCCACGGGGAACGCTAGTCCGGCGGCGGGAGCAGAGATCGCCGGGCCCGGTTCTGCTCAGAGGTCGTCGGGTCCGGGCTCCGCCGGGCGGCCCGCGTCGTCCATCAGGATGGAGTGCGTTTCGAAGATCCCGGAGCCGGCCCTGACCGGGACACGCGACTCCACCAGGACGATGCCGCTGCGGAGCACGGTGAAGGTGGGCGGATGCGCCTTCTTCGGCAGTTCGGCCATGAACTGATCCACCCGGGCCCGCTGCCCCTCGGAAAGTGCGCTCTGCGTCAGAACCCGCGCCGTGCCACTGAGCACTTGGCCGAGTCGCTCCGCGCTGTCAGGGGTGCCGGTGAACAGCCTCACCCAGGAGCCGTCCGTGAACGTGATGCGGACATCGGCGTTGATCTCGCTGAACTTCATCTGCCGCGCCTCGGCGATGGATTCGCGGGGAAATTCGCCAAGCTCTTCGGCCTTGTCGAGAGTGCCCCAGCGGGTGCCGACGAAGAGCAGTCGACGGTCGGTCAGGACGAGGTCGGTCGCATAGTCCTCGGGGCGGCGCGCGGGATCCAACTGCCAGGGCACGGTGCGGGCGAGGGTGCCGGGGGCAGCCCACATGACCGGGAAGTCGTGCACCTCGTTCTCCGGTTCCTGGGGCTTGCCCCGGACAGGTACCTCTCCCAGGGGTGTTCCTGAGGCTCCGCCGAGGTTCGCGATGATGTTCGCCACCATGGGGATGCCGACAAGGAGCGCACGCCCTGTGCGACGGGCCGCCTTGACACCGGTGGAGTTCAGCTCGTAGGAAGGGCCGGGGGGCCATCCCCGCAACTCCTGCTGAATGTCCCTGCGCTCGGGGTCGCGGAACCAGCGGGAGCCGGCGACGGCCGGGGCCATGCCGGTGGCGAACTTGGCCGCTGTGCGAAGGAGCACGTCCTCGTCGGGGCTGGGGTACCAGTCCATCAGTACGTCGTCTCTCGATTGAGGAAGTCGGTCTTCTCGGGCATCCGCTCAGCGGTGTAGCCACTTGGGTTTCATACGGGCTGCGCGTTCTCCTCGGAGGGTTGCGCGGCTTCTTCGGAGGGCTGGGCGATTTCGTCGGAGTGCTGCACGTTTTCATCGAAGGACTTGGGAAATTCCACTGATCCGACAATCCCCGCGATGGCATGTGTGAACTCCTCCCACTGTTCCACGGAGGCCGTGTCCAAGGTGATGACCGCTGTATACGGGCCGGTCGAAAACGGAATGTGTACCTGGATCTGGCCCATCACCAGCTCTTCGTCGTTGCCGCTCTTCGTGTACCGGCCGTCGATCAGAAGATGTCGGAAGGAGATCGCCGAGACCGCGGGCCCACAGGGCAGATCGAGCCAGGTCACGTCGAGCATGGGGTCGGGCCTGAGCGCTGCCAGGGTGCCCTGGGCGACGACGTCCTGGTCCGTTTCACCGGACTCGACGACCGCCATGGTCAGTGAGCAATGTGCTACTCCGCCGCCGTCCTCGATGTCGTACAACCCGATACCGAAGAAGGAGACACCTTCCGCCAGCATTTCGTCCGCCGTACCGCTATAGAGGGCGCCCATCATCTCCCACAGCGGCAATTCGCCGCGGGGATAGATGTCCCGGACCAACTTACGCACCGCTTGCGCACGTTCAGCGGGGTCCAAGGAGACTTCGATCGCATGCATGCCCTCGGGGAGGCTGAAGGACATGGGGGGCAGCACGGCCGCTTGTACGCCCGAAGGGAGGGGGTTCTCATGCTCCGTGCCTGTGCTGTCGGCGGTGTTCACGCGGCGTGCCTTCAGTTCCCGTAGTCGTTGTGGGCGATGGTGTGAGCCTTGTAGCCGGTGAGCCCGGTCTTGATGGCGCCGTCCAAGGCGCGCCCGGCGTTGCTCATCGGGGCGATCAGCTCGTCGCTCTTGACGAAGGGGAGCCTCGATCCGATCGTGTTGATCGACTTGGTGCCGACCAACTGTCCCCCACGGAAGTTCTGCAGCCCGCTCTCGACGGCCAGCTTCATACGGCTGCCGCCCTCCCCGAGCTTCACCATGGGCGTGGCCTTCAACGGACCGAAGAGTTTGAACGACTTGCCGACGCTCGTCACCGCGCGATAGCCCGAGCCGAGCTCGGCGGCGCGGGTGGCGGCGCTCGTGCCCTTGGCGAGGGCCGCGCCGCCGGTCAGGCCCTTGACGCCCGGAAGGACGCCGAAGGCGTCGAACCCGATCTCGACCCAAGTGACGTCGGCTCCCGCGGCTTTGGCCGCCAGATGAGTCAGCAGTGCCGCACCGCTCGTCACCATCGCCGCAGCAGCGAAGATCGCGCCGATCGGCTCGAAAGGGGCAGTGATGATGGCGAGCACACCCAGGGCGCTGCTGATCAGGCTCAGCACATCGCCGATCTCCTTGATCATGTCGGCGTGGTCCTTGATCCACTGACCTGTTGCATCCCACGCCTCAGCGACGCCCTTGGTGAGCTTGTCCCAGAAGCCGGGCTCGTCCGGGGCGATGTCGCCCGCCTTGTCGAGCTCCTTGCTGATGGCACCGGCGGCGCGGGAGTAGCGGTCTTCCAGGTCGTGGACCTGCTGGGTGACCCCGTCGACGTCTCCCGACGCCTTGGCGGCTTCCTCGCTGTTGGGCTTGGCCTCTTCCCGGGCCTCCAGCTTCCGCCCGGCCGACTTCTCAAGCCGGTCGGCCTCGTCCTGGAAGTCCTGGAGCTCGCCGGCCCACTTGTGCAGCGCCCGGGAGGCCTTGTCGAACGACTCGTGACTCTTGCGGACGAGGGGAGTGACGTCCTGGCCTATGTACTCGGTGAAGGCGAGCGCGGTCTTGCCCTTCCAGGCTCCGCACTCGATCCGCTCCAAGTCCCGTACGGCAGCGCCAAGTTCCGTCGCCAGCCCGCCCAGCTTCTTCGCGAGCTCGCGGGTGTCGGTCACGTCCCCGGGGGTGGGGTCCCAGCCGATGTGCGGGAAGGCAGGTCGCTTCCCCACGTCACTTGCCCTTCTTCTTGGAGTCCGCCTTCGCCGATTTGAGCGACTCGGCCAGCTCCTGGTCCAGCTCGCTGAACTTCTCGCCGATCTTGTTGATCATCTTGACGGCGCCGTGCGTGTGCTTGCCGAGCTGCTTGACGCCGTAGCCCCACTCGTCGGCGAACTCGTGCACGTCCTCGACGAGTTTGCTCGCACCGACGGCCGACCCGTCGGTGTTGCGCAAGGTGCGGCGTGCGGCATCCATACGATCGCTCACCGTGGAGAAGGTCTTGCGCAGATCTTCGAAGATCGTGTCGTCGAGGCGTAGGTCGCTCATGTCCGCTGCGTGTTCCCCTCGGCGGTCATCTCATCGTCGGCTGACAGGCGCACGGCAAGGGCGCCGGGGCCGACGATAGCTGGGAGATGCATGGATTCGCCAGAGCGAACCTACGTGAGGTTCGGGGCGGTAGGAAGTATGTGTAGACGGGGTGAACACGGGGCCTGAGCAGGTCCAGGACACCTTACCTTCCCTTTGCCTACCGCTTTGCTTCCATTTACTTTCTGGGTGCCCGGGTCGGCCTCCCCGCACGGAAACAGGCCCTCCGCAGGATCCCGACGCGGTGGTCCCGCGAGAGATCGAACTGGAGGGCCTGCTTGCGTTCGCCAGGGCGCAGCTGCGCGACGGAACGCCAACTAACGGCGCCTGATCACCGGTTGATGGACTGGATCTCCTCGACAGCGACCGGCTGGTCGTTCCCGTACTCGCCGTTGGGGAGCTCACCGCCCGCGCCACCGGTGCCGGTCCACGTGATCTCCCAGGTGGCAGTGGCCTGAAGATTGAAGGTGCCGTCGCCCGACGAGCGCTTGTACGTGACGCCGCAGGGCGGCTGCTGCTTCGCCTTGCCCTTGGCGTACGGCTCACCGATCGAACCGTCGTCGTTGAGCTCGCACTTTCCGGAGGCGGGGATGCGCACGGCGTCCTCGGTGCCCGGCTTGATGCTGAGCGCGACCGGCTTGGCGGTGGTCGTCGCCTCGATGTGCAGACCGGGAGCATCGAGCGAGGCGGTGACGGACACGGGCTCGAAGTCACCCTTGTCGAGCCAGGCCCAGGTGGGGAGGTTCACCTTGGAGGGGCCGTCGGGGGCGAGGCTCACCTTGGTGCCGGGGACCTTGATCTGTTCGTACGCGAGACCCGCGAGGGTTTCGGCGTCGATGGCCTCGGGAACACCGGGGTCTTCGCCGTTCTCGACCCAGAACGGCGGCTTATTGCACTTCTGCTGTTCCTCAAGCGTGGCATCCGGGCTGAACTGGGCCCCCCACCACATGCCTTCCTTTTCCTTGTCGATGTTGTAGTTGTCCTTGGCGTACCCCTGGTTCTCGTCCGACATGTCCTTCAAGGCGTCCCGTGGAGCATCGGGGTCGTGCCTTGCGGTGAAATACAGCCGGTCACGGAACTTCGCGAACTCGCCTGCTTTCCACTCCGGGGCGTACCAGCACGGCGGCGGTGTCCAGTTGGGGTCGACGGAGGTAACGGAGCCCGACCCCGGCCCGCCGCCCCCGGACCGCGTATAGCTGATGCGTGCCATGGCGCCGACGGTGTCGTCCTTCTTCGTGGCCGACGTATTGCTGTCGGTGACCCCCGGGTCCTCACCGGCCAGTGCCGAGCTTCCCGAAGCGAGCATCAGCGCCGCGCTCGCGGCCACCAGGACGAGCGGTATGCGACGAGTGGTCACCTGCACTCCTCAGCCTTGTCCTGCACCTGAACCTTCTGGGCTCGCCACAGCCCCTTGGCGTTCTTGGAGGGGGTCATGAGGACCTGCCAGGAGTAGTAGTCGCTGATGCTCGGCTCTGTGTGATGGACCTTCTCGGTCTTCACTTCCTTGCTGTAGAGCTTGCTGCTGTCGCTGCAGAAGGAGACGACACTCGTCTTCTTGTTCTCGGCAGGCGTGACCTTGGTACGGGAGAAGCGCATCTCTCCGCTGATGGTCAGACCCTTGTCGACGCGCTGCTTGATCTGGTCCTTGGCGTACGCCTGAGCCGGACTCTTGAATTCCGAGTAGAACTTGTACGCCGAGTCGTTCACGTCCTGCTTGGTGATCCCGTACCGGATGGCCCGCACGAAGTTCTGGGCGTCGCTCGCGGCGGCAGCCTGATCGGGGCGGCTCACGTTGACTTTGTCGAAAACGAGGTCGACGTCAGAGGGGAGCGGCATCTTTGGGCGCTCGATGCCAGGAACTTCGCTCTTGCTCGCACTCGGCGACGCACCCTTCTTCGCGCCCCCCTCATCCGCCCCCGCGATCTTGTCCTTGCCCGAATCCTCGTCATCCCCACCACCCCCGCATCCGGTCAGGAGCAGAGCAGTGGCAGCCGTCAGCGAGACGACGGCGGCGGGCAGGGTGCGACTGCGGTTCACGTGTGACTCCCGGTGGGGCGACAGTTCTACAAGCCATCCGAAGGTACTGAAGGGGTCATGCCTTCGCCAGGTTTCACTTTGGCAAGTAGTGAATGTCTCGTGAGGCCAATGGCCGTACAAAATCGCCCAGTTCGGTTGCAGAACGGACGAATGGCGTCCTCCGGATACCGATGCCCCGGACACCGGAATGGAATGCTCCGGCACATGAAGTACGTGAAGACCGACTGGGACCCGGAAGACCACGGGTTCCGGCTCGACGCCCAGGAATACCTGGCAGCACTGCCCGCCCTCAGAGGGACCCTGCCCGAGGGGGCCTGGGCCTTTGCATCCGACGCCGGCCATTACGCCTTCGCGAGCGACCGCTGCGTAAAGGACCTGGAGCTCGCGAACATCTCCCTCCCCGCGAAGACGACAAGCGGATCGGGCACGGCATCACTCACATTCAGCCCAAACCCGTGGAAACACAAAAAGGGCCTACGCATCGAGTACGCAGCCGTCACGCGCTTCTCCATCGAATACGCCAGGTCGATCGACTGGATGGAGTCGATCACGGTGCTACTGGACGAAGTCCTGCCGTACGACGGGGAGGGCGGGGGAGTGGTGCACGAGATGGAGCTGACGGACGCGACGATCACCGTGCACTGCGCGGACTTGACGGCGACGTGGGAGGAGGCCGCCGCCGAGTAGGGCCGCCGCAGCCTCCGTTCGCCGTCAGGCGGAGAAGCCCTCGCCCGGAGGCCGCGATAAGGGCCGCCGGGCGGGACTTTCCTGCACAGCGCACAGCGCACAGCGCACGGCTCAGGGGGCGACCGACCCCACGGACAACGAATCCGAGGCCCCGGCCGACGGCGTCACCGCGCCGGGCGGTCTCCGCATCTGCACGGCGGGCACGCCGTCGTCCCCGCCCCGGAGAGCAGCCGAGGAGCATCGCCGTCCGCGAGAACCTCGACCCACCCCCGGTCCTCGATGACGTCCCCCTCGGAATTGACCCTGTAGACGCGGAGGGTGAGACGGGAACGGCGAGCGGGAGCGGGATCGAGCAGTTCCAGGGGGTCGGTGGCCGGGGGGTAGGACGCGGCACACCCCTCACACGCGTACACGTTGAACCCGGGCCCGGTCGCCGCGTGCACTTCGTGTACGAGGACGGGGGCGTCAGTGGTGCGCTGGCACCGGGCGCACATGCGCACCGGAGGGCGCGGGTTCACCGGGCGGCCACCGCGACGCCGTGGATGTGGCGCGGGCCGGAGTCGATGCCGAGGGTGGCGAGGTAGAGGGCGCGGCGGCGTTCACGCTGGAGCCGGCGTTCGCCCGGGGCGAGGACGTAGGGGCGGACGAGGGGCGAGGCGTGGCCGTCGAGGCGTTCGGTGAAGCGGGGTGGGGGCGGCGCGATCTGTGGGTTCGGGACGGCTCCGTGCCGGTGCCGACCGCGAGGTGGTGGGGCGAAGGCGGCAAGCAGCCGTCCCAGAAATCGAACGATAGGGTCGCTCATGTCGACGCTCCTTCAGCAGCGTTGGCCATGCCCCCGGGCCGTTGCAGCGGCTGCGGGGGTGCTGACGTAATGGAACCAACTTAGCTCGCCTTGTATCGCTACGTACAGAGACGTATCTCAATGACAGAGGCCTTCTCTGTACGAGTAGCTTCCTGATCATGAACTTCCAGCCGGACGCTGAAATTGATCACGAGGGGCCGGTTACGCCGTACCGCCAGCTCGCGGGCATCCTGCGGGCTCGGATCGAACGCGGGGACTGGTTGCCCAACAGGCCCATCTCCAGCGAGTCTCAGCTGGTTCAGCAGTATGGGCTGGCGCGGACCACGGTCCGGAGGGCGATCGCCGTGCTCGTCGAAGACGGCCTGGTCTTCACGGTGCCGCAGCGGGGTACGTACGTCGCGCCGCGCGCGGACACGCACACGGGCGCCGAGGGCTAGCGACGCCAAGTGGGCCCGCGACCTGCCGCCTCGTACGCTGACAAGCCAGAGTCAACACAAGGGGACGGGGACAACAGCATGGCCCGCTACACCGAAGCGCAGACCATCGCCCGCGGCGGATTCAGCATCAAGGTGCCCGAGACCTGGTGGGAGTTCGACGTCCGCCCGGAGTCGCGCGACGCCAGCATCCGCCAGATGATCAACGACCGCATACGGGAACGCCCCGAGCTCGAGCCGCACCGGAACACCTTCGAGGGCTTCCTGCGCAAGGCATCCAAGGAGGCGTGGCAGTCCGGCGCCCTGTACTGCGGCTGCATGGCGGAGAGCTTCGGCGGCGACGTGCCGATCACCGGCTCGGTCACGGTCTCCCTGGTCGGCGCCCGTACGTCGAGCGGTGAGGTGATGCCGACCGACCCCGCCGCGATCGTGGCGCAGCTCGGCGTGCGCGAGGCCAGGCGCGAGGGCGACACGTACCGCAAGGTGAAGACGGTCGAGATCCCGGGCGTGGGGATGGCGGCGCGCACGTACGGCATCGAGGACATCTCGGTCCCCGGAGACGACCGCACGATGCGCGTCGTACTGATGCAGACGTTCATTCCGGTTCCGGGCCAGGAGGGGAAGGTCGCGCTGGTGGCGGGCAGCAGCCAGGTCCTGGACCTGGCTGACTCCTTCTTCGACATCTTCGACGCGGTGACGTCCACCTTCCGCTTCGCGGAGTAGACGGGCGCTCAAGCCTGACGCCCTGCGGCCCTGCCGCCTTCCCGTCCTCCGCACGCAGCTAGTAACTTCGCATGCGCGTACGGGTACTTGTGGGACGGAAGAGGCGGGGGTTGCGGGATGGCGGGGAATCGTCCGGCGGATTGGCATGTCCTGGACCTGGACAAGGATCCGACTCCGGGTGATCCGGACCGGGTCCGCAATCTTGCCAAGAACCTGCACGACTTCGCCGACGACGTGTCGAAAGTCCTGCGTGACATCAAGGGGATGGCGGGCGAGGACGCGATCCTGACGTGGGCGGGCAAGACGGCGGAGTCCTTCACGGCGGAGTTCGAGGACGCGCCCGGCAAGCTGAAGAAGCTCAAGAAGAGCTACGAGATGGCTGGCGACGCGCTCTCCGCCTACTGGCCAGAACTGGAGCGCGCCCAGGCCCTGGCCGACAAGGCCCTGGTCAAGGGCCGTGAAGCGCAAGGCGACTTGAGCAGCGCCCAGACCCGCCTCACGTCCGCCGACTCCTGGATGGACAAGGCGGGCAAGGAAGCCGACAAGTACAAGGACGACGACGGCGGTTCCAAGGCCGGGAAGGACGTTCCGAAGCCCGACCCGGACAAGGTCAAGGCCGCCACCCGCAACGCCACCGCCGCCGAAAAAGCCCAGACCGCCGCCAAGTCGGACGTCTCCGCGGCGAAGAGCAACCTCGACGCGGCGAAGAAGATGGCCGAGGACGCGCGCAAGATGCGCGAGAACGCGGCCGGGACGGCGAAGAAGAAGCTGGAAGAGGCCTCCGACGCCGGTATTCAGAACCGCAAGTGGTGGGAGGAGGTCGGCGACTGGGTCACCGACAACTGGGACACCATCGTCGCCGTCTGCAAGGTCGTCGTCGCGGTTCTGGGCGTCATCGCGATGATCATCGGCGGCCCGATCCTAGGTGCCATCGTCCTCATCGCGGCGCTTGTCGTCCTGGCCGACACCCTCCATAAATACGCCAACGGAGAAGCAGGCCTACTCGACGTCGCGTTCGCCGCCCTGGACTGCATCCCCGGCATGAAGGGCCTCACCAGCCTCCGCGGCCTCGCCAAGGGCCTCAAGGGCCTGGGCAAGGTCGGCCTCAAGGGCATGGCCCTGGGCGTCAAGGGCATGGGGAAGGGCGCTCGCGCCCTGGGGCGGCAAGTGAAGAAGCTCTTCACCTGCGGCGATCCGATCGACATGGCGACCGGCGAGATGGTGATGTCGGCCACGGATGTCGAGCTGAACGGCGTTCTCCCTCTCCTGCTCGAACGCCACTACCGCACCAACGTCCACAACGGACGGCTATTTGGGCGGAGTTGGAGCTCCACCCTCGATCAGCGACTACTGCTGGACGCGACGGGAGCGAGATTCTTCACCGCCGACGGGATGGCTCTGATCTATCCGGTGCCGGAACCGGGCATGTCAGTCCTGCCGGTGGAAGGCCCTGCCTGGCCGCTGAGCTGGGACGGCGTCGCTGGGGGCGCGCTCACCGTGAATCAGCCCGAGACTGGGCGAAGTCTCCACTTCCGGCCGATGGCGGGAGGAGATCCGGAGGAGCTTCAGCTGGCTGTGATCAGCGATCGCAATGGCAACACCATTTCGGTCACGTACGACGCCGACGGCCTGCCCGACGAGGTCGTCCACCACGGCGGCTACCGCGTCGGCGTGACGTGCGCTGACGGCCGCGTAAGTGAACTGACCCTGCGCAGCCACCCCGAGCAGCCCACACTTCTTCGCTACGGGTACGACGAGCACAGCCGCCTGGTCGAGGTCTACGACTCCTCCGGGCAGCCGCAGAAGCTCTTCCATGACGAAGAGCACCGCATCAACGGTTGGAAGGACCGTAACGGCGCGTGGTACCAGTACGAGTACGACGCCGACGGCCGGTGTGTGGCAACTCGCGGCATGGACGGCTTCCTCGACAACACCTTCGACTACGACGACGAGGCGCACGTCACAACCGTCGTGGACGCCCTCGGATTCAGCACGCGCTTTCAGTTCAACGACGCCTACCAGCTCATCGCCGAGACTGATCCCGTGGGAAACACGGTGTTCCAGGAGTGGGACCACCGCGACCAGATGCTGTCCCGGACCGACGCGCTGGGCCGGACGCTCCACATGGAGCGGGACGTCATGGGCAACGTCACGAGTGTCCGTCTGCCCGACGGAACCACCACGACTGTCAGTTACAACGACCTCAACCTTCCAGTGGAGCAGGTGGGTTACGACGGCACCGTGATCCGGCAGGAGTGGGACGAGCGGGGTAATTGCACGTCGTTGACGTCGGCCGACGGTGCCGTCACGCGGTTCACGCATGACGGGACGGGCGCCGTGACATCGGTGACGGACGCGCTGGGAGCGGTGTCACGCTTCACGAACAACGCGGCTGGTCAACAGCTGACCGCGACGGACCCGCTGGGTGGGGTGACCCGTTGCGAGTACGACCCCTTCGGCCGGAGAAGCGCCATCACCGATCCGTCGGGCGCGACCGTCAGCCTGGTATGGACTGTCGAGGGACGGAAGGCGGCCAGGACAGGCCCCGACGGTTCCATCGAGTCATGGACTTACGACGGCGAGGGCAACTGGCTCACGCATACGGACGCCCTCGGCCAGGTCACCCGCCACACCTGCGGGGCCTTCGGCCTGTTGACTTCTCGTACCACGCCGGACGGCGCCCGCTACGTCTTCACCCACGACGCCGAGCTGCGGCTCACCCAGGTCACTGGGCCCGACGGGCTCACCTGGGACTACACGTACGACCCGGCGGGGAGGCTCATATCGGAGTCTGACTTCGACGGCCGCGTCATCACCTATGCGTACGACGCCGCCGGACAGCTCCTCAGCCGTACCAACGCGATGGGGCAGACAACAACCTTTGTGTACGACGTTGTGGGCAACCAAGTGGAGAAGTGCGTGGACGGCATGACGACCGTCTACACGCACGACCCCGCGAGCCGCGTCCTGACGGCTGTCGGCCCCGACGCAACGCTCACGTACGAGTACGACGAAGAGGGCCGAGTCACCGCCGAAGCCATCGACGGGCGCACGCTGATCACGGCCTACGACGCTTTGGGCCGCCCTGCCCGGCGCACCACTCCCACCGGAGTCACCACCAGGTACCGCTATGACGCAGCGGGACGCCGGACGACGCTCACCACCTCGGGGCATGTCCTGACCTCCACATACGACGAGCTCGGACATGAGACCACTCGCGGGTTTGACGCCGCCGGCCTTACGGTCAGCCAGAATTGGGACGCAGGGGGCCGCCTCATCGGCCAGGCGCTGACCGTCCCGCACGACTCGCAGCCGCTGTTGCGGAGGGCATACACCTACCGGGCTGACGGCCACGCCACCTCGCTGGACGATCTCACCAACGGCCGTCGGGAATTCGATCTCGACGCGGTGGGGCAGGTCACGGCCGTGCGTGCCAGTGACTGGACCGAGTCGTATGCCTACGACGCGGCAGGCAACCAGACTCGAGCCGCCTGGCCGCAGGGGCTCCCCGAGGCCGAGGCCCGAGGCGATCGTGCCTACTCCGGCAGTCGTGTCACACGTGCCGGATCCGTCCATTACGAGTACGACAGCGCTGGGCGCGTCGTGCTGCGCCGCAAGACCCGGCTCTCCCGCAAGCCGGACATCTGGCGCTACAGCTGGGACGGTGAGGACCGGCTCACCGGGGTCACCACCCCGGACGGCACCCGCTGGCGTTACGTGTATGACTCACTTGGGCGTCGGGTCGCCAAGCGGCGTCTGGCCGCAGACGGGCGGACGACCGTCGAGGAGATCCGCTTTGCCTGGGACGGTCCACATCTGGTGGAGCAGACGACCTGCCTCATGAGCAGTGCCGAGGAGACGACGGTCACCTGGGACCGAGACGGTTTGGTCCCGGTTGCTCAGACGGAACGAACAACTCTGGCCGGAGCGTCCCAAGACGTCGACGAGCGCTTCTTCGCGATCATCACCGATCTCGTCGGGGCTCCGACCGAACTCGTCGACGAGTCCGGCGGTATCGTCTGGCGGGCCAGAGCCACACTTTGGGGTCTTACCACTTGGAGTGCGAATGGAGAGGTCAATATCCCTCTCCGATTTCCAGGCCAATATTTCGACCCCGAGACCGAGCTGCATTACAACAATCTTCGTCACTACGACCCGGCCTCGGCCATCTATATCAGCCCGGACCCACTTGGCCTTGACGCGGGGCCGAACGCGCACGCCTATGTCACCAACCCCTTGCGTTGGACCGACTACTTGGGCTTGGTGTGCGACGCTGCGATCCTCAGAAGGAATCTGGCTGCGGACGGGCGCCCTGTAGGTCCCGGTCAGGCGGCGGCACATATCGTGCCTTCTTCGCTGAATCGGGTGGTAGGGCGAACTGCTGACAGTCGCGCCATACTGAGCCGGTACGGAGTCGACATCAATGAGGCAGCGAACGGCATACCCTTGGGCCATCACCGGCCACACAACTTTACACATCGTAATCCGTTCCTCCTGAGGCTCAATCAGCATCTGGTGGCCACGGAGCAGCGTGGCCTGGGGCTGGGCCACAGTGCCACGCAGATCGGCGACTCGATCCGACAGGAGCTCAGGAGCATCGGGAGGCAGGTCGAGCACGAGCTTTCACCCAGCCAAATGGTGAATGGACTGCCGTCGCCGACGGCAACCTGGACGAGATTGACCTTCTGATCGTGGAAGAATGAAGGCGTCATGACGAACAACGGGCAATCGAAGCCCCTTTCTGTGTACCGCCTGCTGCCGAGCATGAGTGAGTTTCAGCTTCTGTATTTCGACAACTCGCTGGTCGAGGTCGTGCGCTGGCAGTTCAATGGATCCACCGGAGATCATCCCACTCGTTTCAACGCAGAATGGGGAGGTCATGAGAAGTGGCCCAAGAGTGACTTCCCCAACGGGGATCCGGCTTCACCGGTTCTCAGCCGCCGCATTGTCGACGCTCTTCAAGAAGTCGATTTCGCCGCAGCCGGCCGCCTCCTGCCGGTGCACATCGAAGGACCCGACAATAACTCAAGGCCCAAGCGCCCGACGGAGGATGAGTACCTGCTCTACCTCGTCGAGCATGTGGCCGACTGCATTGACTCGGCACAATCTTCGCCACCGGATCATCTCGAGCGCATCCAGAGAGCAGTATTCCGTCCGGATGCGGTTCCCGCGGAACTCCCGGCTTTCCGGGCGAAGCAGTTTCCCACTGCCGTCTGCTGGAACGGCTGGATGGTCGAGCGTCTGACGCATGTTCTCGGTGATCAGCTGGAGGCCCGCCTGGTCTGGTCGGAAGACCCCACGCTCACCCCGCACCACGCCCCCTGGGGCTTCTGACGTGCCGCCCCGCAGCAGCATCTTCCAGGACCACATGCGACGCGGCGCCGAGCGGATCGTGGAGAGGTTTCCCGAGGCCCTCAAGTCTGAGATCTATGTGGTCTCGTTCAGTATCTGGCGCGTCGACTACGACCCCCGACGCCCGTACGTGGACATCGGCTACAACACCGAGAGCCAGGTCCGCCGCGTAATGGAGAGCGAGTGCTCGTACGAGGGGGCCGCCCGGTGGGAATACGCCTACTGGATTCTGGATGGCTTCGAGGCGATCGGGTGCATTCCCTCTGATCCGGTCGGCAGTGAGCTCTTTGCGGAGCATGCGATGAGGAAGGGAATTTGGTACGAGGGTGAGGCCGACCCTCTGGAGCTGATGCCGGCCGAGGGCGCGGGAGAGGGAGAGCCGGGCACCCTGTACGAGCGGCTCGTGCTGGATTTCGCTGAGGAGTGCATCGATGTCGCCTGCTCTTTGCACGCCGACGGCCGACTCGCTGCGGCCCTCGGCAGGGAGGTGCCGATTGTCGTCTTCGACATGGACCAACCCGGCTGGGAGGTCGAGGCGACAGAACGGGCGAATCCGCCCGGCCTGATCGCTGATTTCGTGGACCACGTCAATGAGTTGTGAGACCTAACGACTGCTCGCGCGATGGCGCACACGGCGTTCTCAGGGCACTTACCTCCTGACGCAGCACTGCTTCTACGACACGTACTACGGGAGACCAACGTGGTGACGGCACGGCACTGGTACGCATCGGCCCCCGTCGTGGACGGCATTCCGCTGTTGGACGAACCGGGATTCTGGGCTGCCCGCCTCGTGGATCTCAGCGAAGGCTTCCCGGCGGAGGCGTTCGGCAGTGATGCGGCGGATGCCGGTGCCGCCCTGGAGCGGCTGCACGACAGGTCGGCCTGGCCGGAGTTCACCGTGCCGCTGCCCGGTGGCTTCGCGATTCTCGTGCACTACAACAGCGGGGAAGAGTTCACGACCACCGACTACTTCCTCACGCACCAGGACTGGCCGGACTCCCGCGCCCTCGTCCTCGCCAGCGACGATCAGGACCGTATAGGGCCTGGACTGTGCTGGCCGGAGCTGGCCGATCTCCTCACAGCCCCCACAGGAGTCGCCGGAGTCACCGACCCTCACCACCGGTTGCTGCTCCTTCTCCCCGTACTGGGTGACGCGGACGCCCCGCCCGAAGCCGTGGGTGCGGTTGTCGAAGCGCTCGTCTCGCAGGGCGCCCCGCCCGAGAGCGAGCTGCTGGCCCGGCGCCTGTTGGAAGGGCATCCCATGTGGGGTGCTGCGACGTGGACGTACGACGTCGATGAGCGGAGCTGGATCTGCGACGGCGAGCACAGCCCGCGGCAAGTACCTCTCGGGGATCACTTGCCCCGCGTGCAGCGGGTCGCGCTGGATGCCGTGCTCGCCGGGGGCGGCGGGCGGCAGCCGACGGAGGGCCGGTGAGTCGGAGCTCGGCCCGGCGGCAACACCGCCGGGCCGAGCCCGCAGTCGGCTAGCGGCGGTTCATCCCCCGCTTCACCTTCTTCCCCGCCGCCGACTCATCCAACGTCTTCCACAGCTTCGAAGAGCTCACCGACGTGTAGACCCCCGGAGCGCCCTGCGCCCCGCAGCCGTCGCCGTACGAGACGACGCCGATCTGGATCGGGGCCCTGCGGCCGGGCACGTTGCGGAAGATGGGGCCTCCGCTGTCGCCCTGGCAGGAGTCCTTGGTCTCTACTCCCGCGCAGAAGTTGACCTTTGAGTTGTACTCCGCGTAGCTCGTGCCGCATTCCGCGTGCGAGAGGATCGGGACCTTCACCTCGCGGAGGCGGTCCGGGGTGTTCGGGAGTTCCGTGTCCGTGTTTCCCCAGCCCGCGACCGTGGCCTTCTGACCCGGGCGGATCAGGGCGTCCGTGCCCTGGGTGGGGAGTGCGATCGGGGAGATGCCCCGCACCGGCTTGCTGAGTTGGATGAACGCTACGTCGTACGCCTCCTGGCCCTTGAGGTAGCGGGGATGTACCACCACTCCTCCCTTGGCCACGTTGCGTATCTGTCCCTGGCCGGACTTGGAGAGCACCGTGCGGCCCACCGCCACCTGGAGCTTCTTCGGCTTCAGGGGCTTGCCCGCGTCGTCCACCAGGCAGTGCGCCGCCGTCATGACGGTGTCTGACGTGACCAGGCTGCCGCCGCAGAACTGGCGGTCCAGCGCGCTGCCGGCCCCCTTGTCCATGACGGCCGCCATGAACGGATAGGCGTCGTTGGAGACTTCGGTGCCGCCGATGATGGCGTGCGCGGCCGGGGTGCTGGTGGCCAGCAGGGCCAGCGCCGCCGTGGCTACGCCGGTCGCCGCCATGGCCTTGCGTGAGGATGCCGCCCGTGAGGAGGTGCGGCGTACTTGCGAGGGAAAGGAAAATCTCATGGGGGTTGAATTTCTCTTCCGTGTCGAGCACAGCAGGGATTTCTGGTGCGGTACTTCACCGCTCGGCTCGCCGTCGCTGCGGGTCCCGGCGTGCCGGACTGTGAGACGGGGGAGTGTGGGCGGGGGTTCATCGACGCCGGGTGATTGATTGAGTGAGTGAGAGGTGCGCAGAGAGTGAGGAGAGGGGAGGGGTGGGGGCCATGTCGAGTTCGTCGTGCCGGTCTTCTCTGAGCAGTGCCTGGATCGACGCCTGGATATCCCGCGTACAGGGGTCGCTGGACGTCTACATCTCGGCGTTCGAGTCCCGGTTCGGGTATCCACCGGACTCCAACTCCCTTGAGGCCGAGGAGGGGTTCGGTGCCGCCGGATACGACGAAACCTCCGCCGGCCCCGGCCCCGCCCTCCCCGTCGACCTCGCCCTTCTTCACCGTCATGTCCGCGACGTCAGCCTGCCGGACGTAGGAGTCGGGCTTTTCGCGCATTCCGCGCAAGTGACCGTCGCGGGGCTTCGCGGGGAGCTGCCCACGCGGGTTGTCGGCGGCGGCCGTGCGCCCGCTGTTGACGAACCCGTCGTCGTCTTCGGCTCCGACGGAGGCGGCTCGCTCTTCGCCCTCAGCCGCGCGGACGGCGCCACCGTCTACCGCCTTCCGCCGGGGCGAGTTGAGCGTGGCGTCTATCACTGCGCCGCGAAGCCCCAGGTCCTCGCCGAGAACTTGCTGGGCTTCCTCACGTACGTCGAGGACGAGTTGCGGCGGGCCTGAGGGTCAGCTGAGGCGGAACGTACCCCCCC
The DNA here is from genome assembly GCF_040660195.1 of Streptomyces sp. NPDC050147. Lineage (NCBI taxonomy): Bacteria > Bacillati > Actinomycetota > Actinomycetes > Kitasatosporales > Streptomycetaceae > Streptomyces > Streptomyces sp. NPDC050147. The sequence continues at coordinate 163,749 of NZ_JBFALJ010000013.1, read as the reverse complement.
TCAACCCCCGACATGGCCGAACTCCGCCCAACCCGGAACCACTCCCACCCCTCCCGGCGTCATCCGTGCGGCTGATGGATCAGCTGAACATCAGGCAGCCACCGGGCCGGTGTTCCTCGTCACCGCCTCATCGCCGCCCCTCGCGCCGCCCGTTGCGCAAAGGGTGGTTATTCGCGTACGCACATCCTCGACCCCTCCCGCGACGCCCGGAATGCGTGGGAACCATGGAGTACGGATTGCGCGTGGATAACGATGAGGGGTGTGGCCCGCAGCAGTCTTAACGTGTCTTGAGGGGCTTATGTGCTGCTGATACGGTGCGATGACTTGACACTGCGCCTGGGGCTGAATAGCCCGCCCCAAGGCGGGCGAAGAGAGTCGCGAGTGTCACAAGTGTCTGAAAATGACCGAATCTTCTTGGGCGTGCGGGGAGCAGTTGCGTGAAGATCCAAGAGCGTACGGGGGCGGGCAACAGCCGTTCCGCCGCGCCGGTTCAGCCAGCGGTCGGTGAGCGCCTTCCCGCGCCGCCTCGCGAGCGCAAACCGGCACTCGCCGCCCTGGCCGTTCTGCTCATCCTCATCGGCGCGCTCGGCGCCACCGTTCTCGTGCTGCGCGCGGGAGAGCGAGTAGAGGTCGTGAAGGTCACGGCGGAGATCCCGGCGGGCGAGTCGGTGAGCGGCGACAACATCACCTCCGTCATGGTCGCCGACGACGCGAGCATCAACTACGTCAAGTGGTCGCAGGTCGACGGATTGAAGAAGCTCAAGGCCACCAACACCATCCCCAAGGGTGCTATCGCCGTAGGCGAGATGTTCTCCAGCAAGAGCGGGCTGCCCGCGGGCAAGTCGGCCGTCGGCGTCTCCCTCAAGGAGGGGCAGTACCCCGCGGACGGCCTGAAGGCCGGCGACAGCGTGGACGTCTACCAGGTCGGCGACTCCGCGTCGTCCGGCAGCAGCGACAAGGAGACCGGCGGCTCCGCCGGGTCGAGCGCCAGTGACGCGCCGATCGTCTCGGCCGCCCGAGTCAGCTCCGTCGCGGACAAGAGCGACGCCACCGTGAGCACCGGCGCCCTCGGCGTCACGCTCATGGTCGACAGCGCCGATGCCGCCGCCGTCACCAGGGCCGCGTCCGCCGGTGCCGTCTCGCTCGTCCAAGTGTCTCCCAACGGCAACTAGAGGCGAGTAGAAGAGACATGGCGCTCATTGCTCTCGCCGCCGACAAGGGGTCTCCCGGAGTCACCACCGCGGCCGTCGCGCTCGCAGCCGTCTGGCCGCGGCGCGTGCTCGTCGCGGAGACCGACCCCGCCGGCGGCGACCTGGTCTACCGCAGTGCCGCCGCGCACGGCGGGCCGCTCAACCCCAACACCGGGATGCTCAGCATCGCGGCCACCGCCCGGCGCGGCCTCGTGCCGGACCAACTCTGGGACCACACGCAGCCGTTGAGCGGTGGTCTCGAGGTGCTCGTCGGGCTCGGCATCGCCGAGCAGGCCGCCGGACTCGCGGGCCTGTGGCCGACCCTCGGCCGCGCCTTCTCGCAGCTCGCCGACTCCCCGCACGCTCCCGCCGATGTCATCGCCGACTGTGGTCGCATCAGTGGGGACACTCCTGCCGTCGAGCTCTTCCCGCAGGCGGCTCTCGTGCTGCTCGTCTCGCGGACCGAGCCCGAGGCCATCGCCCGCGTCCGCGACCGTGCCGCCGCCCTCGCCGCCAAGCTGCACGGCGGATCGCGTGGGGCCGCCTCGCTGGCCACCCCGCTCATCGGCGTACTCCTGATCGCCGACCCCTCCACATCCGCCAAGCTCGTCCACCAGGTCAACGACATGCTGATGGCCGCGCAGACCGGCGCCCGCGTCGTCGGCACGCTGGCCGAGGACCCCGCGGGCGCCGAGCAGTTGGCCGGCCGCAAGCGTGGCCGTCTCGACAAGTCGATGCTGATCCGCTCGGCCCGCAAGGTGACCGTCGATCTCTACCAGCAGTACGGCGCCGCCTGGGCCAACCCGACCGCGGGCACGCACGGCACTCATGGCACCCATGGAACTCATGGCGCCCACGGAGCAGGCGCGCCCGGAGCCGGCCGATGAGCGTCCCCGTCGATCACTCGCTCGTCAAGCGGTTCCGGCAGGACGCCGGTGACCGCATCGCCGAGCAGCGCCGCCTGGACCAGGTCTCCGGCGTCACCCCCATGTCGGGCGAGGACGAGCGGCAGTACGCCCGCGCGGTCATCGCCCAGATCCTGGAGGAGTACGCCCGGATAGAGATCAACGCCGGGCGCACCCCGCTGGACGCCGAGACCGAGGAGAAGTACGCGGCCGCCGTGCACGCGGCGCTCTTCGGCGTCGGACGGCTCCAGCCGCTGCTCGACGACCCCGAGGTCGAGAACATAGACATCAACGGGTGCGACCAGGTCTTCGTCGGATACGCCGACGGACGCGAGACCAAGGCCGATCCGGTCGCCGAGACCGACGAGGAGCTCATCGAGCTCATCCAGATCCTCGGCGCGTACTCCGGCCTCTCCTCGCGCCCCTTCGACTCCGCCAACCCGCAGCTCGACCTCCGGCTCCCCGACGGCTCGCGTCTGTCGGCCGTCATGGACGTCACGCGGCGCCCCGCGCTCTCCATCCGACGTGCCCGCATGGGCAAGGTCTTCATGTCGGACCTGGTGGGCAACGGCACGGTGACCCCCGAGGTCGCGCACTTCCTGGCGTGCGCGGTGCGGGCCCGCAAGAACATCATGATCGCGGGCGCGACGAACGCCGGGAAGACCACTCTGCTGAGGGCGCTCGCCAACGAGATCCCGCCGCACGAGCGTCTGGTGACCGTCGAGCGAGCCCTTGAGCTCGGCCTCGACCAGTTCGCCGACCTGCACCCGAACGTCGTCGCCTTCGAGGAACGCCTGCCCAACTCCGAGGGCCAGGGCACGATCTCGATGGCGGAGCTGGTGCGCCGGTCACTGCGCATGAACCCGTCCCGCGTCATCGTCGGTGAGGTCCTCGGTGACGAGATCGTGACGATGCTGAACGCGATGTCCCAGGGCAACGACGGCTCGCTCTCCACGATCCACGCCAACAGTTCGAGTGAGGTCTTCAACCGCATCTCGACGTACGCCCTCCAGGCCGCCGAGCGCTTGCCCATCGAGGCGAGCCAGATGCTCGTGGCCGGAGCCGTCAACTTCGTCGTCTTCATCCAGCGGCGCAACAACTACCAGACCGGCGGCAAGCTCCAGCGCATGGTGACCTCGGTCCGCGAGGTCAACGGCGTCGACGGCCGCGTCCTGTCCAGCGAGGTCTTCGCGGAGGCCTCGAACGGGCAGGTCGTCGCGCACGCGCCGATCGCCTGTATGGACGACCTGGCCCAGTTCGGCTACCGCCCCGCCGGGCAATGGGGGTGAGCACGACATGAACTCAACCGAGCTTGCGGCTCTGGGCGAACTCGGCTCGATGGGCGGCCTCTTCTCGCTGCCCGTCCTGTACGCACTGGGCTGCGGCGTCGCGGTCGGCGGTGGCATCGCGGTCCTCGCGATCGCGCTGCGCGGTCTGCCGGTGAAGCCCGAGCACGAGAAGCAGAAGGCCAGCGAGCGGATGAGCGAGCTGATCCGGTTCGCGGGCCGGCGCGGGTCGCTCGCGATCGGCGTGGGCCTTGTGGTGCTTCTCCTGACTCGCTGGGCGGTGGCGGGCATCGCGTCCGGCATCCTCGTCTTCTTCTGGGACAAGCTGTTCGGCGGCGCGGCGGAGGAGCGCGCGCAGATGAAGCGCGTGGAGGCCCTCGCCGCTTGGACGGAGTCCCTGCGCGACACGATCGCGGGCGCGGTGGGCCTGGAGCAGGCGATTCCCGCCTCGGCGCGGGCGGCGGCTCCTGTCCTCCGTCCTCACTTGGACGCCTTGGTGGACCGACTGCGTGCCCGTACGCCGCTTCCCGAGGCCCTTCAGGTCCTGGCCGACGAGATCGACGACGCGTCGGCGGACATCATCGTGGCGGCACTGATCCTCAACGCGAAGCTGCGCGGTCCGGGTCTGAGGCAGGTCCTTGGCGCCCTGGCCAAGTCGGCGCGCGAAGAGGTCGACATGCGCCAGCGCGTGATGGCGCAGCGGGCGTCGACGCGGCGGTCGGTGCAGATCGTGGTCGCGGTGTCAGTCTCGTTCGTGCTCGGCCTTTCAATCTTCAACCGCGAGTTCGTCGAGCCCTACGGCACGGCGGTCGGCCAACTCGTACTCGCCTGCGTCTGCGGCCTGTTCGCGCTCGGCTTCTGGTGGCTGCGCAAGCTGTCGACGGTGGAGACGCCGGACCGCTTCCTGGTCCGGGACGAGCCGGGGGTGCAGTTCGTGCGGCCTCGGGGGCCGGGTTCCGCCCCTGGCACGGGTGCTCAGGCGCCGCTGGCGGGGCCGTCCGGACCGTACGGTCAGCCTGGTCAATCCGGGCAGCCTGGTCAGTCCGGTCAGCCCGGCTATTCGAATCCTGAGGGGGTACGACGATGAGCCTGACGATGCCGATAGTGATCGGCGCCATCATGGGCCTGGGCATCTACGCCCTCGTACGTGCCCTGATGCCCTCAAAGCGGAGTGCGGTCGCGACCGTCGCGCGGATCGACGCGATGCGGGCTCGGGGGGCGGCGTACGAGACATCGCATCGCGCCACCTCCGGTGAAGGCAAGGGCGACTCCGGCCGGCTCGGGACGGTGCGCTCCCGCGTGGGTACGCGAGTCGCGGACTTCTATCTCCAGCAGGGCTGGGAACAGCGTTCGCTGCGTGCCGACTTGGCGGTGCTCGAACGCAGCTGGGAGAAGTTCCTGGCGACGAAGACGCTGCTCGCGGCCACGGGTGTCTTCTTCGGGCCGTTCCTGTTCGCCATCATCTGGACGCTGGGTGTCGGCAGGAGCCCGATCATCCCGGTCTGGCTGGCCTTGATGTTCGGCGCCCTCTTCTTCTTCCTTCCCGACCTCGAAGTGCGGCGGGACGCCGCGAGCAAGCGGCGCGACCTGCGCCGCGTCATCGGTGCCTACCTGGACCTGGTGTCGATGAGCCTGGCAGGCGGCCGCGGCCTCCCCGAGGCCCTGATGGCGGCGGCGGAGGTCTCCGACGGCTGGGCGGCGCGGCGTATCCGCAGCGCGCTGGCCGACGCCCGGATCACCGGCATCAGCCAGTGGCAGGCGCTGGGCACACTCGGCGAGGAGCTGGGCGTCGAGGAGCTGAAAGACCTGTCGGCGTCCCTGGCGCTGGTGGCGGACGACGGCGCGAAGGTGCGCGAGTCGCTGGCCTCCCGCGCCGAGACGATGCGGCACCGCGAGATGGCCGAGATCGAGGGCAGCGCGGGCGAGAAGTCCCAGTCGATGCTCGTCGCCCAGCTGCTCCTCTGCGCAGGTTTCCTGGTCTTTCTCATCTTCCCGGCGGCGATGCGCGTGTTCCAGGTCTAGCGATCTTACGGCGACGGACGGGTCGGCCGACGGCGGCCGCCCGGGAACCTTCCCCCCACTCCTGAAAGGACAACTCACCATGAACGGACGGAACTTCAGCACCGGCAACCCCGGTCTGGACCTCGTGATCACCTTCTTGCAGGGCCGCGTGCAGCGCGCCCGGTCCGGCGAGCTCGACCGGGGTGCGTCCGCGGTCGAGTGGGTCATCATCTCGGCGGTTGTCGTGGCGATCGTGGGCGTGGTCGCCGCGATCATCAACGAGGCGCTCGGCTCGGGGGCCAAGAAGGTCGGCGACTGCATCAAGGGCGCGGACGCCGGCAGCACCTGCTGATCAATCGGATACCGGGGAGCGAAGGCGGGGACGAGTGCGCGGGTGCGTGAAGCGATGGGTACGCCGCAGGGTGGAGTCAGCCTCCACCCGCGGTGAATCCGGCATGACCGCGATCGAGTTCGTACTGCTCACCCCGGTGCTGTTCTTCATGATCTTCGCGACGGTGCAGTTCGCGCTGTACTTCTTCGCGGATCATGTCGCCCAGGCCGCGGCCCAGGCGGGAGCGCGCAAGGCCCGTGCGACGGCTGACGAGAACCCGGGCGGCTGGCGGGGCGATGCGCGCGACGTGGTCGACGCCTACATCCAGCAGCTGGGACCGCAGTTGGTGATCAGCCCCGACGTGAAGACGATGGAGCCGAAGGCGAACACGGTCGGGGTGGAGATCACCGCGAACGTGCCCTCGGTCTTCCCGGGCCTCGACCTGACGGTGCACGCGCAGTCGTCAGGGCCGGTGGAGCGGTTCGTGGAAGAGGGGGAGGGCGGCTGATGAGGAACGCATGGGCACGAGCCGTTCGTCGAAGCGACGCGTTCGACCCGCGGTCCGACCGGGGGCTCTCGACCATCGAGGTGGTCATCCTCGCTCCGGTGATGATCCTCTTCATCCTGGTCCTGGTGGCCTTCGGCCAGCTCGTCGACGGCCGGGGGGCCATCGACGGAGCGGCGCGGGACGCGGCGCGTGCGGGATCGATCCAGAAGGATCTGGGCACGGCGATGGCGGAGGCGAAGGCGGCCGCGGAAGCGGACCTCGCGGACGTCTGCTCGGGCCCGGTCGACGTCAACAAGACCAGCGACGGCTTCCAGGCCGAGGTCGACCCCTTCTTCACGGTGGAAGTGAGCTGCAAAGTGCGGGGCTTGGACATGATCGGCCTCGACGTGCCGACCACGCTGACGGCCAGCTTCAGCTCCTCGCTCGACCCGTACCGGAGGTCGGTGTGAGCCTCGCTCCTCTCGTACGGGACTGGGTGGCCATTCGTCGCGGACGCCTCGACGACCGTGGCTCGGGCGCGGGTGCCGTCATCATCTTCGCGCTCGTCTTCCTCTCGCTCTCGGCCTTCGTCATCGACGGCGGCCTCTCGATCTCCAAGCGGGAGCGGGCCGCCGACATCGCGGAGCAGGCAGCGCGGTACGCGGCGCAGGACGTCGACCGCGAGGGCATCTACGAGGGCGCCAAGGGTGCCCCCATCAACTACGAGAACTGCGGCGCCAGAGCCCAGGCGTACGCCCGCTCGACGGACATGACCGCGGCGGACGTCGCGGCGACCCACTGCGTGACGGCCAACGCGGACCAGGTGGAGGTCGAGGTCCAACTGACGTACAGCCCGGTGTTCACCGGCCTGTTCTACGGCGGGGACGTAACGGTACGGGGGAGCGCGATCGCGGAGAACGAGGTCGGCTGAGGGCCTCCGGCTGAGGGGGCTGCGGGCTGACCCGGGCACGGGAGTGCGTGCGGAGGAGGCTGCTTGCTAGTCGCCCTCTCCCTTGCTCTTCCCCTTGCCGCCCTTTTCCTTCACGCCCTCCGAGACGTCCTTCGCCAACTTGTCGTCCAGCTTCTTGAATTCGCGTACGACGGCGTCGGACATGTCCGCCAGCGCGGTCAGCTGCTGGGTGATGTCCTCGCGGCCGTCTTCCCAGTTGGACTCGAAGTCCTCGAGCGCGTCGTACACACCGCCGTCGCCGATGTCGTCCTTGTAGGACTCGAAGGTCTTCTTCGTACGGTTCATGCGGTCCTTGACGGACCGCAACCGGCTTCCGTAGTCCTCCAGGTCGCTGAGCGGGAGCGCGAGGTCGCTCTTGCCCTTACCACCCATGGTCTTGTCCCCCTTGTGCAGCTTTCCGCGTCCCGCCGACGGTCAGCGACGATATCGCGTGGTCCGGTCAGCTGGTCCCTCAGCGGTTGATCGACTGGATTTCCTGGACGTTCATGTCCTGGGTCGTCTCGAAGGTGCCGTCAGGCATGGTGCCGCCTGCGCCGCCCGTGCCTTCCCAGGAGATTTCCCAGGTGATGGAAGCCTTCAGCTGGAACGGCTTCCCGTCCGTGGCACGCAGGTACTTGATGCCGCACGGCGGGTCCTGCTTCGACTTGCCCTGGGTGTAGGGGGTGCCGATGCTGCCGTCTTCGTTGATCTCGCACTCGCCCGATGCGGGGAAGGTTTCGGCGTCCTTCGTGCCCGGCTCCAGGTGCAGGCTCTTCGGCGTCGCCGTCGTCTCCGCCCACAGAGGGGTGTTCGGCAGCTCCGCGCGGACCTTGACGTCCTTGAAGGTGCCCTTGTCCAGCCAGGCCCACGTGGGCAGGTTCACGGTCGACTTGGCCTCGGGCTTCAGCTCAACTTCGGTGTCGGGCACCTTCACCTTGTCGTAGGCGTACTCGGCGAGCATCTCCGGGGTCGGGGCGTTCGGGTCGTCCGGGATCTCGCCCGCGTCCACCCAGAACATGATGCGGCCGCAGTCCCAGGACTTGGGGTCGGAGGGGTCTGGCGCGACGCCGCGCCAGAAGTACCCCTTCTTGCCCTCGTTGTAGTCCTTGTAGCCCTCGGCGACGCTGTCCTTGGGGGAGTGGAGGTCGAAGTTGTTCTCCGGCTTTCCGTCCCTGTAGTGGTCGGTCCAGAGGCCCTTGCCGAACCACGACTGGTGGATGCCGACATCGCCGCCGCCGTCATTCTCCGCGAAGTCCTTGAGCTGCGCGGGCGTGAAGGCCGGCTCGTACCAACAGGCCGGAGGCTCCCAGTTGGGGTCGATGGGCGCGAGGTTGCCCTTCTTACCGTCGCCGCCCCCACCGCTCACGTACTTGATCTTTATCTGGGATGTCTTGGCCGACAGGTTCCCGTTGTTGTCCGCACCGCCCTCCACGGGCGCCGGTGGTGGCTGCGTGGTGCCGCCGGGAATGTCGTCGGCCTGCGCCGTTCCTGCCGAACCCAGCGCCAGGGCCGCCACTCCGGCCACCGCGAGCCACTGCCGTGCGCGAAGGTTCCTGGTCATCCGCGGCATTCCTTGACCCTCCCCTGGACTTCGACCGTCTGCGCTTTCCACACCTTGGCGTCGCCTTGCGGTCGGCTCATGAGCACGCTGAACTTCTGGTAGCTGTCGAGCGATTCCTTGCCGTAGTGGATCTTGCCGCCCTTGATGTCCTTGCTGAACGACTTCGCCTGGTTCCGGCAGAACGTGACGAGGACGGCCTTCCCCTCGCCGAGCTCGGTCGCCTCGGATTTGAAGTAGCGGTCCGTACCGGTGGGCACCCAGCCGCCCTTGACCCACGTCTTGATCTGAGTCTTCGCGTACTGGGCCGCCTGTGCGGCCGAGTAGTGCTTGTAGGCGGGGTCGTTCTCGTCCTGCTGCACGATGCCGTGCTTCAGGGCGCGGATGTAGTTGGCCGCGTTGTCGACCGCCGCCGCCTGCTTCGGGTCCGACGGCTTGCTGAAGTCGAAGACCAGCTTCAGGTCCTTGGGCACGCTTACGTCCGGGCTCCCGTCGTCCGTAGACGCAGAAGCCGACGGCTTGCCCGACCCCTGCCCCGCGCCCTCGATCTTGTCCGAGGAGTCGTCGCTCCCGCCCCCACAGGCAGTCAGCAGCAGGGTCGTGCTCGCCGCCAAGGCGGCGAGGGCGGGCAGAGAGCGACGGGCCACGATTGCAGTCCCCCAGAGATCGACTGTGTGCAGGAGAGAATGGAGCCGGACGAAGTTATCAGGCGTGGGTTACCAGTACTGGTGGGCCCTGTGAAGGCTCTCGCGTTCTGTGCGGTGACGGAAGCGAAGGGTCCTCAAGTGGTACGTGGGTGCAGTGAACCCGTGCCGAAACTGTGACGCGCGGGGAGAGTGACCGGTGCGCCCCTGCCCCTGGAAGGACTCAGGGAAGGGGTCATTCGCGCAAGGAGAGTTGGGCTTACCGCGCAACTCGGGCGTAAACGGGCAACCACGGAAGCCCGCTGAAGCCGTTGCCCCTGTATGACCTCCGGCCCCTTCCGTACCATCGCCTCAGTACGCTCAGCGCATAGACCGACCGCTGACCCAGATCTCTATCCGCTCCCTCTCAGAGGACAACAGGACACCCGCCATGGCGCGCACCACTTCAAGTTCGACAGGCGGCCCGTCGGCTCCACGGAATCGGACGCCGCAGCCGCTGCCCCGGCGTCGTCGTACGTTCGGGGACTTCGTCAAGGCGTTCCTCGCCTTTGTCGCGTTGGCCGCGCTCGTCTTCGGCGTGCCCGGGGCTCTTGCGATCGCCGTGGGGTGGCCGCTCCCGGGAGGCGCGCCCTCGCTGGACTGGTTGCAGCAGGAGATCACGGTCGGGACGTTCGTCAATGTACTGACCGTCGTGGTCTGGCTGGCCTGGGCCCAGTTCACCGCCTGCGTACTGGTCGAGGTGAAGGCGGCGCTCTCCGGTGTCGGCATGCCGGGGCGCGTTCCCGGCGCCGGCGGCAGTCAGCTCCTCGCCCGTCAACTCGTCGCCGCCCTGCTCCTGGTGGGTGCCACCGCGGCCAGCTTCGCGCCGGGGCTCTCGCAGTTCGGGCAGTCCCTGGAAGGTAATCAGAAGCCCGCTTCCGCCGCTTCCGCCCAGCAGACCCCCGGCGGTCTCTTCGGGCAGGAGCAGGCAGGCAGCGCCGCGAGCGCCGTCGCCGAGCAGGCCGAGCAGGTGGCCGCCCATGCCGATGGCAGCAAGAGCGGAGACACCAAGTACTACCGGATCCAGCCGCCCGAAGGCCGTCACCACGACTCCATGTGGGAGATCGCCGAGCGGCATCTCGGGGACGGGCGGCGGTACAAGGAGATCTACCAGCTCAACAAGGACCGGGAGCAGCCCGACGGATCCCGTCTGTCCGAGGCCAGCCTCATCCGGCCCGGCTGGATCATGGAGATGCCCGCGGACGCGCACGGCGGCGAGCTCGTCGAGATGCCAGATGAGGCGCCCAAGGTCTCGCAGGACGTGAAGGAGCAGATCTCCGACTACGCCAAGTCGGGGCAGAAGGGAAGCGAGCAAGGCGGCGGTCAGCAAGGCGGCGGCTCCGTCGACCGCGACACCGCCCACATCACCATCCCCGAGCAGCGGCCCTCCGGCGCCGGCAAGGGGCAGGGACAGGGGCAGGAACAGGGGCAGGGGCAGGGACAGCAGGAAGCCACCGCCACCGCCGGCCAGTCCGAGGGCTCCTCCTTCGGACTGCCCGAGGCGCTCATCGGTGCTCCGCTTCTCGCCGCCGGGCTGCTCGGCGCGCTCGGACGCCGTCGCCGTCACGCGCTGTGGCAGTCGGCCATGGGCGCCGTCGGCGGGCGTCGCGGCATGGAGCCGCCGACGCCGACCGGGGGCGCGGCCGATGCGCAGGACGCGCTGCTCGTGGGGGCCGACCCCGAGGGCGTACGCCTGCTTGATCTGTCGTTGAGGGGGCTCGCCGCCGCCCTCGCCGAGGAGTCCCGGGCGCTGCCCACCGTCTACGCCGCCTGGCTCAGCAACGGCGATCTGCATCTCCAGCTCGCCCAGCCCGCCGGACGGCCGCCCGCGCCTTGGCAGTTGGGGCAGGACCAGACGTTCTGGATGCTGGCGCGGACCGATGCCGAGCGGTACGAGGACATGGACACCGCCGCTCCCTACCCGGGGCTCGTCAGCCTGGGAACGCTCGACGACTCGCGGCTGCTGCTCAACCTCGAAGCCGTGCCCGGTGTCGTTTCGCTGAGCGGGACCGAGGCCGACCGCGCCGCCGTCTTCGCCTCCGTCGCCGCCGAGCTGGCCACCAACGGGTGGTCCGACCGCATGACCATCACCCTCGTCGGCTTCGGGCAGGACCTGACGCCGCTCGCGCCCAACCGCCTGCGGCACCTCGACGGCATCGAGGCGCTCATCGAGACGATGGAGGCCGAGACGCGGCAGCGGCGCGGGGCCCTGGGGGCGGCCGGGCACGACTCCGTGCTCACCGGTCGTACCGGCCCCGCCCAGCACACGCGCTGGGCGCCGCACCTCGTGCTGCTCGCCGCCGAGCCCGAAGGGGACGACGCCGTGAAGCTCGCCGAACTGGCCGCCGACGCGAGCCGTTTGGGCATCGGGTACCTCGTCGGCACCGAGTCCGGCGACCTGCCGGGCGCCGCCTGGGAGATGGAGATCACCCCCGAGGGCAAGCTGCTCGCCCCGCTGCTCGGCCTTGAGCTGGAGGCGCAGGCGCTGCCCGAGGCCCAGCAGCGGGCCGTCGTGGAACTGTTCCGTGACGCCGACCCGGGCGAGGAGGAGGGCCGGGGCGGTGCCGGTACCGGGCGTACGGCCGCCACGCCTCCCTTCCTCGTCGACGTCACCGAGCAGGGGCGGCCCGCGGTCTACGCGCGCCTCGTCGGTACGTACGAGATCATCGGCCTCGACACGCCGGACGGCGAGCGCAGCCCGCTGATGCACGAGGCGCTCGCGCTGCTCCTGATGCACCGCGAGGGCGTGCACCCGCGGGTGCTCTCCTCCGCGCTGTGGCCGCGCGGTGTCACCGAGGACGTACGGGACGCGCTCATCGAACGGCTGCGGGAGTGGCTCGGCACCGAGCCGGACGGGACGCCCCGGCTGCGCGCCGACGGGAACGGCCGACTCACGCTCGCCAAGTCCGTCGTCTCCGATCTGGATGTTCTGCGGTCGCTGTACCACGAGGCGACCCAGGGGCGCGGGGCCAACAGCCGGGCCGTACGCGGGCGGATGCTCACCGACGCTCTGGTGCTCGTACGCGGGCCGTTGCTCTCGGACCGGCCGCAGGGCCGGTACGCGTGGCTCACCCACGAGATCATCGACGCGCAGCTGCCGCTGCTCGTCGCCGACATCGGGCTCGCCCTGTGCGAGTTCCACCTGGAGAAGGGGCGCGCCGAGAAGGCCATCGAGGCGCTGAACGCCTCGCTGAATTCCGCGCCGGGGGACGAGCGGCTCTGGAACGAGCTGCTGCGGGCCACCCACACGCTGGGGGACCCGGGCCGTCTTCAGCAGGTGGCCACCGACCTCGTCGCCCGCAGCGGGGCGCGGGGCGTGCCGCCCCGGACCGAGGCCCTGCTGGACGAGCTGCTGCCCACCTGGCGCAGCGGCCTGACCGCGGTCAGCTGACGGGGAGTCGACCCCCTTGTTGCTGATCACGGTCGTCGGTGGCGCCCTCTGGGGCGCGATCGCCGGGCTCTTCGTGCCCCGCGCCGCCTACCGGCTGTCCGTGGCGCCCGGCGAGGCCTGGCGCGCCGAATGCCCCGACGGGCATCCCCTCGGCGGCTGGGCCGGGCTCGCGCGGTGCCCGCGAGGAGATCGCTTCGGGCCCCGCGGCCTCAGTGTCGCCCTCGCCACCGCCCTCGTCTGCGCCGCCCTCGCCGCCGCCACGGGCCCGCGGCCAGAGCTCGCCGTCTGGCTGCTGCTCGCGCCCTTCGGGGTGCTGCTCGCCGTCGTGGACTTCGGGGTGCACCGGCTGCCCGACGTGCTGACCCTGCCGCTCGCCGTGGCCGCGCTGGTACTGCTCGCGGGCGCCGCGCTGCTGCCCGAGCACGGCGGCTCCTGGCCGCACGCCCTGTACGGGGCGCTCGCGCTCGGGGGTGCGTACTTCGTGCTCTTCCTCATCAGCCCGAACGGCATGGGCTTCGGTGACGTGAAGCTGACGCTGAGCCTGGGGGCCGCCCTCGGCTGGTACGGGTGGGGGGTGGTGCTGCTCGGGGCCTTCGCCGGGTTCCTGCTGGCCGCCCTGTACGGGGCGGGGCTCGTCGTCGCCCGCCGCGCCGGACGCCGGACGGCGATCCCGTTCGGTCCTTTCCTGATCGGTGGCGCGTTCGTGGGGTTGCTCGTCGGGGCGTACGCCGCCTGACGTCGGGCGGCGGAATCGGCTGGCGTACGCTGGATCAGTCCGTCCGCAACCCTTATGAAAGGGACCTCCCGGTGACCGAGAAGGCCGACCTTCAGTCCGTCCTCGACCGTGCCGCCGCAGGTGGGCGGATCAGCGCCGAAGAGGCGCTCGACCTCTACCGCGATGCCCCGCTGCACGCGCTCGGCGCCGCCGCCGACGCGATTCGCCGCCGCCGGTACGCGGGTACGGAGCACATCGCGACGTACATCATCGAGCGGAACATCAACTACACCAACGTGTGTGTGACCGCCTGCAAGTTCTGCGCCTTCTACGCCCCGCCGAAGGACACCAAGAAGGGCTGGACGCGCGACCTCGACGACATCCTGCGGCGCTGTGCCGAGACCGTCGAGCTCGGCGGCACGCAGGTCATGTTCCAGGGCGGGCACCACCCCGACTTCGGCGTCGAGTACTACGAAGAGCACTTCGCGGCGATCAAGAAGAACTTCCCGCAGCTGGTCATCCACTCCCTCGGCGCCTCCGAGATCGAGCACATGGCCCGCATCTCGAAGGTCTCCGCCGATGAGGCGATCCAGCGGATCCACGCCGCCGGGCTCGACTCCTTCGCCGGTGCCGGCGCCGAGCTGCTCCCGGCCCGCCCGCGCAAGGCCATCGCCCCGCTCAAGGAGAGCGGCGAGCGCTGGCTGGAGATCATGGAGATCGCCCACAACCTCGGCGTCGAGTCGACGTCCACGATGCTCATGGGTACGGGCGAGACCAACGCCGAGCGCATCGAACACCTGCGGATGATCCGCGACGTACAGGACCGGACCGGCGGCTTCCGGGCCTTCATCCCGTACACGTACCAGCCCGAGAACAACCACCTCAAGGGCCGGACGCAGGCCAGCATCTTCGAGTACATCCGCATGATCGCGATCTCGCGGATCTTCCTCGACAACGTCGCCCACATCCAGGGTTCCTGGCTGACCACCGGCAAGGAGGCCGGCCAGCTCACCCTGCACTACGGCGCCGACGACCTCGGCTCGGTGATGCTGGAGGAGAACGTCGTCTCCTCCGCGGGTGCCAAGCACCGCAACAACCTGCGCGACATGATCGACATGATCCGCACCGCGGACCGGGTCCCGGCCCAGCGCGCCACGACGTACGAGCACCTCGTCGTGCACGACGACCCGGCGAACGACCCGACCGACGACCGCGTCGCCTCGCACATCTCGTCCACGGCGATCGAGGGTGGCACGGCTCACCCCGAGCTGAAGCTCCTCGCCGCCAACTGAGGCCGCGGTGCGCACACTTCACGTCGCCGACGGCACACCGGAGGCGGCGGTCCTGGTCGACGGGGCGAGCGTCGCCGCCGTCGGCCCGTACGAGGAGCTGGTGGCCGCTGATCCCGCCGCCCGCGTCAGGCGCTGGCCCGGCATCCTCACGCCGGGCCTGCTCAACCCGTACGGTCCCGAACTCCTCGAGGCCACCTACCACCCCGACCCGCGCGAGGCCGACTGGCTCGGCACCGAGCCCATCGGCGGGGAGCGGGCGCGGGCCCTCTTCCGCGTCAACCCGTCCCGGGTGGGCGCCAGCGCCCGCCGGGGCGTACAGCGGCTCTTCGCGTACGGCACGGTGGCCATCGCGGGCGAACTGCGGGCCCGGCCCGTCGTCGACACCGTCCGCAGGGCGGGCCTGGCGGTCGGCCAACGCCCACCACAGCTGCCGGGCCCGGCGTCCCTGTCACCGACCCCTCTGGTCCTCCTGCCACCCCTGGGGGAGGGCGCCCCGGCCCGCTTCGCGATCTTCGACGTCGCCGACCGTGCGGAGCTGGTGGTGCGGGGGCCGGAGACGTGCGTGGCTACGGTGATCGGCGGCCGCTTGGTGTACCGAGCGCGCTGAGGGGAGCCCCGCAGGGCGCCCTCAGGGGCGCGGGGAACTGCGCGATCAGCGGCCTGCCACAATGGCCGGGTGACCCGAGCCACCCTGGAAAAGCAGCCGCACGAAGTCGCCTCCATGTTCGACGACGTCGCGGAACGGTACGACCTCACGAACGACGTCCTGTCGCTCGGCCAGGCACGCCTGTGGCGCAAGGAGGTCGCGAAGGCCGTAGACGCGCGCCCCGCGCAAAAGGTGCTGGACCTCGCCGCGGGGACGGCCACCTCGTCCCAGCCGTTCGCCCGAGCGGGCGCGTACGTCGTGCCCTGCGACTTCTCGCTCGGCATGCTGCAGGTCGGCAAGGCACGCCACCCCTGGATGCCGTTCACGGCGGGGGACGCGACGAAGCTGCCGTTCAAGGACGACACGTTCGACGCCGTCACGATCTCCTTCGGCCTGCGCAACGTCCAGGAGACGGTCCAGGCGCTGCGGGAGATGTACCGCGTGACGAAGCCGGGCGGCCGGGTCGTCATCTGCGAGTTCTCGCACGCGACGTGGGCGCCGTTCCGCACGGTCTACGAGGAGTACCTGATGCGGGCGCTGCCGCCGGTGGCGCGCACGGTCTCCTCCAACCCCGACGCGTACGTCTACCTCGCGGAGTCCATCCGCTCCTGGCCGGACCAGCCGACGCTGGCCGCGCGGTTGCAGGAAGCGGGCTGGTCGAAGGTGGCGTGGCGCAACCTGACGGGTGGGGTCGTGGCCCTGCACCGGGGGTTCAAGGCCTAGGGCCCTTCTGGCGGATCTCCGACTGAACCGGGAGAGCGCGGAATTCGCGCACTGTGAACCGAGTTGACGGGAACCAGCCGCCGGGCAAGATGTGTCCGTTGTGATACGACTCCGCCGACGCGGCGGTGTCGATGCGAATCCGCTCTTTCGCGTCGGCCGCCGCGGGACCGTTCGGCACGGGTCGGTCTTTCTGGTCATCTCCCCAATGACGGAGCGTTCCCATGGCGTCGCACTGCCCTCACTGCGGGGCACCCACCCCTGACGAGGCCCGCTTCTGCATGAAATGCGGGCGCGAGCGTCCGCGTGACACGACGGTGGACGCGGGGCCCGCGGAACTGCCCGAGGCGGAGCTCGGTGTGCTGACCTCCGCGGACGCGGCGCCGGTGAAGGCTGAGGCTGATGTGCCTGCCGGTGCGTCGTCAGCGTCCGGAGGTACGCCCGAAGGGGTGGATGACGGTACGCCCGAAGGCGCGGAGGACGGTACGCCCGGGAGCAAGGCCGACAGCACGCCTGAAGGCAAGGCCGACAGCACGCCCGAAGTCACGCCCGAAGGGCCCGGGTTCACCGCGGTCTCCCTTCCCGCGCCCGCGCTCCCGCCCGCGCCTGCGCTCGCCGCCCCCGCGTCCCCGCCCCCGCCCGCGTACGTCCCGGGGGCACCCGCCGCGCCCTCCCCGCTCGGCGCCTTCCTCGGGCGGGCGTTTCGTGGGGACTGGGCCGGGGCCGCGCAAGCCGCCCTGTGGCCGGTCGGGTTGGTGCTCGTCGCGGCTGTGGCGCTGGCCATTCCCTCCTACGGTCAAGATGACGGCGAAGTCGTCGTCGGATTCGGCGACCGGCTCCGTATCGCCCTCGCGACGCTGCTCCAGGCCGTGGGCGGCGGCTTCGAGATCTCGGGGAGCGAACGGCAGCGGTCGTCCCTCTTCGGCGGTGAGAGCACAAGCGTCGACGTCGCCTTCGACGGCAGCGCCACGCTGCACCTCATTCCCCTCACCGCCACCGCCCTGTGGATCGGGGCCCTCTTCATCGGCGTACGCGTCCTGCGTACCCGTGTCCTCCTGCGCGCCGGAGGCTTCGGCGGCGGCACGGCAGGGCTCGAAGCGGCCGTGCGGGTCACGCTGTTGGTGACCGTGGGCACGCTCGTGCTCAGCCTCTTCGCCCAGCCCGAGATCGAGGGTGTCGAGCTCTCCTCGTCGCCGGTGCTTGCCGCGCTCGGCGCGCTCGTACTCGGCCTTGCCGTCTCCTGCGGTGTGCTGCACCGCCATGACCTGGGCCAGTGGCTTGCCCGACGGCCCGGCTGGCAGGCGGCGTTCCGCGCCACCGGCACCGCGCTGCGCGCGCTCGCCGTCGTGCTCGTCCTGTGCTCGCTCGTCGCGTTCATCAGCCTCGCGCAGATCGACGACCTCGAAGGTCTCACCGACCTCGACGACACGGACGTGTCCCCCCTGCTCATCGCCCTGCTCCTGCTGCCGAACCTCGGTGTCGCCGCCCTCGGCCTCGGCTGGGGAGCACCACTGGGCGCATCGGTGGAGGGAAGCAGTTCGTCGTACGGCGGCGGTTACGAGAGCGAATCCTTCGGGCTCTCCGAGCTCGGGGACGTCACCAACGACTGGGCGGTCGTGGGGGCGTTGGCGCTCGGCCTGGTGTGCGCGCTCGTCCTCGGCCTGCTCGCCGCACGCCGCTCCGCGCACCGGGGCGAGCAACTCCTCGCCGCCGGGATCTTCTTCGGTCTCTTCCTGCTCCTCGCCGGGGTCGGCGGACTCAGCGTCGACGCGACCGGCAGCGCCTCGTCGCAGTTCGGCGGCGGCGTAGGCGGGAGCGGCTCGGGCAACGGCAGCTTCGAGACGGGCGTGAGCGTGCCGGACGCGCTGCTGTTCGGGCTGCTCTGGGTGTTCGTCGCCGCACTCGTCGCGCCGTTCCTGCTGCAACTGGCGGGGCAGCGGCCGGGGGCCGGCGCGGCGCCGATGCCGCAGGTTCCGCCGATGCCGGGCGGCCCCGCGGGTGCACCCGACGCGTCCGCGGCTTCCGGTTTCGCGGCTCCCGGTACTGCGGCTCCCGGTTCCTTGGCTCCCGGTTCCTTGGCCGACGCGCCCACCGAGGGTGCGGTCGGCATCGTGGGACCGGCCTCGACGGGCGTACCCACGCCGGGGCTCGCCCCCACACCCCCCGCGTCGCAGCCCGCGTACGACCCGGCCGCGAACATCGCCTACGCCCCCGCCGCCTACGACCCGCACACCTTCCAGCCGCACCAGCAGCCCCCCACCTCGCCCGACTCCCGCCGCACCGCGGTCTGGGTCGGCACCCTCGCCGCCGCCTTCCTCATCGGCAGCGGCATCGCGGCCGGCGTCCTGCTCTGGCAGGACAACAACGACGGCTCTGCCGACAAGGCGGGAGGCAAGGACGACAAGCCGGCCGTCAGCGGGAGCCAGGACCCGACGCCGCCCCCGCCGTCCCCCTCGGACGCGCCCACGGACGGGAGCCCCACGGACGAGACCCCGACGGACGAGCCGAGCGCGAGCCCGGACACCGTGGACGCCGCCCCCGAACTGCCCGCGGGCTCCGACCTGGTGTCCGACGTGAGCGGCTTCGAGTTCGCCGTGCCCGAAGGCTGGTCCCGGCAGGGCGAGGAGCGTCCCGGCCAGATCGTGTACGCCGGGTCGACCGGCCCTGAGCAGTTCATCGTCGGCGTCGTTCCGAACGCCCCCTACACCTCGTACGAGAACTTCACGAACATCGAGAAGGACGCCAAGAAGGACCCGAAGAAGTCGGACTACCAGCGGCTGCGGCTGGAGCCGAACACCTTCCAGGGGCGCGGCGGCGCGATCTGGGAGTACACCTACACCGACACGGCGGGCCGCGAGATCCATGCGCTGAACCAGAGTTACGTCGCGGACAACGGCACCGAGTACGCCATCCTGCTCTCCTGGCGCGCGGACTTCTGGCCCGCGGGCGAGGGCGAGAAGAACCACCGGATCGCCCTCGAACACTGGCGGCTCAACGGCTGAGGCGGCGGTCGGCGCCACGGAGGCCGGCGCCACAGAGGCCGGCCGGTCCACAGGGATCGGCGCTACAGCACGGCGCCGACCTCGTTCCCCGGCTCGTCCAGTTCCCGCCGGAGCCCGCCGCGCGGAGGCCCCGGGTGGCGGGGTTCGCGTACGCCCGCGCCGCCCTCGCCCTCGCCCTCGCCGGAGCCGAAGTCGAACCAGACGGTGACGACGGCGTCGCGCGGAACCCACGTGCCGGGCGGAGGGTACTGCCGGACCACATGATCGAGGACGACCAGGTGGAAGCCGGAGCGGTCCGGCGCCGCGAGCTCCACGCCGTGTTTCGCCGCCGCTTCGCGCGCGTCCACGGCCATGAGACCGATCAGCCGCGGCACGAGCACTTCGTCCGTCTCGTCTGTCCTGGGCGCCTTCGGCACGGATGTCACCCCCCGGGCGGTACCGGCAGGGTAGTTCCGCTACAGCGCGGGCCGGAAGCGGTGTGCCGCGGTTCGTCGGCCGTGCCTGCTTTGTCATGGGTGGCCCTTCGGCCGGCTGATCGGTACCGCTGCATAGACTGCCCATAACCCGTGCCCGTCGGCACACAGATTTCGAGCCTTGGGGAGAACCCGCCGTGACCGAGCCCCAGCCCCTCACCGAACACACCGCTGATGTGATCGTCGTCGGGGCCGGGCCAGCCGGTTCCACGACCGCCTACTACCTGGCGAAGGCCGGACTCGACGTACTGCTCCTGGAGAAGACCGCGTTCCCCAGGGAGAAGGTCTGTGGCGACGGCCTGACGCCGCGCGCCACCAAACAGCTCGTGTCCATGGGGATCGACATCTCCGAGGAGGCGGGCTGGCTGCGCAACAAGGGCCTGCGCATCATCGGGGGCGGCGTACGGCTCCAGCTCGACTGGCCGGAACTCGCCGCCTATCCGAACTACGGCCTGGTCCGTAAGCGCGACGACTTCGACGAGCAGCTCGCCAACCAGGCCCAGAAGGCGGGCGCGCGCCTGCACCAGCGCTGCAACGTCGGCGCCCCGATCGTCGACGACCGCACGGGCCGCATCACCGGCGTGCACGCCAAGCTCGGTGAGGAGAAGACGCCGGTCACCTTCCACGCGCCGCTGGTGGTCGCCGCGGACGGCAACTCGACCCGGCTCTCCCTCGCGATGGGCCTGCACCGCCGCGACGACCGCCCGATGGGTGTCGCGGTCCGTACGTACTTCACGTCACCGCGCCACGACGACGACTACCTGGAGTCCTGGCTCGAGCTGTGGGACCGCCGCGGCGCCGAGGACCGGCTCCTGCCCGGCTACGGCTGGGTCTTCGGCATGGGCGACGGCACGTCGAACGTCGGGCTCGGCATCCTCGACTCCTCCTCCGCCTACAAGGAGCTGGACTGGCGCGAGGTGTTGAAGGCCTGGTGCGCCTCGATGCCCGAAGAGTGGGGCTACACCCCGGACAACATGACGATGCCGATCCGCGGCGCCGCCCTGCCGATGGCGTTCAACCGCCAGCCGCACTACACCAAGGGGCTGCTCCTGGTGGGTGACGCGGGCGGCATGGTGAACCCCTTCAACGGCGAGGGCATCGCGTACGCCATGGAGTCCGGGCAGATCGCGGCGGACGTCATCGTCCAGGCGCACGCCCGTCAGACCCCCGCCCAGCGGGAGTTGGCGCTGCAGCGCTACCCGAAGGTCCTCAAGGACACGTACGGCGGCTACTACACGCTGGGCCGCGCCTTCGTGAAGCTCATCGGGAACCCGAAGGTCATGAAGATCGCCACGCAGCGCGGTCTGACGCACCCGATGCTGATGCGCTTCACGCTGAAGATGCTGGCGAACCTCACCGACCCCACGGGCGGCGACGCGATGGACCGCATCATCAACGGCCTGAGCAAGGTGGCGCCGAAGGCGTGAGGGTCTGTCCGATTTGCCCTCACCCCGTGGGTAGTACGAGGGTGGTCGCATGATTTTCATCGCCGTCAAGTTCACCGTCCGCCCCGAGTACGCCGACAGCTGGCTGGAGCGGACCGCCGAGTTCACGCGGGCCACGCGCGCGGAGGAGGGCAACCTCTTCTACGACTGGTCCCGCAGCGTCGACGACCCCAACCAGTACGTCCTCCTGGAGGGCTTCGCCTCCCAGGAGGCGGGGGCGGCGCACGTGGACTCCGACCACTTCAAGGCCGCCATGGAGACGATGTCCGGGTTGATCGCCTCGACCCCGGAAATCATCCACACGGAGATTCCGGGCAGCAGCTGGTCGGAGATGGGCGAGCTCTCGCCGAAGGGCTGAGGCGCACCTCTTCACCTGAAGCGCTCCTCGTCACCTGAAGCCCGCCTCTTCACCTGAGGCGCACGGAAGGGCCGGGAACCCCCAGCGGGGTTCCCGGCCCTTCTGCGTGGCTGTGAGGGCCCTCAGAGGACGCGCACGGCGCCGTCAGCGGGGTAGCCCGACAGGTCCTGGATGACAACGCCCTTGCTGGGGTTGGCGGCGTCGAGGTACTGGCCGTTACCGATGTACACACCCACGTGGTACGCGGAGCCCGCGCCACCCCAGTAAAGGATGTCGCCCACCTGGACGTTGGAGAGCGAGACCGGCGTACCGGAGACCGACTGGTCCTGCGAGACGCGCGGAAGGTCCACGCCCGCCTGCTTGAACGCGGCCTGGACGAGGCTGGAGCAGTCCCAGGCGTTGGGTCCGGAGGCACCCATGACGTACGCGTCGCCGAGCTGGGCCTTGAGGAAGCTGATGACCGTGCCGACGCTGCCGCTGGCCGGGGCGGCCACATCGGCGGAAGCGCTGGAGCCGGAGCCGGAGCCCGAGTCCGCGGAGGCGCTGAGCGTCGTGCGCTCCGCGGCACGCGAGGCGCGCTCCTCTTCCGCCTTCTTCTTGGCGGCGGCCTCGGCCTTCGCCTTGGCCTCCGCCTTCTTCTCGGCGGCGGCCTGGTCTGCCTTGGCCTGCTTGGCCGCCTTCACGGCGGCCGCTTCCTGCTCGGCACGGAGCTCGTAGCTGTCGGCGGTCTGCTGGGTGGCTTCAGCGGACTGCGCGATCTGCGTGGAGAGATCTGCGGTGAGCGTGGGCATTTCGATGGTCTCGGTCACCGGCTCGGCGGCGTTCGCCGTGCCAGCGGCCGCGGCCACTGCCAGGGTGCTGAGGACGCCACCGGCAACTCCGGCGCGCAGGGCCATCTTCGAGGCGCTGCGACGGGGCTTCCGGTGGCTGGGTATGTGAGCGGTGTGGGACATGAGAACAACCGCTATCAGGGAGTCAGGGTTCCCATCAAGAAACGTGGTCTGCGCCACAGTTGCTCCCGACGGCCCTGAATCCCGGGCGTGTCACTTCTTATTGACGCCGTAACGGGCAATGCGGACAGTGGTGATCACGCCTGTGATCATGGGTTTTCTGCGATACGCCCGAATTGCCCGCGGACTACCACCGGTTGAGCCGGTTGGCCAAGCCCGGTTGTTCTGCCGTGGGTGCTCATGTGGCGCAGGTCACAGGAGTAGCCCTAGGGGATCTCCCTGAGATCCTGCCGAGACCTTTCTGAGATCTCCCGAAGAAATCAGGGGTGTTGCCCGTATGGGGGATCGGTGACGGATCGACGATGGATCGACGGTGGGTGAGTGTCGGCGGGGTGCCGGACCCCGACGACGGGTGAGTGTCGGCGGCTGCCGAACCGCCCACGCGCGGACGCTGTTCTGATCGTCATGAAGACGCCGCTTCGATGGCTCGTGAATCTGTGCACGCGGCCGCTGCTGTCCACCTCCGTCCGCACCCCTCCCGCCAAAGTGTGAATGAGCCGCCACTATCAAGCCGCCGCGTCCAGCACCAATTTGCCTGCGGCGGCCATCGCTTGATAGGGCTCCCCCCTCCCGACCAGGGGTAACTCACTGAGATGTCACCTCTGGTGATCACTCAGGCGCTTCGCGTATGAAGATCACCGCTCATCCGACTTCATGATCCTTCGTCAGGTGGTGGAGATCACAAAGCCGTTGTCGCACCCCGTGTCGCAGATCACAGACCGGCGGGCATAAGATGCGAGGCAGTTGGGCTTGTGACCTGCTTCACATGAACGCGATCTTCGTGGGGCGGGCTGCGGTCCGATGCAACCGCCAACAGTCAGTGCCGACTGAGAGGAGCGAGGAGCGTGAACGCCTATGCGCCCATCCTCGTGCTGGGAGCCCTCGGGGCAGGCTTTGCGATCTTCTCCGTGGTCATGGCCACGCTTATCGGTCCAAAGCGGTACAACCGCGCCAAGCTCGAGGCGTATGAGTGCGGTATCGAGCCGACGCCGACTCCGGCCGGCGGCGGGCGATTTCCCATCAAGTACTACCTGACGGCGATGCTCTTCATCGTCTTCGACATCGAGATCGTCTTCCTTTACCCCTGGGCCGTCACCTTCGACGCGCTGGGGATTTTCGGGCTCGTGGAGATGCTGCTCTTCGTGCTCACCGTCTTCGTCGCGTACGCGTACGTATGGCGGCGTGGCGGCCTGGAATGGGACTAAAGGTCTGAGGGGCCAAAGAGCATGGGACTCGAAGAGAAACTGCCGAGCGGTTTTCTGCTGACCACCGTCGAACAAGCCGCGGGCTGGGTGCGCAAGTCATCCGTCTTCCCCGCGACCTTCGGCCTCGCGTGCTGCGCCATCGAGATGATGACGACGGGAGCCGGGCGCTACGACCTGGCTCGCTTCGGCATGGAGGTCTTCCGCGGTTCACCGCGCCAGGCCGATCTGATGATCGTGGCCGGGCGTGTGAGTCAGAAGATGGCGCCGGTTCTGCGGCAGGTCTATGACCAGATGCCCAACCCCAAGTGGGTCATTTCCATGGGGGTTTGCGCTTCGTCGGGCGGGATGTTCAACAATTACGCGATTGTGCAGGGCGTGGACCACATTGTCCCTGTTGACATCTATTTGCCCGGCTGTCCGCCGCGGCCCGAGATGTTGATCGACGCGATCCTCAAGCTCCACCAGAAGATCCAGGGCGGCAAGCTCGGGGTCAACGCGGAGGAAGCGGCCCGCGAGGCGGAGGAGGCGGCCCTCAAGGCGCTCCCCACCATCGAGATGAAGGGGCTGCTGCGGTGAGCGACGCGCACGACGAACACCTGAACGGGGATGCGAACGGGAACGGAGTTCCCGCCCCCCGCGACGAGGCCGGCAAGGTCATCGGCGTCCGCAAGGGCATGTTCGGCGCCAACAACGGCGGCGACACGACCGGTTACGGCGGACTCGTGCGGACCATCACCATGCCGGGCGCCTCCGCGCGCCCGTACGGTGGCTGGTTCGACGAAGTCGCGGACGAGCTGGAGGGGGCCCTGGAAGAACAGGGGCTGCTTCCTACGAGCGCGATCGAGAAGACGGTCGTCGACCGCGACGAGCTCACCTTCCACATCGCGCGCGAACACCTCGTCCGGGTCGCTCAGACCCTCCGTGACGACCCGGCCCTGCGCTTCGAGCTCTGCACGGGCGTCTCCGGGGTGCACTTCCTGGAGGACAAGGGCCGCGAGCTGCACGCCGTCTACCACCTGCGCTCGATCACCCACAACCGCCTGATCCGGCTCGAAGTCAGCGCCCCTGACGCCGATCCGCACGTCCCCTCGCTGGTCTCCGTCTATCCGACGAACGACTGGCACGAGCGCGAGACGTACGACTTCTTCGGCCTGATCTTCGACGGTCACCCGGCGTTGACGCGGATCATGATGCCGGACGACTGGCAGGGCTTCCCGCAGCGCAAGGACTATCCCCTCGGCGGCATCCCCGTCGAGTACAAGGGCGCCCAGATCCCGGCTCCGGACCAGCGGAGGTCGTACAGCTGATGTCCACTTCTCATGCTTCTGCTCGGGAAACGACCGAGGGGACTGTCTATACAGTCACCGGCGGTGACTGGGACGAGGTAGTCCAGTCCGCGGCCCGGTCCGACGACGAGCGCATCATCGTCAACATGGGTCCGCAGCACCCCTCCACCCATGGCGTGCTCCGGCTCATCCTGGAGATCGAGGGCGAGACCGTCTCCGAGGCCCGCTGCGGCATCGGCTATCTGCACACGGGTATCGAGAAGAACCTCGAGTACCGCACGTGGACGCAGGGCACGACGTTCGTCACGCGCATGGACTACCTGACGCCGTTCTTCAACGAGGCGGCGTACTGCCTGGGGGTCGAGAAGCTCCTCGGCATCGAGGACCAGATCCCGGACCGCGCCACCGTCATCCGCGTGCTCCTGATGGAGCTCAACCGCCTCTCCTCGCACCTGGTGTGCGTCGCCACCGGCGGCATGGAGCTGGGCGCGACGACGATCATGATCTACGGCTTCCGAGATCGTGAACTCGTTCTCGACATCTTCGAGCTGATCACCGGCCTGCGCATGAACCACGCGTACATCCGGCCCGGCGGGCTCGCCCAGGACCTGCCCCCGGGCGCGGTGGACCAGATCCGTGAGTTCGTGAAGAAGATGCGGAAGAACCTCGGCGAGTACGACAAGCTCGCCACCGGTAACCCCATCTTCAAGGCACGTATGCAGGACGTCGGCTATCTCGACCTCGCGGGCTGCATGGCGCTCGGCGCCACCGGACCGGTCCTCCGCTCGGCGGGCCTGCCGCACGACCTGCGCAAGTCGGACCCCTACTGCGGCTACGAGAACTACGAGTTCGACGTGCCGACCGCCGACACCTGCGACTCCTACGGACGCTTCCTGATCCGCCTGGAGGAGATGCGTCAGTCGCTGCGCATCGTCGAGCAGTGCCTCGACCGACTCGCGCCGGGTCCGGTCATGGTCGCCGACAAGAAGATCGCCTGGCCGGCTCAGTTGGCGCTCGGCCCGGACGGCCTCGGCAACTCGCTCGACCACATCAAGAAGATCATGGGCACCTCCATGGAGGCCCTGATCCACCACTTCAAGCTGGTGACCGAGGGCTTCCGAGTCCCGGCCGGGCAGGCGTACACCGCGGTCGAATCGCCCAAGGGCGAGCTCGGGGTGCATGTCGTCTCCGACGGCGGCACCCGCCCCTACCGGGTCCACTTCCGCGACCCGTCCTTCACCAACCTGCAGGCCATGGCGGCGATGTGCGAGGGCGGCCAGGTCGCCGACGTCATCGTCGCCGTCGCGTCCATCGACCCCGTGATGGGAGGCGTCGACCGGTGACCACCACTTCTTCCCAGCAGGGTGCGGGGCAGGGCACGGGCGTCAGCCTGGGCATGCCCCAACTCCCCGCCCCCGACTACCCGGCCGACGTACGGGCCAGGCTCGACGCGGACGCCAAGGAGATCATCTCCCGCTACCCGGACTCCCGGTCCGCGCTCCTTCCGTTGCTGCATCTGGTGCAGTCGGAGGAGGGCCACGTCACGCGTACGGGTATGGCCTTCTGCGCGGAGGTGCTCGGCCTGACCACCGCCGAGGTCACCGCGGTCGCGACCTTCTACACGATGTACCGCCGCAAGCCCTCGGGTGACTACCAGGTCGGCGTCTGCACCAACACGTTGTGCGCCGTCATGGGCGGCGACGCGATCTTCGAGTCGCTGCAGGAGCACCTGGGTGTCGGCAACGAAGGGACCACAGAGGACGGCAAGGTCACGCTGGAGCACATCGAGTGCAACGCGGCCTGCGACTTCGCTCCCGTCGTGATGGTCAACTGGGAGTTCTTCGACAACCAGACTCCCGAGACCGCCAAGCGGCTCGTCGATGACCTGCGCGCGGGCGTGCAGGTCGAGCCGACCCGCGGCGCCCCCTTGTGCACGTACAAGGAGACGGCCCGGATCCTGGCGGGCTTCCCGGACGAGCGCGCCGGCGCCGTCGAGGCGAGCGGCGGCGCAGGACCCGCCTCGCTGATCGGTCTTCGCCTGGCCAAGGGCGAGTTGCCGCAGCCGCGCGTGGTCCAACCACGCGCGGGCGGTCCGCAGGACGAGGCGCCCGCCGAGCACCTCAGCTCGCACGACGCACCGCAGGAGACCTCGGCATCCGACCCGGCCCACCCGGCCGGACCGACCGCCGAGGAGGGGGAGTGATGACCTTGGCAGCCGAGATCGACAACGAGACCAGCCCCGAGAAGCTGCTCGCGCCGGTGCTTTCGGCGTTCTGGGACGAGGAGAAGTCCTGGACGCTGGACACCTACCGGCGGCACGAGGGGTACGAGGGCCTGCGCAAGGCCCTGGCCATGGCGCCGGACGACCTCATCGCGTACGTGAAGGACTCCGGTCTGCGCGGCCGGGGCGGCGCGGGGTTCCCCACCGGAATGAAATGGCAGTTCATTCCGCAGGGAGACGGGAAACCGCACTATCTAGTTGTCAACGCCGACGAATCGGAGCCGGGGACCTGCAAGGACATCCCGCTCCTCTTCGCGAACCCGCATTCCCTCATCGAGGGGATCGTGATCGCGTGTTACGCGATCCGTTCTTCGCATGCCTTCATCTACCTGCGCGGTGAAGTCGTCCCCGTGCTCAGGCGGTTGCACGAGGCCGTGCGTGAGGCGAAAGAGGCGGGATTCCTGGGCGAGAACATCCTGGGCAGCGGTCTCGATCTCGAACTCACCGTGCACGCGGGCGCGGGCGCGTACATCTGTGGTGAGGAGACCGCGCTGCTCGACTCGCTCGAAGGCCGCCGTGGCCAGCCGCGACTGCGTCCCCCTTTCCCGGCCGTCGCGGGCCTCTACGCATGCCCCACTGTTGTCAATAACGTCGAGTCCATCGCGTCGGTTCCCGCGATCCTGAATCGCGGAAAAGACTGGTTCAAGTCGATGGGGAGCGAGAAGTCCCCCGGCTTCACGCTCTATTCGCTGAGCGGCCACGTCACGAGCCCCGGCCAGTACGAGGCCCCGCTCGGCATCACTCTGCGCCAGCTCCTCGACATGAGCGGCGGGATGCGCGCGGGCCACCGGCTCAAGTTCTGGACGCCTGGCGGCTCTTCGACGCCGATGTTCACCGACGAGCACCTCGACGTCCCGCTGGACTACGAGGGAGTGGGCGCCGCCGGCTCGATGCTCGGCACCAAGGCCCTGCAGTGCTTCGACGAGACGACGTGCGTGGTGCGGGCGGTCACCCGCTGGACCGAGTTCTACGCCCACGAGTCCTGCGGCAAGTGCACGCCCTGCCGCGAGGGGACGTACTGGCTGGTGCAGTTGCTCCGCGACATCGAGGCCGGCAAAGGCGTCATGTCCGACCTCGACAAGCTCAACGACATCGCCGACAACATCAACGGCAAGTCGTTCTGCGCGCTGGGTGACGGTGCCGCGTCGCCGATCTTCTCCTCGCTCAAGTACTTCCGCGAGGAGTACGAGCAGCACATCACCGGCAAGGGCTGCCCCTTCGACCCGGCGAAGTCGACTCTCTGGGCCGACCGGCCCGCCGCACCTTCGGAGGTGAACGCATGACAGTACTGAATTCAAGCAGCGGCTCCGCCGCGGGCCAGAGCGCTTCCTCCGGAGGAGGCGAGGTAGCGGTTCCGCCGGAAGACCTCGTGTCGCTGACGATCGACGGCGTCGAGATCAGCGTCCCGAAGGGAACGCTGGTCATCCGGGCCGCCGAGCTCCTCGGCATCGAGATCCCGAGGTTCTGCGACCACCCGCTGCTCGATCCGGCGGGCGCCTGCCGCCAGTGCATCGTCGAGGTGGAGGGCCAGCGCAAGCCGATGGCCTCCTGCACCATCACCTGCACCGACGGCATGGTCGTGAAGTCGCAGCTGTCATCGCCGGTCGCGGAGAAGGCTCAGCGCGGCGTGATGGAGCTGCTCCTCATCAACCACCCGCTGGACTGCCCGGTCTGCGACAAGGGCGGCGAATGCCCGCTGCAGAACCAGGCGATGCAGGTCGGCGACCCGGACAGCCGCTTCGATGGCAAGAAGCGGACGTTCGAGAAGCCCGTGCCGATCTCCACGCAGGTGCTTCTCGACCGCGAGCGGTGCGTGCTGTGCGCGCGCTGCACCCGGTTCAGCAATCAAATCGCCGGTGACCCGATGATCGAACTCCTCGAGCGCGGCGCCCTCCAGCAGGTCGGCACGGGCGAGGGCGACCCCTTCGAGTCGTACTTCTCCGGGAACACCATCCAGATCTGCCCGGTCGGCGCGCTGACCTCGGCGGCGTAT
This sequence comes from Streptomyces sp. NPDC050147, assembly GCF_040660195.1. Taxonomy (NCBI): domain Bacteria; kingdom Bacillati; phylum Actinomycetota; class Actinomycetes; order Kitasatosporales; family Streptomycetaceae; genus Streptomyces; species Streptomyces sp. NPDC050147. The sequence continues at coordinate 134,542 of NZ_JBFALJ010000013.1, read as the reverse complement.
CGCTTCCGCTCACGGCCCTTCGACCTGGTGTCGTCGCCGTCGATCTGCGAGCACTGCGCGGGCGGCTGCGCGACCCGCACCGACCACCGGCGCGGCAAGGTCATGCGTCGGCTCGCCGCGGACGACCCCGAGGTCAACGAGGAGTGGATGTGCGACAAGGGGCGCTTCGGCTTCCGTTACGCGCAGAGGCCGGACCGGCTGACCACACCGCTGGTGCGCAACCCTCAGACGGGTGAGCTGGAGGCCGCCAGTTGGCCCGAGGCCCTCGAAGCCGCCGCCACCGGGCTCGCCGCCGCGCGCGGCCGGGCCGGTGTACTGACCGGCGGGCGCCTCACGGTGGAGGACGCCTACGCGTACAGCAAGTACGCGCGCGTGGCGCTCGACACGAACGACATCGACTTCCGCGCGCGCGTGCACAGCAGTGAGGAGGCCGACTTCCTCGCCGCCCGTGTCGCGGGCCGGGGCCGGGACCTCGACGGCGCCGGAGTCACGTACGCCGACGTGGAGAAGGCGCCTGCGGTCCTGCTCGTCGGTTTCGAGGCCGAGGAGGAGGCGCCCGGGATCTTCCTGCGCCTTCGCAAGGCCTGGCGCAAGCACGGACAGCGGACGTTCTCCCTGGCCACGCATCAGACCCCGGGCCTGAAGAAGGCGGGCGGCACGCTGCTGCCCGCCGCTCCCGGTACCGAGACGGAGTGGCTCGACGCTCTCTGCGGGGAGGTCGGCCTCGAGGGCGACGGCGCCAGGGCGGCCGAGGCGCTGCGCGCTTCCGGCGCGGTGATCGTGGTCGGCGAGCGCCTCGCCGCCGTGCCGGGCGGGCTCACCGCCGCCGTACGGGCCGCTTCCGCGACCGGCGCCAAGCTGGTGTGGGTTCCGCGCCGGGCGGGGGAGCGCGGCGCCATCGAGGCGGGTGCGCTGCCCTCGCTGCTCCCCGGCGGGCGCCCGTCCACCGACCCGCGCGCGCGGGACGAGGTCGCGGACGCCTGGCGCGTCGCGGAACTCCCGCACCGCTACGGCCGTGACACCGGCCAGATCATCGAAGCGGCGGCGACCGGCGAACTGGGCGCGCTCCTGGTGGCGGGCGTGGAGGTCGCCGACCTTCCCGATCCTGCACGCGCGCGTGAAGCACTCTCCGAGGTCGGGTTCCTGGTCTCGCTTGAGCTGCGGCCCAGTGAGGTCACCGAGCGCGCGGACGTCGTCCTCCCCGTGGCCGCGGTCGCGGAGAAGCCCGGCACCTTCCTCAACTGGGAGGGCAGAGCGCGCATGTTCGGCGCCGCGCTCAAGCCGGACCACATGACGCGCACGCTGGCCCCGACGGACGCGCGTGTGCTGCACATGCTGGCCGACGCCGGGGACGTACACCTGGGACTTCCCGACCTGGAGACCGCCCGGCGCGAGCTGGACCGGCTCGGCGGGTGGGACGGCCCGCATGCCACGGAGCCGCTGGAGAGCGCTGCTCAGCCGCCGAGGCCCGCCTCCGGAGAGGCCGTTCTCGCGGGCCACCGGCTGCTGCTCGACCAAGGGCGCCTCCAGGAGGGCGACGAGGCGCTCGCCGGCACGCGGCACGCCGCGGTCGCCCGGCTCTCGGCGGCCACCGCGGCCGAGGTTGGCGTCAAGGACGGCGACATCCTGGCCGTCTCGGGCTCCGCGGGAGCGACCGAACTGCCGCTCGTGGTCACCGAGATGCCCGACCGCGTGGTGTGGCTGCCGCTGAACTCGACCGGGGGAGGCGTCACTTCCGACACCGGCGCGCGCCCCGGCGACCTCGTCCGTATCGGCCCGGCGCTCCTGCCGGAGCCCTCTGAGGCCCCGGAGGTGACGTCGTGATGCACCACATGGTGCCGCTTGCGGCGGAAGACCTGTCCATGTTCGGCCGTGACCCGTGGTGGCTCGTCGCCGTCAAGGCGGTGTTCTGCTTCGCGTTCCTGATGGTGACGGTGCTCTTCTCCATCGTGTGGGAGCGCAAGGTCGTCGCCTGGATGCAGCTGCGCATCGGGCCCAACCGGCACGGCCCCTGGGGCATGCTGCAGTCCCTCGCGGACGGCATCAAGCTGATGCTCAAGGAGGACGTGATCGTCAAGCGCGCGGACAAGGTGGTGTACGTCCTCGCGCCGATCATCGCGGCGATCCCGGCCTTCATGGCGATCGCGGTGATCCCCTTCGGCCCCGCGGGCAACGAAGTCTCCATCTTCGGCCAGCGCACGACGATGCAGCTCACGGACCTGCCGATCGCGATGCTCTACATCCTCGCGGTCGCCTCGGTCGGCATCTACGGCATCGTGCTCGCGGGCTGGAGTTCCGGGTCCACCTATCCGCTCCTCGGTGGCTTGCGCTCCTGCGCGCAGATGATCTCGTACGAGATTGCGATGGGCGCCGCGTTCGCCTCGGTGTTCCTCTACTCCGGGTCGATGTCGACCTCGGCGATCGTGGAGGCGCAGGCGGACCGCTGGTACATCCTGCTGCTTCCCGTCTCGTTCCTGATCTACATCGTGACGATGATCGGTGAGACCAACCGCGCCCCGTTCGACATGCCGGAGTCCGAGGGCGACCTCGTCGGTGGCTTCAACACCGAGTACTCGTCGATCAAGTTCGCGCTGTTCATGCTCGCCGAGTACGTCAACATGGTCACCGTCTCGGCGGTCTCGGTCACCCTCTTCCTGGGCGGCTGGCGGGCCCCGTATCCCATCAGCACCTTCTGGGAGGGCGCGAACCACGGCTGGTGGCCGATGCTCTGGTTCGTGATCAAGGTTCAGCTACTGCTGTTCTTCTTCATCTGGCTGCGCGGCACCCTGCCACGCGTCCGCTACGACCAGCTGATGAAGCTCGGCTGGAAGGTCCTGATCCCGGTCTCGGTCGTCTGGCTGATGCTCGTGGCGACGGTCAGGGCGATGCGGAACGAGGAGTACGACTTCACCTCGATCGCGCTCTATGGGGGCGGCGGAGTCATCGCGCTCCTGCTGCTCTCCGTGGTCGTCGACATCTTCCGCGACAAGCGCGAGAAGGAAGCGGCGGTCGAGGAGGAGCCGGTCGCCTTCGACCCGATGGCGGGCGGATTCCCCGTCCCGCCGCTGCCGGGACAGAGCCTGCCGCCCGTACCGCGACGACGCCCGCGCGATGAGCGCGAGTTGATTGTCAGTGGTGGGCCGGATACTCAAAGTGACGGAACCCGAAGTGACGGAAAGGAGGCGTCCGATGGCTGAGTCGAAGAAAGAGCCCCAGCACGAGCCCCACCACGAGTCGAACCAATCGAAGCAGGGGTTCCAGAACCCCGTCGCGGGCTTCGGCGTGACCTTCAAGGCCATGTTCAAGAAGCGGCTGACCGAGCAGTATCCGGAGCAGGAGAAGACCACCGCTCCCCGCTTCCACGGCAGGCACCAGCTCAATCGCCATCCGGACGGCCTGGAGAAGTGCATCGGCTGTGAGCTCTGCGCCTGGGCCTGCCCCGCGGACGCGATCTACGTGGAGGGCGCGGACAACACCGAGGAGGAGCGCTACTCCCCCGGCGAGCGGTACGGCCGCGTCTACCAGATCAATTACGCCCGCTGCATCCTGTGCGGCCTGTGCATCGAGGCGTGCCCCACGCGCGCGTTGACGATGACGAACGAGTTCGAGCTGGCCGACAGCAGCCGCGAGAAGCTCATCTTCACCAAGGAGCAGCTGCTCGCCGGCCTGGAGGAAGGCATGGTCGAGTCACCGCACTCGATCTTCCCCGGCACGGACGAGCAGGACTACTACCGCGGTCTGGTCACCGAGGCCGCACCGGGCACGGTGCCCCAAGTGGCCCTCTCCAAGGGGGAGACGCCCCAGGAGGCCGCTTCCACCTTCGGGGACTCCGAGCCCGCGTCGGGGGAGGTGATCAACCGATGACGCAGCTCGCCGCCTACACCACGTCCACCGGTGAGGCCGTCCAGTTCTGGGTGCTCGGCACGGTCGCCGTGATCGGCGCCCTGTGCACGATCCTCATGAAGAAGGCCGTGCACAGCGCGCTCTGCCTCGCCGGAACCATGATCATCCTGGCGGTCTTCTACCTCGCCAACGGGGCGTACTTCCTGGGCATCGTCCAGGTCGTCGTCTATACGGGCGCGATCATGATGCTCTTCCTCTTCGTGGTCATGCTCGTCGGTGTCACCGCCGCCGACTCCCTGAAGGAGACCATCAAGGGGCAGCGCTGGCTGGCCGGTCTCTGTGGCTTCGGCTTCGCGATCCTGCTCTTCGCGGGGATCGGGAACGCTTCGGTCAACGACTTCACCGGACTCGGCAAGGCGAACGCGGGCGGCAACGTGGAGGGCCTCGCCGAGGCCATCTTCACGAAGTACGTCTTCGCCTTCGAGATCACCGGCGCGCTGCTCATCACCGCCACCGTCGGCGCGATGGTGCTCACCCACCGCGAGCGCACGGAGCGCGCCAAGACGCAGCGCGAGATGTCCGAGGAGCGTGTGCGCGGCAAGCACCTGCCGCCGCTGCCCGCCCCCGGTGTCTACGCCCGGCACAACGCCGTGGACGTCGCGGGACTGCTCCCCGACGGCACCCCGTCGGAGCTCACGGTCAACAAGACGCTGCGTGAGCGCGGCCAGATCCGCGATGTGTCGGACGAGGCGCTTGACGACCTGCGGGCCCTCGAACAGCGCTCCCAGGAGCGTCTCGAGCGGTCGCCCAAGTCCGAGGAGGCGTCGACGTGAGTCCCGTCAACTACCTGTATCTCGCGGCGCTGTTGTTCTCGATCGGCGCCACCGGCGTGCTGATCAGGCGGAACGCGATCGTGGTCTTCATGTGTATCGAGCTCATGCTCAACGCGTGCAACCTCGCCTTCGTCGCCTTCTCCCGGCTGCACGGCAATCTCGACGGCCAGATCATCGCCTTCTTCACGATGGTCGTCGCCGCGGCGGAAGTCGTGGTCGGCCTCGCGATCATCGTGTCGCTGTTCCGCTCCCGTCACTCGGCCTCGGTCGACGACGCCAGCCTGATGAAGCTGTAAGGGGTCGCTGAAAAGTGGAGAACCTGATCGCGCTGCTCGTAGCGGCGCCTCTGCTCGGAGCGGCCGTACTGCTGTGCGGCGGGCGGCGGTTGGACCGTGTGGGCCACTGGCTCGGCACGCTGCTCGCGGCCGTCTCCTTCGTCGTCGGTGTGGTGCTCTTCGCCGACATGCTGGGCAAGGGCGCCGATGAGCGCTCCCTGTCGCAGCACGTGTTCAGCTGGATCCCCGTGGAGGGTTTCCAGGCGGACGTCGCCTTCCAGCTCGACCAGCTGTCGATGACGTTCGTCCTGCTGATCACCGGTGTGGGCACCCTGATCCACATCTACTCCATCGGGTACATGGAGCACGACGAGCGGCGACGCCGCTTCTTCGGCTATCTGAACCTGTTCCTCGCGGCGATGCTCATCCTCGTACTCGCCGACAACTACCTGCTCCTGTACGTCGGCTGGGAGGGCGTCGGCCTCGCCTCGTACCTCCTGATCGGCTTCTGGCAGCACAAGCCCAGCGCGGCGACCGCCGCGAAGAAAGCCTTCCTGGTCAACCGCGTCGGCGACATGGGCCTCTCGATCGCCATCATGCTGATGTTCACCACCTTCGGGACGTTCGCCTTCGGGCCGGTCCTGGACGCGGCGGGTGAGACGTCGGAGGGCAAGCTGACGGCCATCGGCCTGATGCTGCTGCTCGCGGCGTGCGGCAAGTCGGCCCAGGTGCCGCTGCAGTCCTGGCTCGGCGACGCGATGGAGGGCCCGACCCCGGTCTCCGCCCTCATCCACGCGGCGACGATGGTGACCGCGGGCGTGTACTTGATCGTCCGCTCCGGAGCGATCTTCAACGGCGCACCGGACGCGCAACTGGTGGTCACCGTGGTGGGCGCGGTCACGCTCCTGTTCGGTGCGATCGTCGGTTGCGCGAAGGACGACATCAAGAAGGCCCTCGCGGGGTCGACGATGTCCCAGATCGGGTACATGATCCTGGCCGCGGGCCTCGGCCCCATCGGCTACGTCTTCGCGATCATGCACCTGGTGACGCACGGCTTCTTCAAGGCCGGGCTCTTCCTCGGGGCCGGTTCGGTTATGCACGGCATGAACGACGAGGTCGACATGAGGAAGTACGGCGGCCTCAGGAAGTACATGCCGGTCACCTTCGTGACCTTCGGGCTCGGCTATCTGGCGATCATCGGCTTCCCCGGTCTGTCCGGCTTCTTCTCCAAGGACAAGATCATCGAGGCGGCGTTCGCCAAGGGCGGCACGGAGGGCTGGATCCTCGGCTCGGTCGCGCTGCTCGGGGCCGCGATCACCGCGTTCTACATGACGCGCGTGATGATCATGACGTTCTTCGGTGTGAAGCGTTGGCAGCCGGACGCGGACGGCCACGAGCCGCACCCGCACGAGTCACCCAGGTCCATGACGATCCCGATGATCGTGCTGGCCTTCGGGTCGGTCTTCGCGGGCGGGTTCTTCAGCATCGGTGACCGCTTCGTGCACTGGCTGGAGCCGGTCACCCGCCACGACCACGGTCACTCCCCGCTGAGCGCCGCCACGGTCACAGGCGCCACCATGGTGGTCCTGCTCATCGGTGTGGCCCTCGCCTACCTCCAGTACGGCCGCCGTCCCGTCCCGGTCACCGCCCCGCGCGGTTCGGTGCTCACCAGGGCGGCCCGGCGCGACCTGCTCCAGGACGACTTCAACCACGTCGTCCTGGTCCGCGGCGGAGAGCACCTCACCCGCTCCCTGGTCTACGTCGACCACACCCTGGTCGACGGGGTCGTCAACGGCACGGCGGCCTCGGTCGGCGGGCTCTCCGGACGGCTGCGCAAGATGCAGAACGGCTATGCCCGCTCCTACGCGGTCTCGATGTTCGGCGGCGTTGCGGTACTCATCGCCGCGACCCTGCTGATGAGGGCGGTCTGATACCGATGTCTTTTCCTCTGCTGACAGCGACGGCGGTGCTCCCCGCGGTCGGTGCGATCGCCACGGCAGCCGTCCCGGCCGCCCGGCGGACGGCCGCCAAGTGGCTAGCGCTGTTCGTGTCGCTCGCCACGCTCGCGCTCGCCGTGACCGTGCTCGTGCGGTTCGACCCCGACGGGGCCCGCTATCAACTGACCGAGTCGCGTTCCTGGATCGCCGAGTTCGGGGTGCGGTACGAACTGGGGGTCGACGGCATCGGCGTGGCGCTCATCGCGCTCACGGCCCTGCTGATGCCCTTCATCATCCTGGCGGGCTGGCACGACGCCGATCCTCTGGAGACGAAATCCTCACGCTGGCGGCCGACCCAGGGCTTCTTCGCCCTGATCCTCGCCGTCGAGGCGATGGTGATCATCTCCTTCGCCGCCACCGACGTCTTCCTCTTCTACATCTTCTTCGAAGCCATGCTCATCCCGATGTACTTCCTCATCGGCGGCTTCGGGGACCGTGCCCACGCGGGCAGCGACGAGAAGGCGTCGGCGCAACGCTCGTACGCCGCCGTGAAGTTCCTCCTCTACAACCTGGCCGGCGGCCTGATCATGCTGGCCGCCGTGATCGGGCTCTATGTGGTCGCGGGGAACTTCTCGCTCCAGGAGATCACCGAGGCGCGGGCCAACGGCACGCTGGAGATGGCGACGAGCACCGAGCGGTGGCTGTTCCTCGGGTTCTTCTTCGCCTTCGCGGTGAAGGCGCCGCTGTGGCCGCTGCACACCTGGCTGCCGAACGCGATGGGCGAGTCCACGGCCCCGGTCGCCGTACTGATCACGGCAGTCGTCGACAAGGTCGGCACCTTCGCGATGCTGCGTTTCTGCCTCGGGCTCTTCCCCGAGGCGAGCAAGTGGGCGACGCCGGTCATCCTCGTGCTCGCGCTGATCAGCATCATCTACGGCGCGCTGCTCGCGGTCGGCCAGCGTGACATCAAGCGCCTGGTGGCGTACGCGTCGATCTCGCACTTCGGGTTCATCATTCTCGGCATCTTCGCGATGACCTCGCAGGGCCAGTCCGGCGCCACGCTCTACATGGTCAACCACGGGATCTCGACCGCCGCCCTGATGCTGGTGGCCGGCTTCCTGATCTCGCGGCGCGGTTCGCGGCTCATCGCGGACTACGGAGGGGTGCAGAAGGTCGCGCCCGTACTCGCGGGCACCTTCCTGATCGGCGGTCTCGCGACACTCTCGCTGCCCGGTCTCGCGCCGTTCGTGAGTGAATTCCTCGTCCTGGTCGGCGCGTTCGCGCGCTATCCGGTGGTCGGGATCATCGCCACCGTCGGCATCGTGCTCGCCGCGCTCTACACCCTCGTCCTCTACCAGCGGACGATGACGGGCCCGGTGAAGCCGGAAGTCGCGGCCATGCCGGACCTGCGGGTGCGTGAACTCCTGGTCGTCACACCGCTGATCGCGCTCCTGATCGGTCTCGGCGTCTACCCGAAGCCGCTCACCGACCTGGTCAACCCGGCGGTCAAGCACACCATGTCCGACGTACAGCAGAAGGACCCGAAGCCCGACGTGGAGGCGGCCAAGTGAGCGCATCAGCCGTCCACAGCCTGTGGACAATGGCGTCGGCCGCGGCGCCCCAGGATCAGATCGACAAGATCGACACTCCCACGATCGAGTACGCGCAGCTGTCGCCGACCTTGATCGTGATCGGTGCGGCGGTTCTCGGGATCCTCATCGAGGCCTTCGTTCCGCGCAAATCCCGTTATTACGTGCAAGTGTTCCTGGCGGTCGTCGCCCTCACCGCGGCCTTCGCCGCGGTCGTCGGGCTCGCCGCCACCGGGTACGGCACGACGAAGGCGCACATCGCGGCGATGGGCGCGATCGCCGTCGACGGACCCGCGCTCTTCCTCCAGGGCACGATCCTCCTCGCGGGGCTCGTCGCGATCTTCACCTTCGCGGAGCGGCGGCTCGACCCTTTGACGCACGGCAACCGCGTGGACTCGTTCGTCGCGCAGGCCGGTGCGGTGCCGGGCAGCGAGGGCGAGAAGGCCGCCACGAAGGCCGGGTTCACCACCACCGAGGTGTTCCCGCTCGCGCTCTTCGCGATCGGCGGGATGCTCGTCTTCCCGTCGGCGAACGACCTTCTGACGCTCTTCATCGCCCTTGAGGTCTTCTCGCTGCCGCTCTACCTCCTCTGTGCGCTCGCCCGCCGCAAGCGCCTGATGTCGCAGGAAGCCGCCGTCAAGTACTTCCTGCTCGGCTCGTTCTCCTCGGCGTTCCTGCTCTTCGGGATCGCCCTGCTCTACGGGTACGCGGGATCGGTGTCGTACGGCACGATCGCCAAGGTCATCGACGGCAGCGTCCAGGAGGTCAACCCGGCGCTCGCGGACACCATGGGCAACGACGCGCTGCTCCTGATCGGCGCCGCGATGATCGTCATGGGTCTGCTCTTCAAGGTCGGCGCGGTGCCGTTCCACATGTGGACCCCGGACGTGTACGAGGGCGCACCCACCCCGGTCACCGGCTTCATGGCCGCGGCGACGAAGGTGGCCGCCTTCGGCGCGCTGCTCCGGCTCCTGTACGTGGTCCTGCCGGGGCTGCGCTGGGACTGGCGTCCTGTGATGTGGGGCGTGGTGATCCTCACGATGCTGGCCGGCGCGATCGTCGCGATCACACAGACCGACATCAAGCGCCTGCTCGCCTACTCCTCGATCGCCCACGCGGGCTTCATCCTCGCCGGTGTCATCGCCATGACGCCGGACGGCATCTCGTCGGTCCTCTTCTACCTGGGGGCCTACTCCTTCGTGACGATCGGCGCGTTCGCGGTGGTCACGCTGGTGCGGGACGCGGGTGGCGAGGCCACGCACCTGTCGAAGTGGGCGGGGCTCGGCCGGCGCTCGCCGCTGGTCGCCGCCGTCTTCGCGGTGTTCCTGCTCGCCTTCGCCGGCATTCCGCTGACCTCCGGGTTCTCCGGGAAGTTCGCGGTGTTCAAGGCGGCGGCGGAGGGCGGCGCCGGTGCTCTGGTCGTGGTCGGTGTGATCTCGTCCGCGATCGCGGCGTTCTTCTACATCCGCGTGATCGTCCTCATGTTCTTCAGCGAGCCGAAGGCGGACGGCCCGACGGTCGCCGTGCCCTCGCCGCTGACGATGACGGCGATCGGTGTGGGCGTCGCGGTGACGCTGGTCCTGGGTGTGGCTCCGCAGTACTTCCTGGATCTGGCGAACCAGGCGGGGGTCTTCGTCCGGTAAGCCGGGAGCACGTCCGGTAAGCCACCCTTTCGGTAGCCCACCTGTTCTACTCGCCGCCGCCCGGCACCCCGTCCGACAGGGGTGCCGGGCGGCGGCCTGTGGATAACTTCCTGAGGTGTCGGTGCGGAGCCCTATCGTGGAGTCTGTGGTCGAAGCGCGACGTACGGGGGCAGGGCGATGGATGGGAACGATGGCATGAGTGAGGTGACCGTACCGAGCGCGGTGGCGGAGAGTGACGCCCTGCGGACGCTGCACCGCGTCTTCGGGTATGACGCGTTCCGTGGTGAGCAGGAAGCGATCATCGACCACGTGGTCGCGGGCGGGGACTCCGTCGTGCTGATGCCCACCGGTGGCGGCAAGTCGCTCTGCTATCAGATCCCGGCCCTGGTGCGGCCGGGCACCGGCGTGGTCATCTCCCCGCTCATCGCGCTCATGCAGGACCAGGTGGACGCGCTGCGGGCACTCGGCGTGCGGGCCGGTTTCATCAACTCCACGCAGGACTTCGACGAGCGGCGCGTGATGGAGGCCGAGTTCCTCGCGGGGGAGCTCGACGTGCTGTATCTGGCGCCGGAGCGGCTGCGTCTGGAGGGGACGCTCGATCTGCTCTCCCGCGCGAAGATCTCCGTCTTCGCGATCGACGAGGCGCACTGCGTCGCGCAGTGGGGCCACGACTTCCGCCCGGACTATCTGGCGCTCTCCCTCCTCGGGGAGCGCTGGCCGGACGTGCCGCGGATCGCGCTGACGGCGACGGCGACGCACGCCACGCACCGGGAGATCACCGAGCGGCTCGGCATGCCGGACGCCAAGCACTTCGTGGCGAGCTTCGACCGGCCCAACATCCAGTACCGCATCGTGCCGAAGGCCGAGCCGAAGAAGCAGCTCCTGTCCTTCCTCAAGGAGGAGCACGCGGGCGACGCGGGCATCGTCTACTGCCTCTCGCGCAATTCGGTCGAGAAGACCGCCGAGTTCCTGTGCAAGAACGGCATCGAGGCCGTTCCGTACCACGCGGGTCTGGACAGCAGGACGCGCGCCACCCACCAGTCCCGCTTCCTGCGCGAGGAGGGCCTGGTCGTCTGCGCCACGATCGCCTTCGGCATGGGCATCGACAAGCCGGACGTCCGGTTCGTCGCCCACCTCGACCTGCCGAAGTCGGTCGAGGGGTACTACCAGGAGACGGGCCGCGCAGGGCGGGACGGACTCCCCTCCACGGCCTGGATGGCGTACGGCCTGCAGGACGTCGTCCAGCAGCGGAAGATGATCCAGGGCAGCGAGGGGGACGAGGCGTTCCGCCGCCGGGCGGCCTCGCACCTGGACTCGATGCTGGCGCTGTGCGAGACGGCCCAATGCCGCAGGGCCCAGCTCCTCACGTACTTCGGCCAGGACGCGGACGCCCCGTCCTGCGGCAACTGCGACACGTGCCTCGTCCCGCCGGAGACCTGGGACGGCACGGTCGCGGCCCAGAAGGTTCTCTCCACGATCGTGCGTCTCCAGCGCGAGCGGAAGCAGAAGTTCGGCGCGGGCCAGATCATCGACATCCTGCTCGGCAAGAAGACCGCCAAGGTCATCCAGTTCGACCACGACCAGCTCTCGGTCTTCGGCATCGGCGAGGAGCTCGCGGAAGCCGAATGGCGGGGCGTGGTCCGGCAGTTGCTGGCGCAGGGCCTCCTTGCGGTCGAGGGGGAGTACGGCACGCTGGTCCTGACCGAGGAGAGCGGTTCCGTTCTCGGCCGGGAGCGGGAGGTGCGGTTGCGCAAGGAGCCGAAGCGGCCGGCCGCGGCGAAGGCCGCGAAGGGGGAGCGGAAGGCGAAGGCAGCGGCGGCCGTCGCCGAGCTGCCGCAGGAAGCGGTGCCGGTGTTCGAGGCGCTGCGGGCGTGGCGCGGCGCACAGGCCAAGGAGTTGGGCCTGCCGGCGTACGTGATCTTCCACGACGCCACGTTGCGGGAGATCGCCACGCTGCGCCCCTCGACCCTGTCGGAGCTGGGCGGCATCAGTGGCCTGGGCGAGAAGAAGCTGGCGACGTACGGTGAGGGCGTGCTGGAGGTGCTGGCGGGGCTGGGAGGAACGGCTGCTCCGGCACCGGCGGCGGCTCCGGTGCCCCCGCAAGCCGCGGAGCCGCCGGAGGAGGAGTGGCCCGAGCCGCCGGAGGACTTTTGAGCAGCGAGCTGGGAGCGCCCCTTAGGGGTGCGGGGAACTGCGCGACCAGCCACGACGATGCCGCAGACGAATCCGGAGCGCAGGGAGCCGGGGGTGGCCCCACCCCCGGCCAGAAACCTCACCGCGCCGAGGCGACCCTGCCAGACACTTCGCCGAGGCCGACCCGGGTCCCGTCCGGGCCAGGGGCCCACGCCGAGAGGGTCACCTCATCACCATCCTCGAGGAAAGTCCGCTTCCCGTCCGGAAGAACAAGCGGGTCGCGGCCGTTCCAGGTGATCTCGATCAGGGAGCCGTACTGCCCCTCGGAGGGGCCGCTCACGGTGCCCGAGCCGTACAGGTCGCCCGTGCGCAGGGACGCGCCGTTCGCCGTCATGTGGGCCAACTGCTGGGCAGCCGTCCAGTAGACGGTGGAGAAGGGCGGCTCGGAGATGACGTGGCCGTTCAGGGTCACGGTGATGCGCAGGTCGTAGCCGCCGGGCTCGTCGGCGACGGACTCCGCCGAGTCGTCCAGGTAGGGCAGGAGTTCGTGCGTGCGCTCCGGAGGGGCGACCCGCGCCGCGTCCAGGGCCTCGAGGGGGGTGATCCACGGCGAGACCGAGGTGCAGAAGGACTTGCCGAGGAACGGCCCGAGCGGAACGTACTCCCAGGCCTGGATGTCACGCGCCGACCAGTCGTTGAGGAGGGTCAGGCCGAAGACGTGCTCCCGGAAGTCGGCGAGCGGCACCGGAGTGCCGAGGTCCGACGGCGTACCCACGACGAAGCCGACCTCGGCCTCGATGTCGAGGCGGGCCGAGGGCCCGAAGACCGGGGCCGTCTCCGCCGGAGCCTTGCGCTGTCCCGTCGGACGTACCACCTCGGTGCCGGAGACCACAACGGTGCCGGACCGGCCGTGGTAACCGATGGGGAGGTGCTTCCAGTTGGGGGTCAGCGGGGCCGGTGCGTCCGGACGGAAGATCTGGCCCAGGTGCGTCGCGTGGTGTTCGGAGGCGTAGAAGTCCACGTAGTCGGCGACCTCGAAGGGGAGGTGCAGCCTGACCTCGGACAGGGGGTACAGCAGGGGGCGCACGACCTCGCGGTGCGCCGGGATCGTCACCCATGCCGTGAGCGCTCGTCGCACATCGGACCAAGCCGTGCGGCCCGCGGCGAGCAGCGGGTTGAGCGTGGGCCTGGCGAGCAGCGAGACATAGGGCGAGCCGAGTGCGGCGGCCGCGGCGCCCGCGTCGAGGACGTGATCACCGAGCCGTACGCCGACGCGGCGCTCTCCGCCTCCGGACGAGTCCTCGTCGCCTGTGGTCAGGGAGAACACGCCGTACGGGAGATTGTGCGGCCCGAAGGGGTCACCCTCCGCGAGAGCGAAGGGGTCGCCTTTGGAGCGGACGGAAGGGTCGCTCCCGGTCGGATCGAGCGGGGTGTGCTCGGACATGCGTACCTGCCTCGCTTTCCATATGGGTGTGCCACACGTTACGTGGGAACCCCCGGCTGGGGCAGTGTCTAAAGAGTTCGCAATGTCCGAATAAATCTTGCTGGAGTGGTCAGTTCCGGCTTAGCGTCCTTGCGGGGGACGCGGACGGGGTGGGTCCGGGTCATACGGAGGGACACGTGGGGGGACCCGTGGCCATGAGCAACGACAGCGTGCCCTTCGCGGTGGACCGTGAGGTGCCCGGCCTGATCGTGAAGTTCGGAAACTATCCGTTGCACCACGGCGGGGTGGGCGCGATCCGCAGCCTCGGGCGGCTCGGCGTGCCCATGTATGCGATCACGGAGGACCGTTACACACCGGCGGCGGCCTCCCGCCATCTGACCGGCGCCTTCCCCTGGCCGACCACCGGGGTGGAGGAGCCGCGGCGGCTCATCGACGGAATGCTGCGCATCGCCCGCCGGATCGGCAGACCCACGGTCCTGATCCCCACCGATGAGGAAGCGGCCGTCCTCATCGCCGAGCACCAGGAGCAGCTGTGCGCGGCGGGGTTCCTCTTCCCGCGCGTGGAGCCGTGGTTGCCCCGCCGCCTCGCCAGCAAGCAGGGTCTGCACGAGCTGTGCGTGGAGCACGGCATCGCCTCGCCCGCCGCGTCCTTTCCCGAAAGCTACGGGGACATAGAGGAGTTCGCCGCCGCGGCCGTCTTCCCGGTGGTCGCCAAGAACCGCGAGGCGTTCACGCGTCGCCTGCGTCCCGCGGTCAACGGGACGACGCGCATAGAGACCCCGCAGGGCCTGCTCCGCCTCGCCCGTGGCTGGGGCGAGCGGCCCGGGGTGATACTTCAGGAGTATCTGCCGAGGGAGCAGGCCGAGGACTGGATCGTGCACGCGTACTTCGACGCGGACTCGGCACCGCGGGCGATGTTCACGGGCGTCAAGGTGCGCTCCTGGCCGCCGCACGCGGGGATGACGGCGAACGCGTATGTCGTCGACAACCCGGAACTCGCCGACCTCGCCGCACGTTTCATCAAACAGATCGGCTTCACCGGCGTCATCGACCTCGACCTGCGCTTCGACCGGCGCGACGGTCAGTACAAACTGCTCGACTTCAACCCCCGCATGGGTGCGCAATTCCGGCTCTTCGAGAGCGAGTCCGGGATCGATGTGGTCCGCGCGATGCATCTGCACCTGACGGGGCGCCCGGTTCCCAAGGGGGAACAGCGCGCCGGGCACCGGTACGTCGTGGAGAACATCGACCTGCCCGCGCTCCTCGCCTACCGCCGCAGCGGCTATACGACCCCGCACGCGCCCCCGCACGCGAGCGGCACGGAACTGGCGTGGCTCGCGGCGGACGACATGAAGCCGTTCTTCATGATGCTCGCGCGGTTCGTACGACCGGGGGTCAAGCACCTGTATCAGCTCTGGCGGACCAACAAACGGGGCAGCACGACGAGTTGAACCGTCGGGACGGCCCGCCACCACACGAAGTAGGCACACGCGGTAAGTGACGTCCTGGGGAGGGACTTCGTGATTCATCCGGTAGCAGTGATCGGGGCCGGCCCGTACGGCCTCTCGACGGCGGCCCATCTGAGAGCTCGGGGCATTCCGGTGCGGGTCTTCGGCGACCCGATGGTGAGTTGGCGCGCGAGCATGCCCGCGGGCATGCTCCTGAAATCGACCCCCGTGGCCTCGAACATCGACGCGCCGCAGCGAGGCCACAACCTCGTCGACTACTGCGACGCGGCGGGCATACGGCGGCTGGTCACCGACGAGGACATCATCCCGATCGAGACCTTCGTCGCCTACGGGGAGTGGTTCAAGGAGAAGCTGGTGCCCGACCTGGAGCAGGTGCGGGTGGTGTCGGTGGACCGCAGGGGCACGGCAGGGTTCGACCTGAAGCTGGACTCCGGCGAGCAGTTCACGGCCCGCGCGGTCGTGGTCGCCACCGGCCTCTCGGGTCTCGCGCAACTGCCGCCCGCGCTCGCCGCGGCGGTACCGGACGGGCCGACCCCCACAGGGCCCGTCTCGCACAGCTCGCAGCACAGTGACCTGTCACGGTTCGCGGGGCGTGAGCTGATCGTGGTGGGCGCGGGGCAGTCGGCCCTGGAGACGGCCGCGCTCGCCGCCGAAGCCGGCGCGAACGTGAAGGTGGTGGCGCGCGGCAAGGGATCGGTGGCCTTCGGGTCGCCGCCGTGGGAGCAGCCGAAGCTGCGCCCCGAGTCGCCGTTCGGCCGCGCCTGGTCGCTCTACGCGATCAGTTACTACCCCCACCCTTACCGCTACCTCCCTCCGCAGGCCCGCCATTACCTGGTCCGCCGCATCCTCGGGCCGCTGGGCGCGTGGTGGCTGCGTGACCGCTTCGAGGGCAAGGTCGAGACGCGCGAGGTCCGCCGTGTCATGTCGTCGGACGTCCGGGACGGCAGCCCCGTCGTGCGGGTGGAGACCCTGGGCGGCCGCGTCCGGGAACTCTCCGCCGACCACGTCATCGCGGCGACGGGCTATCGGGTCGACCTCGCGGCGATGGACTTCCTGAGTCCCGCTCTCCGCGCCCGCCTGGCGGTCGACCGGGGCACACCGAAGCTGGGCGCGGGGTATGTCTCGTCGGTCCCGGGCCTGTACTTCACGGGGCTCCCGGCGGCGGCGTCGTACGGACCGGTGATGCGGTTCGTGTGCGGGACGGAGTTCGCTTCGCCTCGGTTGGTGGGGCATTTGGCGCGGGGGCACGGGTGAGGGACAGGGAGGGAAGGGAGCAGGGGTTTTTGCTGGCGGAAGCCCCTGCTCGGGTCAGGCTCCGAATGACTCCAGGAAGTCACGAAGGACGCGCGCCGAGAAGGGATCGGTCGCCGGGTCCTCCGGCGTGACGAGACTTACGACGAAGTATTCACTCAGGAGCAGTCCCGTTCCTTCGACGGCGGCCACAACCGCGGGGTCCGCACCACGGACCCCTGTCACCTGGGCGGCGCGCAGCGCCTGTGTATGGAGCCCGTAGAACACCGAGAAGGGGCCTTCGCCGTCGCCGTCGAGGGCGTAGCCGTACTCCTCCCAGAAGTCCTCCATCTCCTGGCCCGCCGAGCAGGTGACGATGCCGGAGTATGCGTCGTCGTCGGCTTGCGGGAGATCCCAGTCGGCCAGGGTTTCCGCAAGGACCGGCTCTCCGTATAGGAAGAGACCGGGCCAGTGTCGGTGCTGGCGCATGACGAACTTCTTCATCGCCGCGGGGAAGCCGGCGTCGACGATGAAGTCGCTTGAGTGGCCTGTGATTTCCATGAGTTCCTTGCCTCGCGGCCCGCTTCGGTGCCGATCAGGCCTTCCAGCCCGAGGTGGGTCATGCCCGGCCCAGCGTCCAGGCCGGGGAGTCCTCCGGTGGAGCCGGCCAGCGTTCCAGGGAGGGGATGTCGATGGCCGCGTCGGCTTCCTCGTCTCCCGTGGGGAGGCGGAGATTGACGTCGTGCTTGTAGTAGAGGCCATAAGCCCAGAACTCGGGGAACTCGTGGCCCGTAATCTCGTGTTCCGACGCCTCCGTGTCCGCTCTCGCGTACCGCTCATTGATCCTCGCGACGGCCTCCGCCCGGTCCATCGCGAACAGCTCCACCATGACGTCCGCCATCTTGCGGTAGTACTCCAGCATGGTGTCGCTCAGGGGTACGAGGAACTCGTGCGTCATGGGGTCTTCCGGTGAGGTTCTCGGAGCGAGCACTACCGTAAGGCCGGTTCGCCGCAACCCGTCCCAGTGAATCCCGCGAGCGCCGGTTGTGCGACCAGCGCACTGCGCTCGTCACAGCTCCTGTGACGTTGCTTTCGGCATCGCCTGGGATCCGTATTCTCTGGATCATGGCTGCCCCCATCGC
The DNA here is from genome assembly GCF_040660195.1 of Streptomyces sp. NPDC050147. Lineage (NCBI taxonomy): Bacteria > Bacillati > Actinomycetota > Actinomycetes > Kitasatosporales > Streptomycetaceae > Streptomyces > Streptomyces sp. NPDC050147. Next base: position 117,004 of record NZ_JBFALJ010000013.1, on the reverse strand, counting down.
ATATTCGCTCATCGCCACTGACCTGGACGGAACGCTGCTGCGCGGCGACGACACCGTCTCCGACCGGTCGTTGGCCGCGCTGACGGCGACGTCCGCGGCGGGGGCGCACCACCTGGTGGTGACCGGGCGCCCCGCGCCGCGCGTGAAGCCGCTCCTGGGTGATCTGGGCGGCGGCGGCCTCGCCGTCTGTGGGCAGGGGGCGCAGTTGTACGACTCGGGAGCCGACCGCATGATCTGGTCCGTGACGCTCGACCGTGAGCTCGCCGAGGCCGCGCTCGGGAAGATCGAGGCGGAGGTGGGGCAGGTCTACGCCGCCGTGGACCAGGACGGCGTGGACGGGCTCACTCTCATCGAGCCCGGGTATTTGATGCCGCACCCCACCCTGCCCGCCGTGCGCGTGCAGGGGCGTGCGGCGCTCTGGGCCGAGCCCATCACCAAGGTGCTCCTGCGCCATCCCGAATTGACCGACGACGAGCTGGCCGCCGTCGCCCGCGATGCCGTCGGCTCCCTCGCCTCCGTCACCATGTCGGGGCCCGGCACCGTCGAGCTCCAGCCGCGCGGCGTGACCAAGGCGACCGGGCTCGCCCTCGCCGCCGAGCGGCTCGGGATGGCGGCGGAAGACACCATTGCCTTCGGGGACATGCCCAATGACGTGCCGATGTTCGTCTGGGCGGCCCGTGGTGTCGCCATGGCCAACGCCCACCCCGACCTCAAGTCGGCCGCCGACGAGGTGACCGCGTCGAACGAGGACGACGGGGTGGCCGTGGTCCTCGAACGGCTGCTGAGGGCACGGGAGTAGCGGCCTATCCCGCCGTGCGGGGATGGCGGCCTTTCCCGCCGTACGGGGGGAGCGGCCTATCCCGCAGTACGGGGAATGCGCTTCTCCCACGTCCTGTGGAACACCACCTCACCGCTGTCCTTGCACACCACCTCGTTCGACGTGATGAAGTCCGCCGCGTCACAGGTGATTTCTGAGCGCGACTCGATCGTCGCGTCCCAGCCGAGCTCGGGGCGGTGCAGGCGGATCAGCCAGTCGGAGCGGGTGCGGGCGGAGAGCGGGTCGGACTCGTTGATCGTGTACGTCTCCACCGCGTCCTCGGTGAATTCGAGGCCGTCCGGGTAGACCCGCGTGCCGCCGTAGCGCGGGTCCACCTCCAGACGCCACTCGCCCTTCGCCACATCGCGTACGACCAGGCGTTCGGGGCGCGGCTCGTCGAGCGTGGCCGGATGGACGACCTCCAGCGGCTCCGACTGCTCGGGAGCGGCGAAGACGATGGAGGGATCCAAGTCGCCCGAACGCACCGGGAGTTCCAGCGCACTGCCCGCCGGGTCCAGGACGAAGCCCGCCGATTGCGCCTGCGGCCAGATCCACGGCCAGTACGCCGACGACACCGCGAGCCGGATCTTGTGGCCGGGCGGGAAGGTGTGGCCGATCGCGTTGAGGTCGAAGGTCACGTCCTCCGTCCCGCCGACCGGCCACGGATCCACGCGGTCCCGGCCGTTACGTGATGAGAGGTTCAGTACGCCCCGCGTGACCAGGGTCGACGAACCGTCCGGGGCGACGTCACACACCCGCGCGATCGCCTGGCCGGAGGGGGAGTTCACCGTCAGGCGCAGCGTCACCCTGGGGCGGCCCAGGACGCGTACGGCAGAGGGGACCTCGAACTCGAAGCACGCCGACTTCGCGTCCTCGTCCCGCTGGTCCGGCGGCAGGTCCGCGTCGTTGCCGAACGGGAAGTAGCGGCCCGCGTCCAGGCCCGTGTGGTGGGGGGAGTCGACGATCACCGGGGCGCCCTGGAGGGCGTACGGGGTCGGGGTGACGTTCGGCGACGGCCAGGAGGGGTCGCCGACCCAGCCGCCCGGCAGTTCGGCGTACACCGTCGCCGGCGGGTGGGAGTCGCTGATCCAGGAGCGGAGCTTCGGCTCCGCCATGATGCCGGTGTCGATGCCCTTGAGATGGTGGTCCCACCAGCGCAGGGTCTCCTGGAGGAAGCCGATCGCGGGGCCGGGCGGAAGGCCACGGTCCGGGTACTGGTGCGACCACGGGCCGATCAACCCGCGTACGTCGCCCGGCAGATGTTCGACCAGGCGCAGGACCGTGTCCCGGTAGGGGTCGTGGAAGCCGCCCACCGCGAGGACCGCGGCGCCGATCGCCGAGTAGTCCTCGCAGACGCTGCCGTGCTGCCAGTAGGCGTCCCGGGTCTGGTGGTCCAGCCAGGTGTGGATGAAGGGGTCGACGGCTTCGAGGCGGTCCACCCACATCTGGCGCCAGCGGTCGCCGACGAACAGCGGGTCCGGCGGGCGCGACACGAAGGCCAGCATCGTGGCCGCCCACGCGTGCATGTCCACGGCCAGGACGGAACCACCCATGTAGTGCACGTCGTTGTCATAGCGGTCGTCCGCGGAGCAGACCGTGATGATCGCCTTGAGCGGCTCGGGCGCGAGAGCCGCGATCTGGAGGGAGTTGAAGCCGCCCCAGGAGATGCCGAACATGCCGACCTTGCCCGAGCACCAGGGCTGCGCGGCGAGCCAGTTGACGACCTCCACCCCGTCGGCCAGCTCGACGGCGTCGTACTCGTCGCCCGGCATGCCCTCCGAGTTGCCGTGCCCCCGCACATCCACGCGCACGGAGGCGTAGCCGTGGCCCGCGTACCAGGGGTGGCGCTGCCAGTCGCGCGGCGCCGTCCAGTCGCTCAGCCGGTAGGGGAGGTACTCCAGGAGGGCTGGGACGGGTTCGTCCGTCACCGGGCGCCAGATGCGCGCGTACAGCTTGGTCCCGTCCGGGAGGGGTACTTGGACGTCCTCGTGGGTGGTCTCGTACGGGAAGGACTGGCGAATCTGCATGGCGGGAACCTCAGTGTCCTCAGTGGACGGGGTGCATGGTGCGGCGGAGCCACGGGGCGAGCAGGATGACGGCTACACCGGCGGCCACCGCGATCACGCCGTTGACGCCGAAGTAGGCCGGGGTGGAGACCTCTCCGTACAACTTCACGACCTGCGCCTGGATGCCGTTGGCGAGGGCGAGCGAGAGGAACCAGAGGGCCATGGTCTGGCTGGCGAAGGCCTTCGGGGCGAGCTTCGTCGTGGCCGACATGCCGGACGTCTCCACGAGGATGTCGCCGAGGCCGAGCAGCAGGTACGAACCGACGATCCACCAGACCGCCATCTTGTACGTGTCGTCGCCGTGCCCGGAGGTCGGCAGGACCATCAGGAGGAACGAGAGGCCGCCCAGGATCACACCGAACGCGATCTTGTTGGACGCGTGCGGCTGGCGGTGGCCCATCCGGGCCCAGAGCGCGGCGACGACGGGGGCGAGCGCGACCTCGAAGGCGCCGAGCGCGGAGGCGTACCAACTGGCGGGGAAGGTGAAGCCGAGGATCGATGTCTCGGCGTTCGTCGACGCGAGCAGGATCATCGTCGAGTAGGCCTGGAAGAGGATGAAGTTGAAGACGACCGAGGCGAGGAAGAGGACCACGTACGGCCTGAGCCGGCCGCGCTCCTCGGACGTCACCCGCGGGCTGCGGAACATGACCGCGAAGTAGACGATCGGCGCGATCACCGAGATCAGGGTGAGCAGGTCGACGAAGCGGTCCATCGTCAGCCAGCCGACGCCGGCGAGTACACCCGCGAGGGCGGCGAACACCAGGCCGCCCGCGACGATCAGGACGACCGCGCGGCGCATCGCGTCCTTGGGCAGCGCGAATTCGGCCGCTGCCTTGCGTCCGGCGAGGTGGCGGCGGCCCAGGACGTACTGGACCAGGCCGAAGGTCATGCCGATCGCGGCCGCCGAGAAGCCCCAGTGCCAGCCCTTGTGGTCGCCGAGCCAGCCGGTGATCAGCGGGCCCGCGAAGGCTCCGATGTTGATGCCCATGTAGTACAGCGCGAAGCCCGCGTCACGCCGGTCGTCGTCGGTGCGGTAGAGCTTGCCGACCATCGAGGCGACGTTCGGCTTGAGCAGGCCGGTGCCCGCGCTGATCAGGCCGAGCCCGGCCCAGGTCATCGTCGCCGTCGGTACGGCCATCGAGTAGTGGCCGCAGGCGATGAGGATGCCGCCCCACAGGACCGCGCGGTACGAACCGAGGATGCGGTCGGCGAGCCAGCCGCCCGCCACCGAGACGAGATAGACGAGTGTTCCGTAGGCCGCCGACACCGAGGCGGCGGTTCCGGAATCCATGCCCATGCCGTCGTTCGCGACGGAGTCCGCGAAGTACAGGACGAGGATGGCCTGCATGCCGAGGAACGAGAAACGCTCCCATACCTCCAGGCCGGACAGGGTGAGCAGACCACGGGGCTGCCCGAAGAAGGCGTGGTCGTCGCCGGGCGGCGGCTCCGACGGCGGCTCCGCGGGCGGTTCGGTGTCGGCCTCAGTGCGGGACAAAGGTTCTGCTCCGGGTAGTTCCGTCGATCATGGGGCTTACAGGGCTTACAGGGCTTACAGGGCTTACGGGGCTTACGGGGCCTTCTGGGATTACGGGGATTACGGGGTGATCGGGTCTTGTGGGTCGTATCGGCTGATCAAGAACATACCGGTGGTGATCGCACGTCGCCTGGGCGGCATTGCACAGGCGGGTGCCCACTGTGATCGAAAGGCGACCGGATACGCTGACTTGTGTGATGGCAGCGACACATCGACAAACCGTGTCATCGACCCCGCCATCACGCAAAGATCGACCGAGTGATGATCGACCGAGTACCGACTTGTGATCGTCAGCAGACAGGAGAACCCCTCGTGACCGTCGTCGGGCCCTTCGGCCTCAGCGTGCGGGACCAGGCTCTCGAAGCCGATGTCCAGGCCGGATTGGCGGCCGTCGAGGAAGGCCTGCTCGACGCCACCAAGAGCGGGGTCCCCTTCATCACGGAGGCCGCTCAGCATCTGGTGCGCGCGGGCGGCAAGCGGTTCAGGCCGCTCCTCGTGATGCTCTCCGCGCAGTTCGGCGATCCGTACGCGCCGGGTGTCGTGCCCTCCGCCGTCGTCGTCGAGCTCACGCACCTCGCGACGCTCTACCACGACGACGTGATGGACGAGGCGGACGTGCGCCGCGGCGTCGAGAGCGCCAACCAGCGCTGGGGCAACTCCGTCGCCGTCCTCACGGGTGACTTTCTCTTCGCCCGCGCCTCGTACATCCTGGCCGACCTCGGCCCGGACGCCGTCCGCATCCAGGCGGAGGCCTTCGAACGCCTGGTCACCGGGCAGATCCTGGAGACGGCGGGGCCCACCGAGGGCCGCGACCCGATCGACCACTACCTCGACGTGCTCGGCGGCAAGACCGGCTCGCTGGTGGCCGTGGCGTGCCGTTTCGGCGCGATGATGTCGGGCGCCGACGAGACCGTCGTGGACGTCCTGACCCAGTACGGCGAGCGGCTCGGCGTCGCCTTCCAGCTCGCCGACGACGTACTGGACATCGCGTCCGACTCGCACGAGTCCGGCAAGACGCCGGGCACCGACCTGCGCGAGGGCATCCCGACGCTGCCGGTGCTGCGCCTGCGCGAGCGGGTGGAGAAGCTGGGTCTTCCCGAGGACATCGCCCTGTCCGAGCTCCTGGACTCCGACCTCACGGACGACGCGCGGCATGCCGAGGCGCTGGCCCGGCTGCGGGTCCACCCGGCCCTGGAGCAGGCGCGCAAGGACACCGTGCGGTACGCGGAGGAGGCGCGGGACACCCTCGCGCCGCTGCGGGACTGCGACGCGAAGACGTCGCTCGTCGAGCTCTGCGACCTGGTGGTGCACCGGGCGGGCTGAGGTCTCCGGCCCACGCGGTGGACGTGACGTAGGTCACACTCCCGTCCGGTCCTGGGTTGAGTCCGGGATCGGATCCAATCCGTACCTATGCCCGGAAGCTGACGCAGTGGGGCGTCGGCTCAGGTACGGGGAGATTTTCTGACCATGGGTACTTTTGGCATACCTGGTACATCTGGGGCCTTCGTACGCCGCCGCCGGGCTCTGCTCGCCGCCGGTGTGGCCGTCGCGGCCGCGGGGGGCGTGGCGGTCGCGACACCGCCCGCGACCGCACACGGCGGAGGCGGCACCGGCAGTGGAGGGTCTCTCTTCGCGGTGAGCATGAACGGCGCGAACGAGGTGCCGGCGCCGGGCGGCCCCGCGGTGGGCGACAAGGACGGCCGGGCGCTCGAATTCATCAAGGTCGAGGGCGACAAGGTGTCCGTCAGCGTCAAGTGGCGCGGCACCGGCAAGCCGACCGCCCTCCACATCCACCAGGGCGCCAAGGGAACCAACGGCGGCGTCAAGGTCGACTTCACCGAGCTGCTCGGCAAGAGCGAGAGCGAGAGCGAGAGCAAGGGCAAGGGCAAGGGCAAGGGCAAGAGCCGTCTCCTCACCGGCACGGTCAAGGTCGACGACGCGGCGCTGCTGGGGCAGTTGAAGGCCGACCCGGGCAGCTTCTACGCCAACCTGCACACCGCCGAGTTCCCCGGCGGCGCGGTCCGCGGCCAGCTCCACAAGGTGACCACGGACTTCGACTTCCGTGACGCGGCGGCCCACTTCCAGGCCTCCGTGATCCGGGGCAAGCAGATCTACGAGTGCGAGAAGGCGGAGGACGGCTCGGGCAAGTTCGCCTTCGCGCAGCGTGACGTGCGCGCGAGGCTCGGCGGCGGCATCGCGCACGACTTCGTCGCCCCCGGCTCGGGCACCCCGCGCTGGACCGCCCCCGACCGCAGCCAGGTCACCGGCAAGCTGATCTCCAGGACTCCGAACGGCGAGAAGAACATCCCCGAACTCGACCTGGCCGCCACGCAGACGGGCAAGCCGCGCGGGCTGCTCGCCGGAACCGCGGAGATCCTGCGCCTGAACACGGTGGGCGGGGTCGCACCGGCGGGCGACTGCGAGCGGGGCGCCATCGCGGAAGTGCCGTACAAGGCGGACTACGTGTTCGTACGGCGCTGACCCGGGGCCACCGCCTGACCTTCCTGCGGACCTTCCTGCGGATCTGCCTCCGGATCTGACTCCGGACCTGGTCGGGCGGTGTCTCCCCTACGGGACGGGGGAGGCGCCGCCGCTCCGTGTCATCCCACAGCAGTACGTGGAGTTGATCCCGGGGTCTGACGCTTCTCGTTGGCCGATTTGGTCGTATGGAGACAAGCAAGGTCCAGCAAGAACAACCACTCCTGACCTATTCGGGTGAGAATGGCGGCGCGGGGTGGACGCACGCACGTACTGGGAAGGCCGCCGCCGACCACGGAGGTAGGGCACACAATGGCACCGTACGAACCGGAGCAGAACACCAGCGAGACCGGGGAGCTGCGCGCGGGCCGCCGCAAGGCGGCGCGTTACGTGGTCCCCGTCGCGGTGGCGGGGGTGGCGGCGGCGACCATCGGGCTCGTCCCGGCGCTCGCCACGTCGGGCGACCCCAAGCTGCCCGACGTCACCGCACAGGAACTCATCGAGAAGATCGCCGCGTCGGACACGGAGCGGCTCTCGGGCACCGTGAAGATCAGCACCGACCTCGGCCTCCCGTCCTTCGGCGGTGACATGGCCGGCGGCTTCGCTCCGGGCGGCGGCTCGGGCGGCGAGGACGGCGAGGGCGGCGAGGGCTCGGCCGCGGACCCGCGGTCCAAGCTGATGGAGCTGGCGACCGGCACGCACACGCTGCGCGTCGCCGCCGACGGCCCCGACAAGCAGAAGCTGTCCGTCCTTGACGACGCCGCCGAGTACAGCCTGATCCACAACGGCGACGACGTGTGGGCGTACGACAGCAAGTCGAACGAGGCGTATCACTCCAAGTCGGCGGGCAAGGCCGGGGACTCCGGCAAGGGGTCCGGCAAGGGGTCCGGCGAGAAGGACCTCCCCAAGGGCGTCCCGTCGACGCCCAAGGAGCTGGCCGACGAAGCGCTGAAGGCGGTCGACGACACGACGTCGGTGAAGGTGGACGGCACCGCGCAGGTCGCGGGCCGCGACGCCTACCGCCTGGTCATCAAGCCCAAGCAGTCCGGCTCGACGGTCGGCCAGATCACGGTCGCGGTCGACTCCGAGACCGGTACGCCGCTGAAGTTCACGCTCACCCCGTCCGGCGGGGGCAGCGCGGTCGTCGACGCGGGCTTCACCAAGGTCGACTTCGGCAAGCCGGCCGCGTCGACCTTCGACTTCACGCCGCCCAAGGGCGCGAAGGTCACGGAAGGGGACGACGCCAAGGCCGAGGAGCACGGCTTCAAGGACGGCGGCAAGGAGTTCAAGGGCGACAAGGACATGGAGGGTCTGAACGACCTGAACGTCATCGGTGAGGGCTGGACGTCCATCGCCGAGCTCGAACTGCCCGGCGGCCAGGGCATCCCCACGGGCGGCTCCGGAGATGTCCCGCCGGACGCGCAGCGGCTCCTCGACTCGCTCGGCGACAAGGTGTCGGGCGAGTTCGGCTCGGGCACGGTCTTCAAGACGCGTCTGATCAACGCCCTCATCACCGAGGACGGCAAGGTCTACGCGGGCGCGGTCACCAAGGACGCCCTCGTGAAGGCGGCCGACGCGGCGAAGTGACCGTCGCGGCCGGCTGATTGATCGGCGGGTCCGAGGTGCCGGACAGGCACGTCGGGCCCGCCGTCACGACTTCGAGCGGGGAGGACACGGTGCCGGACACCAGCACCGGCGGCGGGGCGGCGGAAAGTGTCATCGAGACCTCCGCGCTCACCAAGCGGTACGGCAGGCAACTGGCCGTGGACGGCCTGAGTCTCACCGTGCCCGCGGGCAGCGTCTTCGGGTTCCTCGGGCCCAACGGCTCCGGCAAGACGACCACCATCCGGATGCTGATGGGCCTGATCGAGCCGACCTCCGGCCGGGCCAGGGTCCTCGGCCACCCCATGCCGCGTCAGACGCGCAGGGTGCTCCCGCAGGTGGGCGCGCTCATCGAGGGCCCCGCTCTCTACGGCTTCCTCTCCGGCCGCGACAACCTCCTGCGGTACGACGCCGCCGATCCGACCGCCGACCCGCGCACCCGCCGTGCCCGCGCCGAATCGGCGCTTGACCGGGTGGGGTTGACGGCCGCCGCGGGCAAGAAGGCGAAGGCGTACTCGCTCGGCATGAAGCAGCGCCTCGGGCTGGCTGCCGCACTGCTCCAGCCGCGCAGGCTCCTCGTGCTCGACGAGCCGACCAACGGCCTCGATCCGCAGGGCATGCGCGAGATCCGGGCGCTGGTCAGGGAGCTGGCGTCGGAGGGTACGACCGTCTTTCTCTCCTCGCACCTCCTGGACGAGATCGAGCAGGTCTGCACGCATGCCGCGGTGATGGCCCAGGGCCGCCTGATCACCCAGGGCCCGGTCGCCGAACTCGCCGCCGGTGCGCGGGGGCGTCTCGTCGTGACGACGCCGGACACGAGTGACGCGGTGCGCGTCCTGAAGGAGCTCGGCGTGACGGATCTCGTCGTGACGGAGGACCGCGTGACGGGCGAACCACCGGGCGCACAGGCGGGCACCGACCTCGCGGATCTGAACGCGGCGCTGGTCGGAGCGGGCGTACGGGTACGGGGCTTCGGCGTCGAACGGGCCTCGCTGGAGGACGCGTTCGTGGCGCTGACGGGGGAGGGCTTCGATGTCGCGGGCTGAGGGCGTCGACGTAACGGAAGTCAGCGACGTACGAGAGAGCGGCGACGTACGCGAGGTGCGGCGGATCTGGACCCTCGGGCTCTTCCGCAGTGAGCTGGGCATCGCCTTCCGCCGATGGCGCACCCTCGCCCTGCTCGGCGTGCTCGCCGCCGTGCCGATTCTCGTGGGTGTCGCCGTCAGGATCGAGACAAGTGACGGCTCGACGCTCGGCGGGGGCGGCGGTGAGGCGGGAGGCCCGGCGTTCATCGCGCAGGTGACCAACAACGGTCTGTTCCTCGTCTTCACCGCGCTCGCCGCGACGCTTCCCTTCTTCCTGCCCATGGCGGTCGGAGTCGTCGCGGGCGACTCCATCGCGGGCGAGTCCAGCGCGGGGACGCTGCGCTACCTCCTGGTCGCCCCGGCGGGGCGGACGCGCCTGCTGCTCGTCAAGTACGCGACGGTGATGACGTTCTGCCTGGTCGCCACCCTCGTCGTGGCTGTCTCCGCGCTCGCCGTCGGGGCGCTCCTCTTCCCGGTCGGCGAGGTCACCACGATCTCCGGCACCCGGATCGGCTTCGGCGAAGGGCTGCTGCGTGCCCTGCTCATCGCCCTCGTGGTGGCCGCGTCACTGATCGGGATGGCCGCGCTCGGTCTCTTCGTGTCGACGCTGACCAGCAGCGGCATCGCGGCGATGGCGACGACGGTCGGTCTGCTGATCACCATCCAGATCCTCGACCAGATCCCCCAACTGCACGCCATCCAGCCGTACTTCTTCTCGCACTACTGGCTGTCCTTCGCGGACCTGATGCGCGAGCCCGTCTACTGGGACGAGCTGGTCAAGAACCTCGGCCTCCAGGGCCTGTACGCGGTCCTGTTCGGCTCGGCGGCGTGGGCGAGGTTCGGCGCGAAGGACATCTCCGCGTAGCCGCCGTCAGCTCTCGTACGGGTAGCGGGCGAGCGGCGGCTCCTGAGCGAAGAACGTCTTGGCGCGGGTCAGGGCCTCGGTGTCGTCGAGTACGTTGCCCGGCCTTGAGCCGTTGCCGAGCAGGACGCCGCCGAAGCGCATGGGGAAGAAGGCGGCGGTGTGGCTCAGGGTGCTGATCAGTGGATCCGCGACCTCCTCCTCGCGGTGCGCGAGCACCGTCACGCCCCACAGGGCGCGGTCCTTCAGGGTGGTCTTGAAGTCGATCTCCGGGATCTCCAGCCACGCGTCCCAGTAGTCGAGGTAGCGCTTGGTGGTGGCCGACAGCGAGTACCAGTACAGCGGCGACACGATGACGATGTCCGTGGCGTCGAGCGTGGCGTCCAGGAGCAGTGCCTCGTTGTCGCCGGTGGGGCGGGGGCGGGCGCGAGGGCCGCTGCTGTCGTGGCGCCGGTCCTCGAAGTCGGGCAGCGGGTGGTCGGCGAGGTTCAGCCAGCGCTGCTCCACGTCTGCCGGAAGCTGTTCGGCGGCCTTGCGGGCCAGCGTCTCCGTGTTGCCCTCGGGCCGGGCGCTGCCGAGAACGAAGAGGAACTTGCGGGTCATGGTGGGCCCCCTGGATGTGTGGCGTGGCGGTGCACGACCGCGGAGAGCCGTGCAATTACCTGCGCTTGCACTATATGCACGCGCAGGTAATTGCGTCCAGGGGGTTTCCGATGTGGGCCCTACGAGGACAGCCCCCACACCGCGTACGCCACGGCGTCGCTGTTGTGGTCGAGGGCGGTCCCGTCGATGTTCGCCTCCGTGTCGCACGCGGAGTGGTAGCACTTGTCGAACGGCTCACCGGCCGTGCCGCCCCAGTTCTGGGCCTGCTCGGCGGTCTTCTCGTAGTCGGCGCCGCTGAACAGCCCGCCGACCGGGACGCCCGCGTCCTTGAACGGCGCGTGGTCCGAGCGGCCGTCGCCCTCCTCGTCGGGCTCCGTGGTGAGGTCGAGGCCGCCGTAGAAGTCCTTGAAGGTCTTCTCGATGGTGGGGTCGTCGTCGTAGACGAAGTAGCCCGGGTTCGGGGAGCCGATCATGTCGAAGTTCAGGTAGCCCTTGATCTTCGAGCGCTCGCCGGCGGGCAGCTTGTCGACGTAGTGCGAGGAGCCGACGAGCCCCAGCTCCTCGGCGCCCCACCACGCGAACCGCAGGTGCTTGGTGGGCTTGTACTGCTCGCGCGCCACGGTGAGAGCCGTCTCCAGGATCGCGGCCGAACCGGAGCCGTTGTCGTTGATGCCGGGACCGGAACCGACGCTGTCGAGGTGCGAGCCCGCCATGACGACCTGGTCGGCGTCGCCGCCGGGCCAGTCGGCGATCAGGTTGTAGCCGGTCTTGCCGTTGGAGGTGAACTCCTGGAGCGAGGTGGTGAATCCGGCCTCGTCCAGCTTGCCCTTCACGTAGTCGACGGACGCTTTGTGGCCCGCGCTGCCATGGGCGCGGTTTCCGCCGTTGGACGCGGCGATGTTCTGCAGCTGCGAGAGGTGGGCCTGCACGTTGGCCACGGAGATGTCGGGGGCGGCCGCCGTGGGGGCGGGGGCGGCGGAGGACATCGCGTTGGTGGTGAGGAGTCCGGTGACGGCTATGACGGCGGCTGCTGTGGCGCGCCTGGGAACGGAGAGCTTCATGTGGGGGCTCCGTCTTCTGTTGGGTCGTTGCGTGGGGGTATGGGGGGTGCGGGGGGTGCGGGGGGTGCGGGGGGTGCGGGGGGTGCGAGGGTCGGGAGGTACGGGGGTCGGCGGGACGGGGCATACGTAGGAGTACGCGGGGCGCGCCAATTCCGTTCGGTGGCCACGTAATTGGCGTGCCTGATGGTGCGGGCGAGGTTGACCGGGCGTCAAGAGCGCATATCGGGCGAGGCGTTCCGTGCGGCGGCCGTCGTCGTCGGCGGCACGAGCACGGTCCAGCCGGGGGCGTAGGTGTCCGGCACGGGGTGCCGCCGCCAGTCGCGGGCCCAGCGCGGGGGCTGTTTCTCCCGCAGGACCAGGGCGGCGGGCTGTCGCGGGTCGTCCTGCCGGGCGGCCGAGCATCCGGAGACGTACGCGATGGGGATCACCGAAGTGCTGCCCTTCAGGAGACACGGGGCGCGGACCCCCTGCTCGTACAGGACACCGGTGACGCGAACCCAGTCGCCGCGGGCACCGGCCTGGATACGGGCGTTGCCGAGGGCGAGCGGGAGCTGGACCCCGAGGTGGGCGACGAGGGCGACGGCGACAGCGACGGTGACGGCGCGTTGCCCCCGGTCGACGAGGGCGAGGAGGCCGAGGGCCGCGGGGACGGCGAGGAGGGCGTGGGCGGGGAGGAGGAAGCGGGGGGCGCCGTAGGGGACGAGGAGGAGGTAGGGCAGAGCGACGGATACGGCGACGACGACGGCCAGTTGGAGGGCGGGGCGGATTGCTTGCGGGGCGGTGGCGCGGGGGGTGGCGTGAGGGGCGGCGCCTTGCGGGGCGCCGACGGTCTTTTCCGCGGTGCCGTCCGTGGGGCGGCCCGGGGCGCCGTTCCGGGCGTCTTGCGGTGCGTCGCCGGCTTTCTCCCTCCGGCCTCGCGACCTCCCCGTGGCCCACAGCCCCGCGGCCACGAGCAGGGGAAGGAGGAGCCACCACCCCGCGGCCACGATCCTGAGCTGGTCGGCGGTGCACGGGCGGCAGAGCAGAGGGCCGTCCAGGGCGGTGAACTGGGCCTCGATGGCGGCCAGGGGGCGCAGGCCGCCCTGCACCTCGCTCGCGGCGTTGAGCCGTTCGCGTACGCCGCCGAAGCGCACGTACGCCTCGACGGCCCACGGCAGCAGACCGGCCAGGACGCCGCCCGCCACGGCGACGACACGCCCCTTCGTCCGCCAGGCGGGCACGAGCAGGGCGGCGGCGAGCAGCGGCACGGCGACGGCGGCACCGTCGTTCGGCCGCATCAAGGCGGCCAGAGCGAGCCCCGCCGCGATCCCCGCGTGGGCGAGGCGCCCGGGGCGGGCCGCGAGGAACAGTCCGACCGCGGCCGTGACGCCCATGGCGGTGTAGTGGTTCGGCATCGCGGCGTTCGCGTAGAACAGCGTGAACCAGAGGCTTCCGTAGAGCCCGGCAGCGACGCCGACCACGGCGGGACGCCGTGCGATGACGCGCAGCCAGGGGCTGAAGCCCAGGTAGAGGGCGACGGTCGAGAGCAGCGTCAGCCAGATCCTGAGCAGGACGGTCGAGTCGCTCCAGGCCGCGACGGGGGAGATGAGCAGCGGGACGCCACGGGTGCGGGGAGCGCTGAACGGGGTGGCGGGGGCGTACGGGGGGAATCGGCTCGCGTAGACGATCTCGTCCCAGCCGAGGGACAGGGTGAGCGGGACGAGAGCGAGGGAGAGGGCGGCGAAGGCGACGCAGGCGACGAGAAGGGGGAAGTCGCCGCGGCGGGAGAGCCGGGGAGCGGGGCGGCGGCAGGTCGAACGCGGGGCTCCGGCCGGCGGCTCGCCCGAGGCCTCGGGCACGGGCTCGGGCGCGATCTTGGGCACGAGGGTCTCGACCTCCCGCCGTTTTCGGTCAGGTCATGTCGCTTTCGATCACTTCTGATCCCTTATGGGTGAAGGTAGCGACGATGCTGCCCAAATCGCAGGAGGTGGGGCCGACGTATTTCGCCCGGTCGGGCGTCAGGGAGGCGCGGTAGGTGCTGGGGGGCGATGCCGCGGATCCGTTTGAAGGCATCGCTGAAGCCGAAGCCGGGGAACGGCGCGATTCGGCCACGACGCTCCCGCGGAAGTGGGGCGGCGGGGGCCCCGAAGGGGCGCGAGGAACGGCGCGCTCAGCCAGAACGCACCCGCGGAAGGCAACGGCGAGGCGCCCGAAAGGGGCGCGGGGAACTGCGCGACCAGCCACGACGCGCCCGCAGAAGTACGACGAAACCGCGGGAGCAAGACGAACCCGCAGAAGAGCGAACGGCAGCCGCAGAGAAGCGAACGGCAGCCGACAGGGCGGGCGGCTCAGACCGCGGACTCCTCCCGCCCCGCGGCGGGAGTCATCGGCTCTGTCCCCCGCCCGGCGACGGGCACAGGCACAGGCACAGGCACGGCGGAATTTTGCCGCGCGGCAGCCAACCGAACCGCATTACGCCGCGCGGTGCGCAACGCGTCCCAGGTCAGCAGAGTCAGCGCCAGCCACACAAGACCGAACCCGGCCCACCGCTCAGGCGGCATCGCCTCGTGGAAGTACAGGATGCCGAGCAGGAACTGGAAGACGGGCGCGAGGTACTGCAGCATCCCCAGCGTCGCCAGCGGCACCCGGATCGCGGCGGCCCCGAAGCAGACCAGGGGTATGGCGGTGACAAGACCGGTCGCCGCAAGGAGCGCCGCGTGCCCGAAGCCCTCCGCGCCGAACGTGGCGTCGCCCCGCGCCCCGAGCCACACCAGGAACCCGACCGCGGGCAGGAACTGGATCGCGGTCTCGGCGGTCAGCGACTCGAGCCCGCTGAGGCCGACCTTCTTCTTCACCAGGCCGTACGTGGCGAAGGAGAAGGCGAGGCAGAGCGAGATCCACGGCGGCTGCCCGTACCCGAAGGCGAGCACGAGGACCGCCGCGAGGCCGACGGCGACGGCCACCCACTGCACGGTACGCAGCCGTTCACCGAGGAGCAGGACGCCCATCGCGATGGTGACCAAGGGGTTGATGAAGTAGCCGAGGGACGCCTCCACGACGTGGCCGGAGTTCACGGCCCAGATGTAGACACCCCAGTTGATCGTGATGACCGCCGCGGCGATCGTCACGAGACCCAGCTTGCGAGGCTGCCGGATGAGCTCGCCCGCCCACGCCCAGCGCCGCACGAGCAGCAGGGCGATGCCGACCACGACGAGCGACCACGCCATCCGGTGCGCGAGGATCTCGCCCGCCCCGGCCGGCTTGAGGAGGGGCCAGAAGAGGGGCACGAGGCCCCACATCCCGTAGGCCGCGAAGCCGTTCAGCAGTCCTATGCGCTGCTCGCTCTTCGACTTCTCAGCTGCGGCGGCGTCCACGGCCCCTCCTTGGTGCGAGGCAGCCCCACGCTGCCCCGAAAAAGGTAGCGGCCCGGACACCCCCGTGTCATGCCCGTCTCACGAAAACGGTCATGACGTCCGTCTCGCCGGTCCTGCCGGGCTTTTGCCCCACACCCCGCTCGGCCTGAGCCCGCCCTCAACCCTTGAGCGCGGCCGAGATCGCGTCGGCGACAGGCGTCGTGGGACGCCCGATGAGCCGGGCCAGATCGCCGCTCGTACCGGCGAGCAGCCCTCGCTCGATCGCCGAGTCCACGTCGACGAGGATCGCGGCGAGCGGCTCGGGAAGACCGGCGCCGGTCAGGATCGCGAGGTTCTGCTCGGCGGGAACGTTCGCGTACGAGATGTCCTTGCCGCTCTGCCGGGCGACCTCGGCGGCGTACTCGGCGAAGCTCCACGCGACATCGCCGCTGAGCTCGTACGCCTTGCCCTCGTGGCCCTCGCCGGTCAGCACGGCGACGGCGGCCGCCGCGTAGTCGGCGCGCGAGGCGGAGGCGACCCTGCCCTCGCCCGCGGAGGCGACGACGGCGCCGTGCTCCAGGACGGGGGCGAGGTTCGCCGTGTAGTTCTCGTGGTACCAGCCGTTGCGCAGGAACGTGTGCGGAAGGCCGGATTCCAGGATGAGCCGCTCAGTCTCCTTGTGCTCGGCCGCGAGGTCGAAGTCGGCGTCGGGTCCGCCGAGGACGCCGGTGTACGCGAGCAGTTCGACGCCCGCCGCACGGGCCGCGTCGATCACCGCCGTGTGCTGCGGCACGCGCTGCCCGACCTCGCTGCCGGAGATCAGCAGGACCCTGTCGCCCGCGGCGAAGGCGCCGGAGAGGGTCTCGGGCGCGCTGTAGTCCGCGACGCGCAGCTCGACGCCGCGTGCGGCGATGTCGGCGGCCTTCTCCTTGTCGCGCACGACGGCGGCTATCTGCCCGGCGGGCACCCGCGCGTCGAGCAGTCCGTCGATGACGAGACGGCCGAGGTGTCCGGTGGCTCCGGTGACGACGATGCTCATGTCTGGAATCTCCCTTTGGTGCGGTTCTGACGATGAGCCTACGTCGGGCGCTAACTATTGGAAAGTACCCACTTTGAAGTAAGGTACTGGCATGGCAGTAAGTAACTGGAACCTCGGGGACGAGGGAATGTGCCCGCAGCGCCTCGTCCTGGAACACGTCACGAGCCGCTGGGGGGTGCTCGTCCTGATCGCCCTGGAGGAACGCTCGTACCGCTTCAGCGAGCTGCGCCGAGCACTCGGCCGGGTCAGCGAGAAGATGCTGGCGCAGACTTTGCAGACCCTGGAGCGCGACGGTCTCGTGCGTCGCGACGCCAAGCCGGTCATTCCGCCGCGCGTCGACTACTCGCTCACCGACCTGGGGCGCGAGGTCGGCGCGCAGGTCCGGGAGCTCGCCGAGTGGACCGAGCGACGTCTGGGGGCCGTACAGGAAGCACGTCAGGCGTACGACGAAGCCCGGTCCTGAGAGTCGGTGCGACTCCAGAACCGGGCTTCGGCACAAGCGAGTTGGGCCAAGGGCCGAGCTATCCGACTCCCCGACTATCCGACGACGGTCCAGGTGTCGCCGCCCGCGAGCAGCGCGGCCAGGTCGCCCTTGCCGTTCTGCTCTATGGCGGTGTCGAGCTGGTCGGACATGAGGGTGTCGTAGACCGGTCGCTCGGTGTTGCGGAAGACGCCGATGGGGGTGTGGTGCAGGGTGTCGGGGTCCGCGAGGCGGGACAGCGCGAAGGCCTGGGTGGGTGAGGTGGAGTGCGCGTCGTGGACCAGAATCTGAGACTCGGTCTCAGGGGTGACCGGGACGACTTTGAGGTCGCCGGTGGCCGGGTCGCGTACGACGCCCTTGGCGCCTTCGGCCCCGAAGCGGATCGGCTGGCCATGCTCCAGACGGATCACCGCCTCCTCGGCCTGCTGCTTGTCCTTGAGCACCTCGAAGGCGCCGTCGTTGAAAATGTTGCAGTTCTGGTAGATCTCCACCAGTGCGGTGCCGGGATGTTCGGCGGCCTGGCGCAGCACGGAGGTGAGGTGCTTGCGGTCGGAGTCCACCGTCCGCGCCACGAACGACGCCTCCGCCCCGATCGCCAGGGACACCGGGTTGAAGGGGGCGTCCAGCGACCCCATCGGCGTCGACTTGGTGATCTTGCCGACCTCGGAGGTCGGGGAGTACTGGCCCTTGGTCAGGCCGTAGATCCGGTTGTTGAAGAGCAGGATCTTGAGGTTGACGTTGCGGCGCAGGGCGTGGATGAGGTGGTTGCCGCCGATGGACAGCGCGTCGCCGTCTCCGGTGACCACCCACACGCTCAAGTCCCGTCGCGAGGAGGCGAGTCCGGTGGCGATGGCGGGGGCGCGGCCGTGGATGGAGTGCATCCCGTAGGTGTTCATGTAGTACGGGAAGCGCGAGGAACAGCCGATACCGGAGACGAAGACGATGTTCTCCTTGGCCAGACCGAGCTCGGGCATGAAGCCCTGCACGGCGGCCAGGACGGCGTAGTCCCCGCAGCCGGGGCACCAGCGCACCTCCTGATCGGACTTGAAGTCCTTCATGGATTGCTTGGCCTCGGCCTTGGGCACCAGCGAAAGCGCTTCGATCGTGCTCCCGGTGCCTTCGGTCTTCGTATCAGCCATTGCTGGCCTCCTTGAGAGCCGTGGCGAGCTGCTCGGCCTTGAACGGCATGCCGTTGACCTGGTTGTACGAGACCGCGTCCACGAGGTACTTGGCGCGCAGCAGTGTGGCGAGCTGGCCGAGGTTCATCTCGGGGATCACCACCTTGTCGTAACGCTTGAGGACCTCGCCCAGATTCCGCGGGAAGGGGTTGAGGTGGCGCAGATGGGCCTGGGCCACGCTTTCGCCGGCCGCCCGCAGGCGCCGTACCGCCGCGGTGATGGGCCCGTACGTCGAACCCCAGCCGAGAACGAGCAGCGTGGCGTCGCCATTCTCGTCGTCGACTTCGATGTCGGGCACCTCGATGCCGTCGATCTTGGCCTGGCGGGTGCGGACCATGAAGTCGTGGTTGGCGGGGTCGTAGGAGATGTTGCCGGTGCCGTCCTGCTTCTCGATCCCGCCGATGCGGTGTTCGAGGCCGGGCGTGCCCGGGATCGCCCACGGACGGGCGAGGGTCTGCGGGTCGCGCTTGTAGGGCCAGAAGACTTCGGTGCCGTCGTCCTCGGTGTGATTGGTGCCCGAGGCGAACTGCACGCGCAGGTCGGGGAGTTCGTCGGTGTCCGGGATGCGCCAGGGCTCGGAGCCGTTGGCCAGGTAGCCGTCGCTCAGCAGGAAGACCGGGGTGCGGTAGGTGACCGCGATCCGCGCCGCCTCGATCGCCGCGTCGAAACAGTCCGCCGGCGTCCGGGGCGCCACGATCGGCACCGGCGCCTCACCATTGCGCCCGAACATTGCCTGCAGCAGATCCGCCTGCTCCGTCTTGGTCGGCAGACCGGTGGAAGGCCCACCCCGCTGAATGTCCACCACCAGCAGCGGCAGCTCCAGCGACACCGCGAGCCCGATGGTCTCCGACTTCAGCGCCACGCCGGGCCCCGAGGTCGTCGTCACCGCCAGCGAACCGCCGAAGGCGGCCCCCAGCGCCGCCCCGATGCCCGCGATCTCGTCCTCGGCCTGGAAGGTACGCACGCCGAAGTTCTTGTGCTTGGACAGCTCGTGCAGGATGTCCGAGGCCGGAGTGATCGGGTACGAACCCAGATACAGCGGCAGATCCGCCTGCCGCCCCGCGGCGATCAGCCCGTACGAGAGGGCCAGATTCCCCGAGATGTTGCGGTAGGTGCCGGCCGGGAAGGCATGGGCGGCCGGAGCCACCTCGTAGGAGACCGCGAAGTCCTCGGTCGTCTCGCCGAAGTTCCAACCGGCGTGGAAGGCCGCGATGTTGGCCTCGGCGATGTCCGGCTTCTTGGCGAACTTCGCCCGCAGGAACTTCTCCGTGCCCTCGGTCGGCCGGTGATACATCCACGACAGCAACCCGAGCGCGAACATGTTCTTGCTGCGGCCCGCGTCCTTGCGCGAGAGGTCGAACTCCTTGAGCGCCTCCACCGTCAGCGTCGTCAGCGGCACCGGGTGGACGCTGTAGCCGTCCAGCGAACCGTCTTCCAGCGGTGAGGCCTCGTAGCCGACCTTCGCCATCGCCCGCTTCGTGAACTCGTCCGTGTTGACGATGATCTCCGCGCCGCGCGGCACATCGGCGATGTTCGCCTTCAGCGCGGCCGGGTTCATCGCGACCAGGACGTTGGGCGCGTCACCGGGCGTGAGGATGTCGTGGTCGGCGAAGTGCAGCTGAAAGGAGGAGACACCCGGCAGCGTCCCGGCAGGAGCACGGATCTCGGCGGGAAAGTTCGGCAGTGTCGACAAGTCGTTCCCGAAGGACGCCGTCTCTGAGGTGAACCGGTCACCGGTGAGCTGCATACCGTCACCGGAGTCACCCGCGAAGCGGATGATCACCCTGTCCAGACGGCGTACATCCTTCTCACCAGCGTGCTTGCGCTGTTCTCCGACGACTGCCCCATCGGCCTGCTCGGCTGGGCTACTGACCTGGCTGGTCACTGAACTGAACCTCCCTCGGGCGGCTGAGCGGGAAAGGCTGGGCGACCGGCCTTCCCAAGGCCCACCCTACGTCTGTAAGGGTCGCCTTCCTGGGGTTGATCGCATGACGGACACACTTTTGAGACGCTTTAATGCCCCGTTTTGTCGTGGTCTGCCTGGCCCCCCGGCCCGTCATGGAAGACGCCCCCACTCATCCTTTGGTTCTAGGACTGTTCTCCGTACTGATGCTGGAACTCGTACTGATGCCGGAACTCGTGCTCGTGCCGGTGCTCTGCCGGTGTGCAATTGTTTCCGCGGATATCAGATAGCTGACAGGGCGTCAGATCGCTAGGAGTTGAGGTAGGTGAGAACCGCCAGCACGCGCCGGTGGTCCCCGTCGCTCTGGGAGAGCCCCAGCTTCAGGAAGATGTTGCTGACGTGCTTCTCCACCGCGCCGTCACTCACCACCAACTGCCGTGCCACCGCCGAGTTCGTCCGCCCCTCGGCCATCAGACCGAGTACCTCGCGCTCGCGCGGAGTAAGCCCCGCCAGGACGTCCTGCTTGCGGCTGCGGCCGAGCAGCTGCGCCACGACCTCCGGGTCGAGCGCCGTGCCGCCCTGCGCCACCCGCACCACCGCGTCCACGAACTCGCGCACCTCGGCGACACGGTCCTTGAGCAGATAGCCCACTCCCCGGCTGGACCCGGCGAGCAGCTCCGTCGCGTACCGCTCCTCGACGTACTGGGAGAGGACGAGCACCCCGAGCCCCGGGAACTGCTGGCGCAGGTGCACCGCGGCCCGCACTCCCTCGTCGGTGTGCGTCGGCGGCATCCGCACGTCGGCGACCACCACGTCGGGCAGCGCGCCCTCCGAGGAGAGTTCGTTGATCGTCTTGATCAGTGCTTCCGCGTCGCCCACCCCCGCGACGACGTCGTGCCCGCGGTCGGTCAGCAACCGGGTCAGGCCCTCTCTGAGCAGCACCGAATCCTCGGCGATGACGACCCGCACTTTGTCCTCCACGTTCAAGGCCCCCCGGCACTTTCGATTCTGGTTGTCCCCCGGCACCTCAGTATCGCGCCTACGAACGCGTACAAGGGGCGTTACTGCGTTCGCGGACGACCGCTTGCTCGTATTCGCTCACGGCGGGCACGGGGGGGCACGGCAATACCCACCCGGCCTCCCCGTGCTGCGGGGCGATCGGGTGGGTGAGCGGAGAGATGTCCGCGCTACGCCCGCCAGGGCAACTCGGCGGTCACCGTCGTGGGTCCGCCCACCGGCGAATCCACGACCAGGATGCCGTCCACCGCGTCGAGCCGCTCGGCGAGCCCGGCGAGGCCGGAGCCGCCGGTCACGTCAGCGCCGCCGGAGCCGTCGTCGGAGACCTGAAGCATCAGCCGGTCCTCGACCTGCCACACGTCGACCGAGCCACGGGACGCCCGCGCGTGCTTGCTGATGTTCTGCAGGAGCTCGGAGACCGTGAAGTACGCGATGCCCTCGATCGCGGCAGCCGGGCGCGCGGGCAGGTCCACCTCGACCTGGACCGGAACCGTGCACCGCGCGGCGAGCGAGGACAGCGCCGCGTCCAGGCCGCGGTCGGTCAGGACCGCCGGGTGGATGCCGCGGGCCAGGTCGCGCAGCTCCTGGAGGGCCACCTTCACCTCACCGTGCGCCTCGCCCACCATGCGCGCCGCGGCCTCCGGGTCCTCGGTCAGCTTCTCCTTGGCCAGGCCCAGATCCATGGCGAGCGCCACCAGGCGGGCCTGTGCGCCGTCGTGCAGGTCGCGCTCGATGCGGCGCAGGTCGGCCGCGGCCGTGTCGACGACGACACCGCGGTCCGACTCCAGCTCGACGACGCGCGTGGCCAGGCTCGACGGGCCGAGCAGACCGGCCACCATCACACGGTCGACGGTGGTCAGGGCGCGGATGATCCAGGGCGTGGCGAGCGTGATCAGCAGCCCGGTGAGGGCGGTGACGCCGATCTCGAAGGGGTTGTCCAGATAGACGCGGTGGTTGTCGTCGCCGTAGAGCTGGATGCCGCCCTGGCCGCCGTAGAGCGGGAAGAGCCACTGCCACAGCGGGTACGTGAGCATCGCCCAGCCGTACGACCAGAAGACCACCGACACGGCGAAGGAGAAGACGGCCCAGGGCATGTGGAGGATGGCGTAGAGGACGTGCCGCCAGGAGGCGCCGCTCTTGAGCACGGCGCCCATCCACGCCATGAGCCCGCCGCCGTTCTTGGGCCGCAGCGGCTGCGGGTTGGCCACCTCGACGCCCAGAAGCGCCCGAGCCCGCACCCGCTCGAGGGTGCCGATGCCGCGGCAGGCGGCGAGCCCCGCGGCGAGCACCGGGATGCCGATGAACGTGATCAGCAGGCCGGCGCCGACCGACAGCATCGTGACCGCGAACGTGAACGTGATGATGCTGATCGGCAGGCTCAGCAGCACATAGCCGAACTCCTTCCAGGCGCGTGCCTCGATCGGCGCCCGCAGCCCGGCGGGAATACGACGCCGTCGCTCATCGAGGTCGGATCCCCGGAACTCCGAACGATTCATGCGCCCGTACTCCTGTCCGTACTCCGTGGCCATCGGTGTCGTCCGTTTCTGCTCGGTCGTGCTCTGGTCGGGCGTCGTATCTCAAGAGTGCTGGCCGCGGCTGATCGGGACCATGTGGTGCGTAGGTGTCTTCGACCGGGGGTTTTCCCCACCCTCGTCATCACCCTCGCGCGTCGAGGTCCCTGTCCCGCCACGGCAGCTCCGCCGTGATCGTCGTGGGGCCGCCCTCCGGGGAATCGATGACGAACAGGCCGTCGACCGCGCCGAGCCGGTCCGCGAGGCCCGCCATGCCCGAACCCCCGTCCAGACGCGCGCCGCCCCTGCCGTCGTCCCACACCTGGATGAGCAGCCGCTGGTCGGCACGCCACACCTCCACGGACGCCGTACGCGCACCGCTGTGCTTGCTGACGTTCTGCAGCAACTCCGAGACCGTGAAGTACGCGATGCCCTCGATCGCGGCAGCCGGGCGCGCCGGCAGATCGGCGGTCACCTTCACCGGGACCGTGCACCGCGAGGCCACCGAGGACAGCGCGGCGTCCAGGCCCCGGTCGGTCAGGACCGCCGGGTGGATGCCTCGGGCCAGGTCGCGCAGCTCCTGGAGGGCGAGCTTCACCTCGCCGTGCGCCTCGTCGACCATCGCCGCCACAGTGTCGTCGGCCTGGCCCTCCAGGAGCTTCTCCTTGGCCAGACCGAGCCCCATGGCGAGTGCCACCAGGCGGGCCTGCGCCCCGTCGTGCAGGTCGCGCTCGATGCGGCGCAGGTCGGCCGCGGCCGTGTCGACGACGACACCGCGGTCCGACTCCAACTCGGAGATGCGCCGCTCCAGTTCGTCGGAGGGCGAGAGCAACCCGCGCACCATCGCCCGGTCCGCGTTGGTCAGGCCGCGCACGATGTAGGGGAGCACCGGCCAGAGCACGAAGAGCCCGACCAGCGTGACGGCGAAGGTCACCACGCCCCAGGGCAGCCGCATGAACGCGTACAGCATCGTGCGCCAGCCGACCGGATCCTTCAGGCTCGACCACAGCCAGCTGAAGAAGCCGTGCCCCCGGTGCCTCGGCATCGGGCTCGGCTCGTCGATCCGCAGCCCGAGCAGTTTCCGCGTCCGCGCCCGTTCCGCCCTGCCGATGAGCCGCGCGCCGAGCAGCGCGCCCGCGAGCAGCGGCAGGCCGACGACCGTCACGGCGAGGCCCCCGCCGGCCGCGAGCGTCACGACCACGTAGACGAATCCGGCCACGCCGATCGGCAGGTTGGCGAGAAGGTGCGCGATCTCCTTCCAGGTCTGCGGGTCGTACGCCGCGAAGCGCGCGGGCGGCGGTGGCGAGGACGGCGGGTACGCCGGGGACGTGGTCGAGGACATGGCGCGTGCGGTCATAAGCGTCAGAGTGCACGGCTCGGCGCCGCGATGCCATGAGGAGGGCCGCCAGGACTCCCGGGGGATAACCCCACCCGCCGCGCCTCATCCCGGGCGATCAGTCCTCATCCCGGCCTCATCCCGGGCGATCAGTCCTTGCCGATGCGTGACGCTCTGCTTACCTCACCTTTAGCAGGCCCTAGACTCCCGTGCGTACAGATCGTCGAACAGTGATGAGTGTCAGAGGCGGTCAGGGAGTGAGGGGCTGACGTGCACGTGACAAACGTCGCGGCGAGCTACTACCAGTCGTACTCCGTCGTCGGACTGCTCGCCGTCGTCGGCGTGCTGTTCGTCGCTGTCGCCTTCGGCGCGGGACGACTGCTCAGGCCCGTCGTACCGACACCCGAGAAACTCCTGACGTACGAGTGCGGCGTCGACCCGGTCGGCGAAGGCTGGGCCCACACCCAGGTCCGCTACTACGTCTACGCCTTCCTCTACGTCATCTTCGCCGTCGACTCGATCTTCCTCTTCCCATGGGCGACGGTCTTCGCCGCGCCCGGCTACGGTGCGACGACGCTGGTGGAGATGTTCATCTTCCTCGGCTTCCTGACCGTGGGCCTTCTGTACGCATACAAGAAGGGCGTCCTCACATGGACGTGACCCCGGAGCGTCCTCGCACGGACGTCACCCCGGAGCCCGTGCTCCTGCCCGAGCCGACACTGCTCCCCACGCCCGAACCGCAGAAGCTCGGTGTGCTCTCGCGCCTGGCACCCGAGCCCATGAAGGTGGTCCTCAACTGGGGCCGCCGGTATTCGTTGTGGGTCTTCAACTTCGGCCTCGCCTGCTGCGCCATCGAGTTCATCGCCGCCTCCATGGCCCGGCACGACTTCATCCGGCTCGGCGTGATCCCGTTCGCGCCCGGTCCGCGCCAGGCCGACCTGATGGTCGTGTCCGGCACGGTCACGGACAAGATGGCCCCGGCCGTGAAGCGCCTGTACGAGCAGATGCCCGAGCCCAAGTACGTCATCTCCTTCGGCGCCTGCTCCAACTGCGGCGGCCCCTACTGGGATTCGTACGCCGTGACCAAGGGCGTCGACCAGATCATCCCGGTCGACGTGTACGTACCCGGTTGCCCGCCCCGGCCCGAGGCGCTGCTCCAGGGCATCCTCAAGCTCCAGGAGAAGATCGCGGCGGAGTCGCTCGGCGAGCGATACGGCCATGGGAAGGGCAACGGCAACCGTCCTTCGACGGCGGCTCTCCGGAGCGGCCTGGTGAAGCCGCCTGCGCCGGATTCCGAGTCGATGCCGACCTCCGAGACCGGGGAGGGGAAGGCATGACCGGCTGGCTGCCGAGCCCCGTCGAGGATCTCTTCGGCGCGGAGGCCACGGCGGAGGAGTCGTACGACCTCTTGACGGTCGACGTCCCGCCGACCTCGTGGATCGCGGCGCTCGAAACCGCGCGCACGACCCTGAGCTGCACCTATTTCGACTGGCTGAGCGCCGTCGACGAACCGGGCACAGGACCGGGCGCGGCACCGGGCTCGGGGCCGGGCTCGGGGCCGGGCAAGGGTTTCCACGTCTCGGCCCACGTCGTCGCCCTTTCTCCCGTACGCCGCCTCCTCGTCCGTACGACCGTTCCGCATGACGCCCCGGTCCTGCCGACCGCGATCGACGTCTACGCGGGCGCCGCATGGCACGAGCGCGAGACGCACGAGATGTTCGGCGTCGTTTTCGAGGGCCATCCGCACCTGGTTCCGCTGCTCCTCCCGGACACCTTCGAAGGACACCCCCTGCGCAAGGACTTCGTCCTGGCCGCCCGGGTCGCGAAGGCGTGGCCCGGCGCGAAGGAGCCGGGGGAGTCGGAGCACGGCGGGCCCAAGCGCCGCCAGATGCTGCCCCCCGGCGTACCCGACCCGAACGAATGGGGCCCCCTCAAGGGCCAACTCCCCGCCGCCCCGGCCCGCCCGGCCCGCGGCGCCGCCCGCGCGGCAGGCGACCGCCCCGCCCGCCGGACACGCACGGTGGGGGAGGGCTCGGCGAGCCAGGCGGCGGGCGGTCCGGCCGCTGCCGATCAGGCCGCTGCCGACCAGGCCGCGGGTGCTCAGCCGGAGGCTCCGGCGCCGACCCCGCGCCGGGCGCGGAGCGTGAGCCAGGGCTCGGCGTCACAGCGAACGGCGGGGGACACACCGCCGGAGCCGAAGCCGGACACACCGCCGGTGGCGAAGCCGGAGGCGTCCTCGGAGCCGAAGCCGGAGGTGACCCCGGAGTCGAAGCCGGAGGTGACCCCGGAGTCGAAGCCGGAGGCCCCCGCGCCCAAGGCGAAGCCCGAGGCGCCCGCGGCAGGTTCCGACGCCCCATGGCACCAGGCGCGCCCGGCGTTCGAACCTGCGGAGGAACCGGCTTCGGGCGCCCCCGAGACGCCCGGGGTGGCTGAGACGCCCGAGACCGTCGAGACACCGGAGCCCCCCGGGACGCCCGAGACGCCCGAGACATCCGCGAACACCGACAACGGAACTGCCGAGACCGGCGACGACCGCCCAGGAGGCTCGGAGTGACCGACGTGCTCGACGTCGCCCTGCGTCTCCTCATCGTCTTCGCCGTCTTCCTCGTCCTGCCCCTGGTCATCGGCCAGACCGAGCACAAGGTGATGGCCCACATGCAGGGCCGCCTCGGCCCCATGTACGCGGGTGGCTTCCACGGCTGGGCCCAGCTCGTCGCCGACGGAGTCAAGTTCGCGCAGAAGGAAGACGTCGTACCGGCCGCGGCCGACCGCCGTATCTTCCAGCTCGCCCCCGCCGTCGCCCTGCTGCCGTACCTCCTCGTCCTGATCGCCATCCCCATCGGCCCGAGCGAAGGCGCCGTCGGTCAACTCGTCGACGCGGGCATCTTCTTCGTGCTCGCGGTCATGGGCGTCGGCGTACTCGGCTCGCTCATGGCGGGCTGGGCCAGCGCCAACAAGTTCTCCCTCCTCGGCGGCCTGCGCACCGCCGCCCAGCTCCTGGCGTACGAACTCCCGATGCTGCTCGCCGCGGCCTCGGTCGCGATGGCGGCCGGGACGGTCTCGCTCCCCGGCATCCTCAACGCCTTCGAGTGGTGGTGGCTGCCCTGGCAGATCGTCGGCGCCCTCGTCTTCTTCGTCGCGGGCCTCGCCGAACTCCAGCGCCCGCCCTTCGACATGCCGGTCGCCGACTCCGAGATCATCTTCGGCGCGTACACCGAGTACACGGGCCTGCGTTTCGCCCTCTTCCTCCTCGCCGAGTACGCCGGGATCGTCGTCCTCTGCGGCCTCACCACCGTCCTCTTCCTCGGCGGCTGGCACGGGCCGTGGGGCGCCGACGGCCTCGGCTGGGTGTGGACCCTCCTGAAGACCGGGCTGCTCGCCTTCGTCGTGATCTGGCTGCGCGTCAGTTACCCCCGTCTCCGTGAGGACCAGCTCCAGAAGCTTTCCTGGACCTTCCTCGTCCCGCTCGCTCTCGCGCAGATCGCGCTCACCGGAATCGTGAAGGTGGCGATCAACTGATGGCTCCGATCCCCGGGTCCGGCCTGGCCAAGGGCCTCGCCGTCACCCTCCGCACGATGACGAAGAAGACCGTCACCGAGCAGTACCCCGAGCACCAGCCCGAACTCCCGCCCCGCAGCCGGGGTGTCATCGGGCTCTTCGAGGAGAACTGCACGGTCTGCATGCTCTGCGCCCGCGAGTGCCCGGACTGGTGCATCTACATCGACTCCCACAAGGAGACGGTCCCGCCGGCCGTCGAGGGCGGCCGCGAGCGCAGCCGCAACGTCCTCGACCGCTTCGCCATCGACTTCTCCCTCTGCATGTACTGCGGCATCTGCATCGAGGTCTGCCCCTTCGACGCACTGTTCTGGTCCCCGGAGTTCGAGTACGCCGAGACCGACATCCACGAACTCACCCACGAGCGCGACAAGCTGCGCGACTGGATGTGGACGGTCCCGGCCCCGCCCGCCCTGGACTCCGCGGCAGAGGAGCCCAAGGAAGTCGCCACCGCCCGTAAGACGGCGGAGAAGCTGGCCGCGGCCCAGGAAGCGGAAGCAGCCGAAGCAGCCCGAGCGGCAGAGGCAGCCCGAGCGGCCGAGGCAGCCCAGGCCACTGGGGCAACCCGGGCGCCCGAGGCCGCTGAGGCTTCACGGGAAGCGCCGTCCGGACCGGAGGAAGACGCGTGATCCTCGCAGCCGCTGCGGCGACAGCAGCCCACGCCCCTCTGCCTCTGGCGGCCGACGCCCCCCAGGGCTTCCTCTCCCCGACGGGCGTGGAGATCGCCTTCCTCCTGGTCGGCCTCGTGACCCTCGGCTCGGCGATCGTCACCGTCACCACGAAGCAGCTGGTGCACGCCGCCCTGTGGCTCGTGGCGACGCTCGGCGGCCTGGCCGTCGAGTACCTCCTGCTCACCGCCGAGTTCATCGCCTGGGTACAGGTCCTGATCTATGTCGGCTCCGTCGTCGTACTCCTCCTGTTCGGACTGATGCTCACCAGGGCCCCCATCGGCCGCTCCCCGGACGCCGATTCGGGCAACCGCCCGGTCGCGCTGGCGGTGGCCGTCCTCGCCGCGGCGGCCCTGGTCTGGGTCGTCGTCGACGCCTTCCGGACGACCTGGATCGAACTCGACCGCGCCGCCGACGAGACCCAGGGCTCCACCGCCGTGACCGGAAAGTTCCTCTTCCAGCACTGGGTGTTGCCTTTCGAGGCCCTCTCGGTCCTGCTCCTCGCCGCCCTGGTCGGCGCGATCGTCCTCTCCCGCCGGAACGCCCGCATGACCCGCCTGAACGATGCCCCCGGCGACACCCGCACGACCGGTGCCCCCAGCGACAAGGAGCAGCGCTGATGCACCTCGCCTATCCCGCCGTCCTGGCCGTCCTCCTCTTCTGCGTGGGCCTGTACGGGGTGCTCGCCCGCCGCAACGCGATCCTGGTCCTGATGTCCGTCGAGCTCATGCTCAACGCCGTCAACCTCAACCTGGTCGCCTTCGACGTCTGGCTCCGCGACGCCCTCCACTCCGGCCAGGCCCTCACCCTCTTCACCATCGCCATCGCCGCCGCGGAGATCGGCATCGGCCTCGCGATCGTCCTGGCGGTCTACCGCAACCGCGGTTCCTCCGCCGTCGACGACCTCCGCGACACCGCCGAGGGCCCCGACGACCCCGATGACGACGACGGCGACGACACCGGGGGCGCGGCCACCGAAGAGCCCGGCAACGAAGAGCCCGCCTCGGCACAGAAGTCGCAGAAGTCGCAGAAGGCTGAGGCCACCGCGTGACCACGACCACCCTCGCCGTACTCATCCCCCTCCTGCCGTTCCTCGGCGCGATCGCCGGTCTGCTGCTCGGCCGCACCGTCCCGGGTCTGGTGCGCCCCCTGGCGGTGCTGCCCACCCTGGCGGCGCTGGTCATCGCCGTCCTGGTCGCCGCCCGCCACGGCGGCGGCGCCGACATCGACTCCGCCACCGAGCTCACCCCGACCGGCTCGGTCCCCATCGAACTCGCCCTGCACATCGACGGCTTCGCCGCCCTCGTCGCCGTCCTGGTCGGCGTCGTCGCCTCCTGCGTGCAGATCTACTCGACGGGCTACCTGCGCGACGACCCGCGCTACCCCTCGTACGCCGCTCTCGTCTCCCTCTTCACCTCCGCGATGCTGCTCGTCGTCTACTCCGGCGACCTGATGGTGCTCCTGGTCGGCTGGGAGATCATGGGCATCTGCTCGTACTTCCTCGTCGGCCACTACTGGGAGACGCCCGAAGCCCGCGCCGCCTCCCTCAAGGCCTTCCTGGTCACCAAGCTCGGCGACGTCCCCTTCCTCATCGGCCTGTTCGCGCTCGCCGTCGACGCCGGGTCCTTCCGCATCACGACCGTCGTCGCGACGGCCGCGGGCGGCGGCCTCGACCACCCGACGCTGATCGCCCTGCTGCTCGTCGCCGGTGTGGCGGGCAAGTCCGCGCAGTTCCCCCTGCACACCTGGCTGCCCGACGCGATGGCGGGGCCCACCCCCGTCTCCGCGCTCATCCACGCCGCGACGATGGTCGCCGCCGGTGTCTACTTCGTCGCCCGGCTCCTCCCGGTCTTCGCTGCCTCGTCGGCTGCCTTGGTCGCCCTCGCCGTCATGGCCGCCGTCACGATGGCCGGCTCGGCCATCGCCGCGCTCGCCCAGGACGACATCAAGCGCGTCCTCGCGTACTCGACGATCGGCCAGCTCGGCTATCTCACCGGCGCCCTCGCCGTCGGCGACCGCGGTGCCGCCGTCTTCCACCTCCTCTCGCACGGCGCCTTCAAGGCGCTCCTCTTCCTCGGCGCCGGCGTGATCATCCACGCCGCGGGCACCAACTCGCTCGCCGCGATGTCCCGCATGAAGGGCCTGCGCGACCGGGTCCCCGACGCCTTCTGGACGATGACCGTGGCGCTCCTCGCGCTCGCCGCGATCCCGCCCTTCAGCGGCTTCTTCTCCAAGGAAGCCGTCCTGGGCGCCGCCGAGCACGCGGCCACTGGCCACTCCGAGACCGCACCCACCGCGGCGGGCTGGATCGTCCTCGTCGCCGGTCTGCTGACCGCCCTCCTCACCGCCGCCTACGCGACGCGTCTGTGGCTGCTCGCCTTCAACGGCAAGGGCCCCGAAGCCCCGGATCACGGAAGCCAGCCCATCACGATGACCGCCGTGCTCTGGGTGCTCGCCGTGCCCTCACTCGCCTTCGGCCTCACCGTCGGCGTCCTGCCGGACTGGTTCGACGGCCACTCGCTCACCCCGACCCTCACCACCTCCGTCCTCGGCACGGGACTCGCCCTCGTCGGCGGACTCGTCACGTACGGGGCATGGCGCCACACCACGGTGCTCGCTGCCCGGCACCCGATGGGCGCGGTCGCCGCGGACACGGGGGCGGACGGAGGCCTGGTCGAAGCCGAGGCCATCGCCTCGCACGCCCCCGCCTACGGAGACGTGGCCGCCGCCCACGATCCGGCCGACCCCGGCCGCCTCCTGCTCGGCCCGCTGCACCGGCACGCCGCCGTCGGCTTCCACCTCGACGCCGTCTACGCCGCCCTGTTCGTGCGCCCCGTCCAAGCCGCCGCACGCCTCGTCCGGTTCCTCGACCGCGAGGTCGTCGACACGTACGTACGCGGCGCGGGCACGGCGCCCCGCTGGCTCGGCGCGGCCGTCCGCCGCGCGCAGACCGGCAACGTGCAGACCTACCTGAGCGCGCTGCTCGCAGGCACCGTCGTCCTGGCTGTCGCCGCCGTCCTCGTCGCCACCGCCGGAGCGTGAGCAGCCGTGATCGATATCAGTGAATCCGTGATGCAGCTTCTTCTCGCGTTGATCGTGGTCGGCCCGCTCATCGGCGCCGTGGCAGCCCTGCTCCCGGCCCCGCCCGGACTGAAAGGGAAGTCGCCCGACCAGGCGGTGCTCCGCCACGGCATGGTCGTGACCGGCGCGGTCCTCATCGCAGCGATCGTCCTCGCGCTCGCCTTCGACCATGACCACCCGTCAAAGATGCAGGCCACGACCGATATCAGCTGGATCCCCGCACTCGACGTGCGCATCCACCTCGGCATCGACGGCATCTCGCTCCCCCTCCTGGTCCTGACCGCGCTGCTGACCTTCCTCTGCGCGCTGTACTCCTACTTCAAAATGCCGACGGGCCCGTCTCCCAAGGCATTCGTCGCACTGATCCTCGTGCTCGAGTCCGGCACCCTCGCGACCTTCGCCGTCCTCGATCTGCTGCTGTTCTTCCTCGCGTTCGAGATGGTCCTCATCCCGATGTACTTCCTCATCGCCCGCTGGGGCGGCGCCGGGCGTACGCAAGCGGCCTGGAAGTTCATCCTCTACACGCTGCTCGGCTCCGTCGTGATGCTGCTCGGCCTCCTCCTCATCGGCCTCAAGTCCGGCACATTCGACATGGTGGCACTCGCCACTGACAACGACCCGGCGCTGAGCACATCCGTGCAGGTCATCGCCGTTCTGGCGATCGGGATCGGGCTCGCGGTCAAGACGCCGATGTGGCCGCTGCACAGCTGGCTGCCGGACGCGCACACCGCCGCGCCCACCGTCGGCTCGGTCCTGCTGGCCGGCGTGCTGCTGAAGATGGGCACGTACGGATTCGTCCGGATCCTGCTGCCGATCACGCCCGACGGAATGCAGACCTTCGCGCCGTACCTCGCGGCCTTCGCCGTCGTCGGGATCATCTACGGATCGCTGGCCTGCCTCGCCCTCGCCAAGCAGGGCGCGAAGGGCGACCTCAAGCGCCTCATCGCGTACTCGTCCGTGGGCCACATGGGCTTCGTGCTCCTCGGCATCTCGACGATGAGCCCGACCGGCGTGAACGGCGCGCTGTTCGCCAACATCGCGCACGGCCTCATCACCGGCCTGCTGTTCTTCCTCGTCGGCGCGCTGAAGGACCGCACCGGCACCAGCGACCTCGACACACTCGCCCAGGAGTCGGGCGCCGCGCTCTACGGCAAGGCGCCCCGCCTCGGCGGTCTCCTCGCCTTCGGCGCCGTCGCCTCGCTCGGACTTCCGGGCCTCGCCGGATTCTGGGGCGAAATGCTCGCCCTGTTCGGCGCGTTCAAGCCCGCCGACGGCCTCAGCCGCCCGGCCTTCCTCACCTTCATGGCGATCGCCGCGTTCGGCACCCTGCTCACCGCCGCGTACATGCTCATCGTCGTACGCCGCGTCTGCATGGGCCCGGTGGCTCAGGGGCCCCAGGGCGCCGACAAGACCGAATCCCCGGTGTTCGCCGACGTCCAGGGCTATGAGTTCGCCGCCTGGACCCCGCTCGTCGTCCTCACCGTCCTCGCCGGACTCTGGCCCGCCGCTCTGCTCGGCCTCACCGACCCGGCCGTGCAGCAGCTCCTCTCAGGAGGCAAGTCGTGACCGTGGCCGCCGAAAGCGCCGCCGGCGTCGTCCAGTCCGTCGACTGGCTCGCGATCGCTCCGCCCACCATCGCGGCGGTCGTCGGTCTCCTCGTGCTCGTCGCCGACCTCTTCGTGGGCGACAAGAAGAAGGCGCTGCTCGGCTGGATCTCCGTGGCGGGACTCGCCGTCGCCGGGCTCTCCCTCCTGCCGATCCTGAACGACGACCGGTCGACCTTCTGCCTGACCGGCGGCGCCGAGGCCTGCAGCTACACCGCCGACCGCTTCACGCTCGTCATCCAACTGCTCGTCATCGGCGGCGCCTTGCTGGCCGCTCTGCTCTCGATGAGCGCGCTCAAGGACGCGAACGGCACCGACAAGGAACTCCCCGAAGGGGAGTTCTGGTTCCTGCTGCTCTCCTCCGCCGCGGGGGCCGCGCTGCTGCCCGCCTCGCGCGACCTCGCCACGCTCATCGTCGCCCTGGAAGTGGCCTCCCTTCCCGCCTTCGCGCTCGTCGGCCTCAGGCACGGCGACAGACGGTCCTCCGAAGCGGCCCTGAAGTTCTTCCTCTCCTCCGTCACCGCGACCGCCGTGACGCTGATGGGCGTCAGCTTCGTGTACGCCGCGACCGGCACCCTGCACCTCACGGAGATCGCCGAAGAGCTCCAGCACGTCGACGGGCAGCTGGACACACTCGCCCAGACCGGCGTCGCCCTCACCCTCGTCGGCTTCGCCTTCAAGGTGGCCGCCGTGCCCTTCCACTTCTGGGTGCCCGACACCTACGTGGGCGCGCCGCTGCCGGTCGCCGCGTACCTCTCCGTCGTCGGCAAGGCGGTCGGCTTCACCGGCCTGATCCTCGTCACCGTCGTCGCCTTCCCCTCGTACGCGGACGTGTGGGGCCCGGCCCTGGCCGTGCTCGCCGCCCTCACCATGACCGCGGGCAACGTGGCCGCGCTGCGGCAGCAGGCCACGCGCGCGTACAGCGCGGTACGCCTGCTCGCCTGGTCCTCGGTCGGCCAGGCGGGATACCTCCTGGTGCCGATCGCCGCCGCCGGATACGCCGACAACCCCGCCGAGGCCGAGAAGGCCGTCGGCTCCACCATCGCGTACGCCCTGATGTACGCGGCCGTGAACCTCGGGGCCTTCGCCGTCGCCGCGCTCGTAGGCCGCACGCAGCGCCTGAACCGCGTCAGCGACTACCGGGGCCTGTACGCCAGGAGTCCCCTCGCGGCCCTGGTGCTCGGCTTCTTCCTGCTCTGCCTCGCGGGCCTGCCGCCGGGCATCATCGGCCTCTTCGCGAAGGTCACCGTCTTCTCGGCGGCGGTCGACGCGGGCCTCGGCTGGCTCGCCGTGGTGATGGCCGTGAACGTGGTGATCGCGCTCTTCTACTACCTCCAGTGGACCGCGCTGCTGTTCCGCGCCCCCGAGGGCGAGCCGGTCAAGCACCGCGTCCCGGCCCCCCTGACGGCGGCCATCGCCCTCACCGCGATCCTCGGCATCGCGCTCTCCGGAGCGCCGCAACTCGTCCTGAGGTTCTCCGACACCGGCCTCTTCTGACAGGCGTCCTTCTCCCTTTTCTGACACGCCCCCATCTCCGTGGGCCGCTCGGCCATCACCCGAGCGGCCCACGCCGCTCCTGCGCCGCTCCGGCGCGCACAAGGGAACTAGTGCTCCCCGCCTGGCGTTGACCAGTACGGGAGGGTCCACTGAAGAGTGGAAGCACCAGCAGACAGAGGGTTCCCCCACGCACCACAGGAGGGCGTACCGTGCACCGCCGGCACAACGGGCTGAAGACCGCCGTACTCCTCGGGGGACTGTCCGCTCTCATCCTCGTCATCGGCAGTTTCTTCGGACGTACGGGCTTGATCGTCGCGCTCTTCGTGGCGCTCGGCACCAACGCGTACGCCTACTGGAACAGCGACAAGCTCGCCCTGCGCGCCATGCGCGCGCGCCCGGTGAGCGAGTTCGAGGCCCCCGAGCTGTACCGCATGGTCCGCGAGCTCTCCACCCAGGCCCGCCAGCCCATGCCCCGGCTCTACATCTCGCCCACCGAGGCCCCGAACGCCTTCGCGACCGGCCGCAACCCGCGCAACGCGGCGGTGTGCTGCACCGACGGCATCCTGCGCCTCCTGGACCAGCGCGAGCTGCGGGGCGTCATCGGCCACGAACTCAGCCACGTCTACAACCGCGACATCTTGATCTCCTCGGTCGCCGGCGCGCTCGCCTCGGTGATCATGTTCCTCGTCAACTTCGCCTGGCTGATCCCGATCGGCAGGTCGAACGACAACGAAGGCCCCGGCATCTTCGGCATGCTCCTGATCATGCTCCTGGGCCCGCTGGCCGCCTCCGTCATCCAGCTCGCGATCAGCCGCTCCAGGGAGTACGAGGCGGACGCGTCCGGCGCGCAGCTCACCGGTGACCCACTGGCCCTCGCGAGCGCCCTGCGCAAGCTCGACGCGGGGACGAAGCAGCTTCCGCTGCCGCCCGAGCCACGCCTTGAGACGGCGAGTCACATGATGATTGCGAACCCTTTCCGTCCGGGGCAGGGCATGTCCAAGATGTTCTCCACGCATCCGCCGATGGCGGAGCGCATTGCCCGGCTCGAGCAGATGGCAGGTCGCCAACAGTGAAGACAATCCTGAACGTCATTTGGCTCGTCCTGTGCGGCTTCTGGATGTTCCTCGGCTATCTCCTGGCCGGGGTGCTCTTGTGCATCACGGTCATCGGAATCCCCTTCGGGATAGTTCTTCTGCGCTCCGCATTGCACTCGGGTCGATCCGCCCTTCGATAGTCATCGAGGGCAAGAGATTGGGCTCGGGTAGAGGAAGGCGATCCACGTCCCTCAGAGCCGCTTCCACTCGCGCCCACGTGCCATCGGCCACCCATGTCCCGAAGTGGCGCGATGCCATGGCCGACGCGCCGGTTTCCTCACGGACCATGACCCACGACTTGCCCGTACGCGCCTTTTGGATGATGGCGTTCACAGACCGCCTGGTGGCGCCACTACGTCCCTTCGGCAGCAGCGCTGCGACCCTGGCCCACTCGCCATCGGAGAGAGGGCGAGCAGGCACGCCGAGTTCGGCACCCTTGTACCAAGCGCGGACAGGGCAGGGCACGCCGCAGTGACGGCGCTCAGGCACCGGCCCCGTGATCGTTACCTTCAGCTCAAGCATCGACAGGACGTCTGCTTGCTCCACTGGCCCCATGCCGGGGAAGGTTTCCTGAGCGTTCTTGGCGAGAGCGCGAAGCGCACGTGCGCGCTGGTTCGACTCTTCGATCTCTGCGAGCCACAGAGAGGCCTCTTCGCGTAGTTCCTGGAGTTGTTCGAGTTCCGTGTCCAGGGTTGCTGTAGCGGCCGTGATGGCATCGGCAGACTTGGTCCGTTTCGCGGCTGCCAACGTCACAGCCGTGATCGACGCGTTCACCTCATCGATCTGTCGGTCGAGGCCCTCGATCCGGTCCATCAGGGCAACGGTGTCTGCCTCCTTGAGACCGATCCATTCGGCAGCGAGCTGTTCGAGCTTCTCGCTGTCACTGGCCATC
This sequence comes from Streptomyces sp. NPDC050147, assembly GCF_040660195.1. NCBI lineage: Bacteria > Bacillati > Actinomycetota > Actinomycetes > Kitasatosporales > Streptomycetaceae > Streptomyces > Streptomyces sp. NPDC050147. The sequence goes on along the minus strand of NZ_JBFALJ010000013.1, from coordinate 80,708 downwards.
TTCGTGACCTCTTCCCAGACGTGGGCTTCGATCGCGTCAGCGTCGATGGCTGAGCACTCGCACAGATCGTCGCCAAGGTTTCGGGGCGCCTTGCCGCTGCATCGGTAGTACCGCGCACCTTGCTGTGACGCATAGCTGATTCCCGTATACGGCTTCTGGCAGAGGCCGGTGATTCGTGCACTCAGCGGATAGAACTCTCGCCTAGCGCCGCTGTGACGGCCTCTCTCCGCAGCCTTGCGCCGTAGTTCGGTGCTCTCTTCGGGTGTCAGAATGCGAGGGAGCTTGATCCTCACCGTCTCGCCCCACACGGGGTCACCGTTTTCGTCGGTCTGTGCATGAGCACCCCGAAATACCGTCTCGCTATCCAGGACAGCGGTCGAAAGGACTCGGTCACGCAGGTTGGCGATATTCCATGCACGCCCCTTGCGTGTCTTGGTCCCTTCAGAGTTCAGGCGGATTGCCGCCTTTCGAAGGTTCAGGCCTTCGCCGACCACCAGGCTATACACATGGCGAATGACCTTCGCTTCGACCTCGTTGACCGCGAGGTGAGACTCAGGAGTTCCTTTGCCTTCGACGTAATAGCCGAACGGGGGAGGACCGCCGATGTGCGCAGACTCGATCAGTTCTGCCTTCTCCTGCAAGCCGCCCTGAGTGCGGTCTCTGATGGTTTCCCACTCAGTCTCGGCATAGTCGGCATCGCGGCGCATCTTCTTGCGCCCCTCCGCAGTGGTGTTGTCGTAGTCATCGGCCACCACCGCGACGAAGACCCCGATGTCTTCCAACGCCCAGACCCAGCGCCAGAAGGCGCGCCCCTTGCGCCCGATCGCGCGACCGTCCGTCACGACGACGATGTCGAAGGGGCGAGGTTCCTTCAGCGCGTCGGCCATCAACCTCTTCAGGTCGCCTCGCTCGCCCGCCTCCAAGGACCCGGATACTCCTTCGTCCTTGTAGGTGTCGACGTGCTCCCATTCCTTGCATGCGATGTGACGGTTGGTCTTGGTGGCCTGCCTGGCTACGCCGTACCCCCGCTTCTGTTCCTCTGTGGAAACGCGCAGGTAGGACACCGCACGCAGCGTGCGTAAGGCCGTCTTGTTGCCGGTCGGGGTACTAACTGACGGCAGGGATGTGCTTCCCTTGGACATGTCGACTCCTAGTCAGTCGGCCAGCCCCGGGGCGGTTGCAGCCGCTGCCGGGGCGTTTTTGTCAATTCTGATTGTATCGTCGCTATTTGACCCTGCGTCGGTTCTTCCGTGAGATTTGCGATGTGAGTGTGATCCGAACAGGATTCTCAGAAGTCTCGTGCGCTCTGCGGGTGACAGCCTCTTGTCGGGGGTCCAGATGACTTTGGTCTCAGCCATCACGTCCACCTCGATCTGCCAATGCCTCGCGCGCGCTCTCACAGATTGTCTTTAGATCCTCTGCGATTCCTGCCGCGATGAGCGCGGCTCCTGGAGTGTGGCCGGAGCCGACGTAACGCCAGCGGGCGTCGGCGACCACGCCCGGCATTGTTTTGTTGCCCACGTGTTCGGCCCGGTCGGCGCGCAGTGCCGCGTAAGTGGTCGAGTAGGCACGGGACTTGGTAAGGATGTGGCCCCGGTAGCCCAGGGTGTGGGCCCAGGCTCGCAGGCGTAGAGACTCGTACTCGGAGAGACCGCCGAGGCGCCAGCAGGTCAGCATGAGAGTCCGGACGTGGTTTGTCACCGGGACCATGCCTATGTCGTCCCACGCTGAGATGCGGTGATCGGTACCAGCTCCCGTCTCACTGGCTCCCTTGGTTACGTACTTCGCGACGTAGGCGGCTACAGCGTCGTCATCCGGTCCGGTGCCGTCGGAGTGCAGCGGGCGGGTGTCGACCTGGATGCCCCAGTGCAGGGCGAGTTCACCGATGGCGGGGCTGTAGGGGGTGCGGACCAGGACCCGACTCGCGGAGGCGCGCACAGCGTCGGCCAGACGATCGGCCGTGCCCCAGACCGGGGGTTCGTCGTCGGGGCCGGCCGGGCCGTCGAGGCGCACGACCGCATGGACGTGGACTGCGGCACGCTTCTGATACTCGGCAACACGGGCGAAGGACAGCCGCGCGTGATCCGGGAAGCATGACTGCACAAGGCCCGCCGCGGAGGCGAGGTGTCGGCGTACACCGATGACGAACCGGTCCCAGAGCTTGCCCGCGTGTGCGTGCCAGAGAGCGTGTGCCGGGTAGTCGTAGCAGTTGGCGCACAGGGGTTGGCCAACGAATCGGTCGTCCGCGTCATGGGCAGCGCCACAGCCGAGGGGGCGTCCGTGCTCGCACTCTCCTCCGGCGCGGCGAGGGCGGCAGCGTTCCCCGGTCCGGTGCACAGGCCCGAAGGACGGGGCGGTGAGGGTGATGAAGAGCCGGGGGCGGTCGCGAACCGTGGCCGGGACGTTCTTCCCGCCGAGGAGGCCCGCGCGCACGAGGTGGAAGGTGTCTCCGGCATGGAGGCGGGAGCACGGTGCGCAGACGGTTGCGCGTCGGTTGCGGCAGCGTACGGAGAGCCGTTCGCCGGGTTCGTCTCGGGTGTCGTAGTGGTGCAGGATCTCGCCAGTGGACGCGTCCAGGGTGGTGGTCGAGCCGGAGAGGTGGATCGGGTGGGCACAGCCGCCCGTGGCGGTGATCTGGTCTAACCAGCGGGCGAACTTGGAATCTTGAGCGATGCGTATCGCGTCGCGGTCTGCTTCGGAGAGCTGACGCAGGCGCGCCGCGCGGTCGAGGGCGGCGCGCCTGTCAGCCGGGGTGAATTCCGGGGTGATGGTGGGGACCTTCCGGGGTGGGCCGCCGCAGCGGCACGGTTGATGGGTGGTGGCGCGCTGTCGTCCATGGGTTCGCTCCTTGCTCGGTCAGGTGGTGTGGATCGTGCTCAGCGGATGGTTCCGGCGCCCCGGCAGAGGCGGCAGCGGTGGCGCATTCCGGTCCAGGTCCTACGGGCGCCTTCGCCCTTGCAGTTCGGGCACCTCACGCGGCTCATGGGCATGTCTCGGTCCTTTCTGCTCAGGGGTGGGAGAAGCCGTTGATGAGCCAGGTGACGAGGCCGTGGATGGTGAAGATCACCGGTGTCTGCCCGAGGTAGATCCCGAAGAGGCCGACGCAGACCGCTTCCCAGGCGCGTACGTCGCGGGAGCGGACGAGGAGAACGGTGATGATCCCGAAGATCACCGAGAACGTGAACGCTGTACCTTCGCTGATCACTTGCCGTCTCCTTCCAGCGCCGCGAGCGCGCGGTCTATGGCGGGCAGTTCGGGCGTCATGGCCGCGTACTTCATGGCCGTCGTGACCGCCTCTTCGGTCGGCGTGAGATGAGAGCGAGCGCGGCCCCATCCGCCGTCCGGTCCGGTGCAGACCGCGACACCCTGTTCCTGCGCAGTGATCGACTGGGCGACGGCCACGGCCTCCTTGTTGAGATCGCCGAGCGTCATCTCTGCCGTGCCGGGGTCGTTGACCCGGTGGCAGATACGGCCGCCAAGCTGGGCACGCAGTGCGGTGACTCCGGGGCCGAGATCGGAGCCGACGCGCTGGCCAGCGACCACTAGGTGCATGCCGAGCGCGGCACCGAGTTGAGCCAGGCGCAGGAGCAGGGTCGAGCACTGGTCCGCTTCCGCCTTGCCCTCACGGGTGCCGTCGGAGAGGTACAGCTCTGCCAGCTCGTCGACGATCACCACGACTGGTACGGGCCGCAGCAGGTCGGGGAGCTCCCAGATCGAGCGGACCCCAGCCGACCGGCAAGCGGCCATGCGCTGCTGCATGTCGACGACGAGCGCCGCCAGCACGGCGACCGCCTCCCGCCTGCATGTGGTGAGCGCGCTCAACCGCTTGCCGAACAGGCCCAGTTCCATGCCGCCCTTGCAGTCGATGCCGACCAGGGCAACGGGTTGCGGCGCGAGCTGAGTGATCAGCCGGGCCAGCAGCGTGGACTTGCCCGAACGGGTGGCCCCGGCAATGAGCCAGTGCGGCACCATCCGCAGGTCCATCACCCAGGCCCCGCCGCTCTCCAGTGCGCCGATGAGCGCAGACAGCAGCGCAGCAGGAGCCGAGGCCAGACCCGGCCGGGCCAGCGGATCGCTCGCCGTAGCGGTCAGCAGCACGAGACCGCGTTCGGGCGAGGTGACCCGCACCGCGTGGACCTTCCACGCGTGGGTGAGCGCGTCGGCCGCCTTCATGTACGTCGCCGGGGTCTGCCCCGCATGCAGCCGCACAGCCACGGTCAGGCCCATGCGGGTAGCACGCGGAAATGAGATACGCGGAGCCACCGGCCGCAGCGGATCACCCTTGACCACCAGGTCTCCGACGAGCCCGCGCGGGGGACGGCGGGAGATCGCAAGGTCGTTGAGCATCGCGACCTTGCGCCAGGTCGCCAGCACCCGGAACGTGGTGACCGGGTATCCAGTGACGTACCAGTGCCAGGCCGGGCGGTTACGCCGCAGCAGATCACCGACGACGAACACCCACGCCAGCACGGCCAGCGCGAAGGCGAGCAGGATCGCACCCATCACGCACCGCCCCCAACCTTGGCCGGGCCCGATGCCGGAGGACCGTGCACGGGGGTGACCGCGTCGGCCCGGAAGCTGATTCCGTGCCGGTCGCCCATCGCCCAAGCGAACGCCATCAGGCCGGTGACCTTGACGATCTGACCTTCCTCAATGCCCTTCGGCTCGCCGGTTACAGCGATCTCGATCACGGAGATACGCCGCCGGTCCTGCCGCACCGTGACGGCCACGGTGTAGATCGTGTTGCCGTCGCGGTCTCTCTTGACCTCCTTGGTCTCGGGGTTGCTGATCTTCGCTTCGGGCGGGATGGCGCACCGCAGTACGCCCAGTCGCGCCGTGTCCACAGGAATGGACTGCATTGCTTCGGCCTCCTTGGCCATCTAGACGTCGGTCTCACCCTGACGTCACTTGTCCTGACGAGTTATGACTATGGAGCGCTGTACGACGAGGGGTCAAGTACTTATGCTGACGAGTGATGTCGCGCGTGCGACGTGCCTACGACCTCAACGCGAAGGTGCTGAGATGACGGAGATCCAACGCCCCGGAGCGCTCTACCAGCAGGTCGCCGCAGCGGTTCGAGAGGCGATCCTGTCCGGCGAGTTCGAGCCCGGTGCTCCGCTCCCTTCCGAGGCCCAGCTCATCGAGCGCTATCAGGTCTCGCGCCCGACCGTCCGCAATGCCATCGCCGCCTTGAGGGCAGAGGGACTCGTTACCGTTCGGCATGGCAAGGGCAGTTTCGTGCGCTCCGAGGGTCAGCCTGTGATCACCTTCGAACGCTCGGTGAGCCGCGCCCGTGACGGGCAATTCACGACGCCCGATGCCGCGGTCACGGCACCCGCTGGCGCTGACAGGGGCATCGATGCCGTAGTCACGACGTCTGACGGGGTGGTCTGGGGCGTAGAGGTCAAGAAATTTCGCTCTCGCACCACGAAGGTCACGGGCCTGCTGCTCGGCCTGGCCGAAGAGGAAGCCCTCGTCTGCTGGGACCGGGTGCTGTTCGACCCCACCAGCGGCGCTCACGCCATGCACCGGACACTGATCCCGTTCGAGGTTGCCGACACTGTGCCGCCTCTGACTGAAGCTTCCGAGGTGTCTCCGGCCGAGACGTACTCGATCCTTGCGCAAGCCGGACACAAGTTGTGGTGGTCCGAGACGGTCCGCGCCCGCATGCCGCACCCCGACGAGCGGACCACCCTGCGCCTCCCGGATGCGACCCCGATCCTGGATATCGCCCGCGTCACGCACGGCACCGACGACCGCCCCTTGATCCTCGAAGAACTCCGCACCGGTGCGGACCGTGCCGAACTCGCCTACCGGATCACCGCCGACAAGGGGCCCGCGCGGCGCACCCGAGCCTGAGAGCCGCAGATCGGTCGAACCCTTCTTCACTTCCTCAAGGGCGCGCCTGCGGCGCGCCGGGCAGCCCGGCCGCCCCGGCCGGGCGTGCGGCGTGGCCGCCGATCCCGGCCGGTCGCCCGGCGCCCTGAACCGCAGCGCGTCAGAGGTCGAGCGACGTCGACCGGTCGGCCAAGTTCGGGGCCCGCGGGGCTGGGGGTCGACGGCCTCCGAAACTTTAGGCAGCTCCCATGGGGCGAGCCTCGAAGAACAGGGGGCCCATCGGGCACACCAGCGGGCAGGTCCAGTACCTGCCCGATTCGCCAGGCGAGCGTAAGGCCCCCTGTTCACTCGCCCCATGGCAGCTACCGCCCAAAGTCTCTGCGGCCGGCGACGTGCCCACACGCGCCGCTCACCAGGCAGGACGCGACTCATGCCGCACCTCCGTCGCCGTCCGCGACTGCCTCAAAGAGGGCGGCAAGCCGATTTGCAGCGTCCGGCCAAACCGCAACTCGGACGACCCCGTTCCCTTCCTCATTCGTCGAGGCCACAGCGCGGGCCTCCGACAGCTCAAAGCCCGCACCGAGAAGTGCCCGGTTGAGTCGGTCGGCCGCCTCCCGAGAATCGCGCCAGCCCGCCACGTAGTCGACGCCTGACACCCACAGACCGCTGTCTGCGCCCGCGGCGTCCAGACCGTCGCTCAGCCCGTCCTCACCCGTGCCAGCCACCTTGCCCACCTCTGCCCTGTCCTAGGTAACGGATCGTCAACTTCCTTGGCACAGGGCAGAAATGCAGCACGGCGGCCCCAGTACCATCAGGCACTGGGGACCGCCGTGTCCCTCAGCCGGACCACCCCGGTAGCTTCCAGGCGCAGGGGTGGTCCGGTCTCGGTCTTGAGTTTTAGAGTGCGGAGGCTCTACACCGGCCGCTCGTCTGCCACGCGGTCGAGGTCGAAGCGACACCACACCGTCTTGCCGCCCAGTTCCTCAGGCGACCACCACACCGCGTCAGCCAGCCGCTGAGCGATCAGCAGCCCGCGTCCACGGTCCGGCAATAACGCCTCAGCGAAGTCACCCGCCAGCTCCGGCGAGAGGAACTCACCCGCTGGGAGATCCGGCGGTGACGAGTCCTCATCAACGACGCCGATGAACAACCAGTTGGGCCACATCTTCACGAGTACGTCCACGCGTCGATCACCGCCGGGCCGCGCAAGGCAGCTGTCCGGCACCGCGTGATGCACGACGTTGCCGACCAGCTCCGAGACGACGAGCCGAACGTCCTCAACCACGTGGCCGAGTCCCCAGTCCTGAAGACAGGACCGCACCATGTCGCGTGCGACGCGCACCGTGTCTGTGGACTCGGCGAAGAGCGTCAACGCACGGAAATGACCGGCGCTCGCGGGCGCCGCCTCCATCTGCGGAGTGATCTCGTCGAGTCCTTCCGCCAACTGCTCGCGCCGCTGGACGCTTCTCGCATTCATCGCGCAGCCCACCGTCCCCGGTCAGATCCGCCGAGTCGGTCTCGGCAGGGTGACCGAGGATGCGCCCCCTGTACCGACTGTCGCTCCCCCCTCTCGGGGACCCCCCTCGTGGGTACACTCGCGAAACGGGCACACGAAGAAACGTCAGGTCAATCACGATGGGGAAGTGAGATGGCCGGAGTAGCTCCGACACCAGCGGCATTGCCGCCGCATGTTCTGGAACGTGCCGACGTGCGCTCAGCGATCGGCAACCACGATTTCGGTGAGGTCTTCAGACTCGCCAGGCTGCACGGGAACATCAGCTACGCCAAGATCGCAGAGGCCGTCGGTTACAAGCGCGAGCACATCGGCAAGATGGCCAGACCCGAGACCGAGGGCAGAGGAGTGCGCCCCCGGATCACGCAGCACTTCAAGATCCTCGAAGTGGTGGACGGACTGCGCATCCCAGGGCATCTGGCAGGGCTTGCCGCGCGCCCATGGGAGCTGGAACAGAGGGCTGACGCCTCCCCCTCCGAGGACCCGAGCACGCTGCTGGAGCAAGGCGGCGCAGGCCTGTGGGACGTCGCCGAGCTTCTCCGGCGAACGGAGATGTCCAGCATCAACAGCGCAGCCCTGGAGTCGATCGAGCAAGGCATCGACCAACTGGCCCGCGCCTACCCGTACGCCGATGCCGACTACCTGCACCAGCGCACCCGGAACGGCTTGCAGTACGTCACCCAGCAGCTCGAAAGCCGGATGACCCTGCGCCAGCACCGTGAACTGCTCGTTGACGCCGGATGGCTCTTCCTGCTGAATGCCTGCGTCCAATACGACCGGGGCCAGCGGGAGGCCGCCAACCTCAGCAAGGCCGCCGCCCTCCGGATCGGCGACGAGGCCGGGCACGGAGAGATCAAGGCGTGGGCATGGGAGATCGAAGCGTGGTTCGCGCTCACACAGAGCCGCTGGGAAGACATGGTCAGCGCGGTTGAAGCCGGGCATGCCGCAGATCAGACACATTCCGTCGGCGTGCAGCTTTACGCGCACAAGGCACGTGCCGCCGCGCGCATGGGCAACGCCCGCTTGGTCCGCGACTCTCTGGACGCCGGACGCGCGAGGCTCGACCGCCTACCGCGTCCGGACCACCCTGAGCACCACTTCATCATCGACCCCGATAAGTGGGACTTCTACGAGATGGACGCCTATCGCCTACTGGGCGATGACGAGCGCGCCGCCACCCACGCCCGGTCAGTGATCCGCATCAGCACAGGGCCCAGCGGGACCGAGATCTCACCGATGCGAGCGGCGGAAGCGCGCCTCACCCTGGGAGTCTCGGCAGCCCGGACGGGAGACATAGAAGAGGCCGTAGGTATGGGCACCGCAGCACTCCAGGCCGATCGGAAGTCGCTCCCGTCTCTGCTCCTGGTGGCCAACGAGCTAGACAAGGAACTCCGCTCCCGCTACCCCCGCGAGGCAGCCACGCGCGACTTCCACGAACGGATCTTGAGCATCACGCGAGGCACCGCTACGCCGGAGCTTCCGTTCTGAACCGATGACTCTCAAGCGCATGCGACAGCAGACCATGACGACTATGGGCCCCTCAGAAGGAGGGGCCCATAGACCAGGTGCGGTCGTGTTCAGGCGCGGCCGAACTGCTGATCAGTCGGAACAACCTCACGACCCAGCGGCATGAGCGAGATCGGGATCAGCTTCAGGTTCGCCCAGCCGAATGGGATGCCGACGATGGACACGAACAGAGGGATGCTGGTGATCAGGTGCCCCAGGGCCAGCCACCAGCCCGCGAAGATCACCCAGATCACGTTGCCGATGAACGAAGGCGCGCCAGCGCCCGGTCGCTCCACCGTGGTTCGGCCGAAGGGCCACAGGACGTAGCCCGCGATGCGCAGCGACGCGATGCCGAACGGGATGGTGACGATCAAAACGAAGCAGATCAGCGCGGCAATCGTGTACGCGATCGCCATCCAGATCCCGCAGAAGATCAACCACAGTAGGTTGAGTAGAAAGCTGAACAGCTTCATGATCGGTGCCTTTCCAGTTGCTTGGCCGCCACGGTCCTCCTTACCCAGTATCGGGAGGTCAGGCGTCGAAACGGAAACGCAGTGGCCGTGTGTGCGTATCCGGAGAGTGGAGGGACAGTCCCCTTTGGAGTCGCCAGCTTCCGTATAGGCCGCTATGCCCTGTGGCCCTTCGGATACACGACAGTTGAGCGTCGCGACGCGGGCGCGCCGTCCTGCATCGTGAACGTCCTGTGGCTGATCCTGGCGGGCTGGTGGCTCGCGCTCGGTCACATCGTGACGGGCTTCCTCCTGTGCGTCACGATCATCGGCATCCCGCTGGGCATCGCCAACTTCAAGCTGATCCCGGTGTCGTTGATGCCGCTCGGCCGCGACATCGTGCGTACGGACCAGCCGTTCGCGACGCGCTAGCGCACCTGCCGGGCCGTGCCGCGCCCGCGGCGCGGCCCCTGTGTGGCATACGCCGCATCAGTCTGATCACTACGACCGCAACCGCGCCCCGCTCCCGTGACGTCCTTCAGGGCAACAGCACAAAGAGGGGCAGGTACACCGCATGGGCATCATCAGCTGGATCGTTCTTGGGCTGATCGCCGGTGTCGTCGCCAAAGTCCTGCTGCCCGGCCGCGACCCGGGTGGCTTCATCGGCACGACCGTCATCGGCATCGCGGGCGCCTTCATCGGCGGCTGGATCTCCGCCCGCTATCTCGACCGCCCCATAGCCACCGACGTCTACGACGGCGCGACCTGGGCGGCGGCCATCGGCGGTTCTCTCGTCCTGCTCATCGCCTACCGCATCCTCTTCGGCCACTCACGCCGCTGAGCCATCCACGCCTCCTGAGGCGTCGATCCCCCGATCTGCGGCCAGCAGCAAGGGCGGGCACCCGAACAGGGTGCCCGCCCTACGGCTTCGTGCGAGGAGCGACGAGCGGTCAGCAGTACTTACCGATCAGCAGTACTTACCGACGTACTTGCCGACAGTCACCGGTAGTTGACGAACTGCACCGCGAAGTCGAAGTCCTGCCCCTTGAGCAGCGCCTGTACGGTCTGCAGGTCGTCACGGCTCTTCGAGCTCACCCGCAGCTCGTCGCCCTGGACCTGCGCCTTGACGCCCTTGGGGCCCTCATCACGGATGATCTTGGCGACCTTCTTCGCGTTCTCCTGGGAGATGCCCTCCTCGATCGAGGCGAAGATCTTGTACTCCTTGCCGGACAGCTGCGGCTCGCCCGCGTCCAGCGACTTCAGCGAGATGCCGCGCTTGATCAGCTTGGACTGGAAGATGTCGAGGATCGCCTTGACCCGCTCCTCGCCGTTCGCCTCCATCAGGATCTTCTCGCCGGACCAGGCGATCGAGGCGCCCGTGCCCTTGAAGTCGTAGCGCTGCGAGATCTCCTTGGCGGCCTGGTTGAGGGCGTTGTCGACCTCCTGCCGCTCGACCTTCGAGACGATGTCGAAACTGGAGTCGGCCATGTCCTGTGGCTCCTTGTATCGGGGTCTGCGTACTCAGCTGGTGCACGGCCTTCGGTCCCTGGCCGCATCCGCAAAGCCTAGCCACCGCCTCCGTGCCGGGCGCTGATCAATCGGGTGGCGAAGCACCCCTGTCCATCAGGTATCGTTTACGTCGTTGCCACGGAGCGCCGCCGCAAAGCGGACGATCCCAAACAACATCCCAGGCGGTGTGCCCGAGCGGCCAAAGGGAGCAGACTGTAAATCTGCCGGCTCAGCCTTCCCAGGTTCGAATCCTGGCGCCGCCACACGACCGAGAGGGTCCGTGACCAGCGAATACGCTGGGAACGGGCCCTCTCGTCGTTTCATCGGTCGACAGAGCCGCTTTAGGCGTAATGCCCCAGTGTGTCTCACCCTGTTTCGCGTGCTGACCAGTGTGTGTGGGGCAGCCGTGGGGCGCCCCACGGCTAATGGCCCTTCAACGCGGCCTCGATCCGAGCGTTGGCCGTGGCCGCCGCACCGTCCAGGCACTTCGCGTAGACGCGAAACAGGACGGCCACGCTGTGTCCCGCTCTCTGCGCGACCGCCTGTGGCTCGACGCCAGAACTCAGCCATGTCGACACAGCGGCGTGACGAAGGTCATAGGGGCGCTTGGCGAGCGGCGACGCGTACTGCACCGGAGACAGAGCGCGCCGACGGGCCTCGGCCCACACCTCGCCATAGCCGGTGTCTTGGACGATGCCGCCCCGCAGGGTTCGGAACACGCGACCGTCGGGTGCCACCCCATACGCCGTGACGTGCCACCGGAGTAGCGCGACCAGGTCGGGCGGGATGGGGACTACCCGGACCGCCTTGCGTGGCCTGTGCTTCAGGCCCCGCCTGTCGTGCGACTCGCCCGTGTCGGTCCAGGCGGACCCCGAGCGAGGGCGCGTCTCGCGAAGCCGCAGCGTGCCCCACCCGCGGTGTGGGAGGTCGCAGTCACCCGAGCGGAGTCCGATCACCTCAGCCGGTCGTGCCGCCGCGAAGTACATGCATCCGAAGAACGCGACCATGCGGCGCCCGCGGGGACCCTGCGCCCGCACGGCACCGAGCAGGGCCGCAGCCTGGCGCGGTCCCGGCACACAGGCAGGGTCTACCTCATCTGCCACCTGCTCGGGTGCCTTCCACTGCACCTGGGGTAGCGGGTTGGCTGGGAGGCGCTCGGCGTCGACCGCGTAGCCGAGAGCGTTGTGGAAGATGGCCCGCTTCCGGCGAATGGTGCTCGCGGCGGCCGTCGTACCGTCCAGCTTCTTGGTGAGTGCATCCAGTGCCGCCCGTACGCGCATCCGGTCGGACAACGCCGACGTGGGGAGCGACTTCCGCTCGAACCATTCGAGCACCTTCGCCACGTCGGCGGGGGGCTCCTCGTCTCGGCGGTTCATGTTGAACGCCCAGCCGTACAGCGCTGCGCGGACCGTCCTGGCATCGGCCATGCCCTTGGTGTCCTTCACCAGAGCGGGGGCGACAGTGGCCATGGCTTCGGCGAGCGTGCGGCGAGTCGAGCCGGGGGAGTGGGGCCACTTCATCGTCATGTAGTCGAGGGCGTGCTGATACCAGCTCACGTCGTTGCGGTCCCGGAGTTCCTTGGCCGGTGCGCCTGTCTCCTCGTCGAACGGCTCGCCCGCGTGCACCGCGCGGAGAAGTTCGGCGCGGCGGCCGTCGGCCAGCGTCTTGGTCTGGAACGTCTGAGAGTGCGGAGTGTCGCCCGTCTTCCAACGAAGCTCTGCTGAGGCTTGCTTACGGTCCTTGCGCTGCCGCACGGCCCAGATCCGAACGTCGTACGTGAGCATGTTTCTCCAAGATGAATGGGGCCCGCCCCGGAGGCCCGGGGCGGGCCAGAAGGCGAAGCGGCGTCAGGCTGCGCGTTGCTCGCAGGTCTGCCACCAGGCGTCGAGGTCGGCACGGCTGACGCGTAGGTGCCCGTTGGGGAGCTTCTGGAGGCGAGGGGCGTTGCCGCGTGCGCGCATGCGGTAGAAGGCGGCGCGGCTCATGTCGATCTCGTTGAGGACTTCGGGGAGTTTGAGCATCTGGGGGCGGGCCACGGTGCGACTCCTCTATGTGAGAGCGGGGTGGTGGGGCCTGCGAAGGTTGGTCGCAGGCGTTGTCGAGAGCCGGTGTGTGTCCGAGGTGCGGATTTCTGCGTCATTGCGTCATCAGCGACATTCGAGCTTCTGACCTGCGGTTTTGCTTGACGCCACAGTCAGGGGGTGCGTCATCTGTGCGGCATGGGCCGCGTCATCCGTGACGCAGCCCATGACGTAGATGACGCAGGATGACGGAGCGCCCGGTGTCTGCGTCATGGCTTGTGCCGCAGGTCAGGGGGCGTTTTTCCGTCCGCGTGACGCAGATGACGCAGCGTCTTCCCTCTTAGGACAAAAGAAGAGGGTGTCTGTTGTGGTGCGGTGCCGCTTCAAGCGTGAAGAAGGAGCCGCTTCGCGGCGCGACCTTTGGGCGGCGTCCGCCGAACAGCAAGAGGAGCACCCCGTGCCGCGGGTGCTCCTCTTGCTTGTCCGAGCGCGGGGGTGCGGGTCAGAACACCCGCTTCTGCTCGGGCGGGGGAGGGGCGGGCAGGCGGGTCATTTCGAGGTAGCGGCCCGTGCTGGTGCGTCCCGAGTCGATGAGGACACCACGGGCGGCGAGGGTGGGCTGGAGGCGCTTGAGGCGGTCGGAGAGGACCTTGCCGGTGGTCGGCCACCCCTTGGGCAGGGGCCGTACTTCGTCGCTGCTGTAGAGGCCGCTGAGGAGGTGCAGCCACTCGGTGGACGTCATGCGCTGCTCTGCGCCCGGAGCGAGGGTGTCGGCGTGCCTGAGGACGGTCTGTGCGAGCAGATCGCCCTCGATGACGTCGTCGTTGAGGTCGTCCAGGCTGGCCCGGTACGCGGGGAGCGCCCCAAGGCCGGTCGCGGCGTCGAACTGCGCGCACAGGTGCGCGAAGTCGGCCATCCGCAGATCGGTAGGGGTCTCCGCGTCGGCCGCGCGGACCTTGACCGCGAGGTCCAGGAGCGAGCCGAGAACGACCGGCAGGACCTCCGCGTATTCCGCCCACAGTTCCGCCTCGGTACGCCTCACGCGGGGGCGTTCCAGGCGTAGTGGCAGGAGCCGTTCGGCGAGGTCGGGCCGGATGACGCCCACGTCGATTCCGGTCAGCAGCAGCGGGCGGCGGTAGCGGGCACGCACCACGTCCCCATCGGTGAACAGGGCGCGCTTGACGCTCTCGGCTCCGGTGACGATGCAGCACATGGCGTCGGACAGGTCCGGCGTCATGTGGGAGAGGTTGTCCAGGGCAGTGACCCACCCAGCCGCGACCGCCGCGATCAGGTTCTCCTCATCCTTCGGCGCGCGCCGAAGGTCGCCGCTCATGCCCTCGATGATCCGCACGAACATCCGCCCGGCGGTGGACTTGCCCGCCCCTTGAGGGCCGGTGAGGAACGGGGCAGGGACAGGCACCGACGGTCCCAGGCAGCCGATGAGCCAGGCGATGGCCAGGCACTCGGTCTCCGCGGTGGCGAAGTTGCACAGCCGCAGCAGGAGATCGATGCCCTTGCCGTCGGTGTCCTTGACGGGCAGGGGCAGTTCCCCGGTGAGCTGGGTACGCCGCCAGCAGACTTCCTGCGGGTCGGGGGTGAGGATGTCCCAGCCGGTGGGATGGATGCGGATGGACTGTCCGTCATTGCGGCCCAGGTCCAGCCACGTCGCCCCGTCGAATCCGGGCGCGACGCGGATGTGCACGGGCTGCACGTCCTCGTCCAGCGCGAGCGCTTCGATCAAGTCCAACGCCTCCTTCAGCGCGGTCCCGTTGAACACGCCGCGTCCGTCCTTGAACAGGCCGACCATGAGTTCCTGGCGGTGGCTGCCGGTGGTGCCCTGGGAGCGGATCGGGCGAGCCACGGGGTGGCCGTTCTTCTGCGCGTACACGGTGCCGTCAGCGGTGCGGAAGTACCGGAAGTGGGCTTGTGCGTAGTCCGTGATGACCTCGCGGGCGGGATTCTTCTCGTCCTCGGCCATGGCTCACATCCCCAGTGCGGTGCGGGCGTTGGTCCACGCGTCGGTGCAGTGCCGGACGGATTCGCCCTTGGCCTGCGCGGCGGTGAACAGCCGCGCGGCGTGGGCGTCGGTGAGGCAGCCGCACCGGCCATGGACGGACAGCACCGCGAGGAACGTGCGGTAGACGGTGGCGTGCACCGCGCTGCGGGCCTGGGTGATGCGCTGCTCGGCCATGGCGAGGCCACGCTCCAGATAGGTCGGCGTGCGGTGAGGGCACTGCCCGTTCCCACCCCGTGCGGGCACCGTGACGGCCACCGGTCGGACTGTGGCAGGTTCCTTCACGGTCAGCGCGCGCACGACGTCCGGGAGTGCCGTGATGGTGCCGGTGCCCGGACCGAGCCACCGGGCGTACTGCATGGACGACTTGATGTCGACGCCGGGCCGCACGGCGTTGGCGGACTGCATGGCGCCCTGGTAGAGCCAGTGCTCGCCACGGGTCGTCGGCACCGTGCGCGTGGCGGGCAGGCTCGCACGCGCCCACGCGATGGCTTCCGCGCTGTCGAGGTCGACGACGGTGAGGCCAGCGCCGCCGGGGTGATAGGCCACCGCTGCCGCTTCCCGCCACGCCCGCACCCAGGCAGGCGAGTTGATGGCCCGGGGGTCGGTGGTGGCGGCGGCCCAGCCGTGGCAGGGCGCCGGGCAGGTGCAGGGGCCGGGCGTCTTCATGTTCGGCCGCCCGCCGCACGCGTTGCGCGCGCAGGTGCGGCAGTTGCCAAAGGGCACCTTGCCGACCCGTAGCGGCAGCACGGGGAGGCCGGATACCGCGAGGCTCAGGGCGGTGCGCAGGTGCTCGTTCACGCCGTCCGCGCGGGCGGGGGCTCGCCGGACGTCGATGGGTTGCGTCATGCTGGAGGTCTCCAGTTCCGTCGGTGGATGCTGGTTGGCAAGGGCGGCCCCGTTCTTTGGCGAGATGCGGGGGCCGCCCTTGGCGTAGCTAGGCTGCGTCGAGAAGGGGCTGTTGCCAGGACGGCAGGGCCGCAAGGACGCGGGTGCGCCACCCCAGCGCGTAGTCGATGCAGTTGGCGCAGTTCTTGTGGGTGTGGCCGTCCATGGCCGGGCGGCGGCGCGCGTGGGAGCTCCAGGCGAGGGAATCCGCGGAGGCCATCAGGTGGCCCACTCGCGCAAGGCCCAGCGTCTTGAAGCCGAAGCCGTGCAGCCGCAGGCCGTGAGCGGCCAGGGCGGTGACTATGGCGGCGCCCTCGCGGGTGGACTGGCGTCGGCAGACGGAGCCGAGTCCGACCGTCGGTTCCCGCGTGAGGTCGATACCGGCGCGCTCGTAGAGCGCCACGCAGCGCTCGTAGTCGGCCATCTCCCAGCCCTGAAGCACCGGGATGATCGGCAGTTCGGGGGCCATGGAGCGCAATCCCAGGTAGTTGGCGACAGTTCGGCGCTGGTGCTCAGCCACGCTCAGGTGAGTACCGGCGAACACGAGGGGGCCTGCCTGTCCGCCGCGGATGATGAGCGGCTCACACATCCAGTCCTGAGGTGCAGCCCAGTCGAAGGGGCCAACGCCCTCCCAGATGCGGTAGAGGTCGTTGATGTACTGGCGCGGGGTGCGGGTCCAGCGGCCGTGCTGCTGGAGCTCCGAGAAGCCGCCGGAGTCGACCGCGTACCGGCCAAGAGCCTGCGGCAGCTTCACCGCCTCCACAAAGTGCGCGGACTTCAAGAACAGCGGCACCCCGGTGAGGCGGACCCAGTGGCGTTTGTGAGTGGTCAGGTAGAACCGCACGCTAGATCTCCCGGTTGTTGGTCTTGGCCCACACGCCGTTGGTGCGGCTGTGGACGTTGCGCCGGTCCTGGTAGACGGGGCCCTGGTAGTGGTGGTGGATGTCCGGGGCGGGCTTGGCGCGCTTGGCGAGCCGGGCGAGGGCGAGCACGAGCGCGGTCGGTGCGCCGAACACGAGGCCGCAGACGATCGGGTCGGCGAACTGGGACACGTACATGAGTACGGCGGCTGTGCCGCCGACCATGGCGGTGGTGGTGCCTCCGGCGAGCATGAGCACGCTGGCGTCGGTGGCGCCCTGGCTCATCGGGGGCCGTCCGGGCTGGGCGACGGCCGGTGCGTCGCCGTGGGCGGGCACGGGGGTGGTGTCGCGGTAGGCGGTGGGCCGGTAGGCGTCGGCGATGATCCGTCGCGCTTCGGTCTCGGCCTGAACCTCACTCAGACCGGGGCCCACGGGGACCGTTTCAGGGGTGGTGTCGGAGTGCATGCGGAATCCCTTCCGGGGTGGGGGCAGGGAGGCGGAGGCACCCCCTGCCCTGCGGCGTGTGGAGGGGGTTTCAGGGGCCTGACCTGCGGGCCTCCCTGCCTCCCTGAACGATCATTTGTGCAGGTCAGGGCCAGGGAGGCGAGTCAGGGAGGCGGTTAGGGAGTTCTCCCTGCCTCCCTGCCCCGACGGGGTCCGCCTCCCTCTACTTCGCGGCGGAAGCGGAAGCGGAACCGTCTCCGTCGCGGTTGGCGAGGGCGCGGGTGAGGCGGTCGGCGGCGATGGCCATGCGGCCGTCGGACTTGTAGGGCTCGGCGCCGGTGCCGTCCAGCACGCGCGTGAGGTCGCTGAACGACCAGGCGCCGTAGGCGTCTTCGTCGAGCGCGGCGAGGCGCTTGAGGACGTCTTGGGTGAGCAGCCGCGGGGCGGTGCCGAGCACGTCGGCGATGTCGGTGAGCGGGTCGCGCTTCTCGCCGCGTTCGACGACGTGCAGGGTGGTGACTCCGTCACGGAGCATCTTGGCGCGGGCGCCGATGGCGTCGGCGGCCTGGTCGTCGATGTAGTGCGTGCGCACCGTGATGGACGACTGGCCCTGGGGGATGTCGATGCCGTCGGAGGCGACGACCAACGTCCCTTTGTCCAGGCCCTGGCGCAGCTCGTGCGGGGCAGCTCCGTCGTCCACGGCCTTGTCTCCCAGCGCCATGCGGGATTGCGACTCGGTGCCCAGCACGAGCGAGGCGCGCGTGTGGGCGCCCTCGCGGACCAGCTTGGGCAGGTTCTGGTCGGTGGGGTCCTGGGTGCCCTGCCACATCAGGACGTCAACGGCACGGCCCTGGTTGTGAATCTTGCGGACGGCCATGAAGTAGCGGGAGGTGGCCTTGGAGCCGCCGTAGGGGCGCTTGTCCTCGCCGATGGCGGGGCACATGAACGCTACCTGCGCCTCGTCCACGATCACGATGAGCGGCGGAAAGACCACGTCGGGATCGGTGCGGCGGGCCTCGACACGGCGGTTCATCTCGTCCACCGCGTCCTCGACCATCTCGGTGGCCTGGATGACGTGGTCGTCGGTCGGCCCCTCGATCATGACCCCGGCGATGCCGTCCAGCCACTTCCAGTCGCCGATGCCCTTGAGGTCGGCAAGCCAGAACTGCACCGACTTGTCCAGCGCCAGCCACAGGGCGAGGGCCCGCAGGGCGGCGGTCTTGCCCTGGTTCGATCGACCCGTGACCAGCACATGGCGCTGATACAAGCTCAGCAGGCCCGCATCCCCGCGCAGATCCTGCCCCCACGGCGCCTTGCCGGTCTTGTAGTTCGAGGTCGCCGTGTCGTCGGTGACCAGAGGAGACGGGCCGATCGGCTCATCCAGCGCCCCGGAGTCGGCGATCCACAGACGGACCGTGCGGGCCGCTTCCGGGATGGTGATGAAGACCTCGTGCTTGTGCCGGGTCAGGTTCTCCGCCAGCTTGCGGCGCTTTTGCTGAACCTCGTTCGTGGAGACCCCGGAGGGAAGCGTGACGTCGACTTCCACCCCGCATCCGGCGATCGTGATCGGGCCGAGCATGGAGGCGCCGGCATCGCCCATCTCCTTGATGGCGTTGCGCAGCGCGGGCACGCCCAGATCCCGCAGGGCCTTGACCACGATCGACGGAGTGATGGGCTCCCCGTCGCCGTTGCGGACCCGCTCGGGCAGCGCCCAGTTCGGGGCGGCCTGCTGATGCCGTCCCACGCCCCACAGCGCGAGCAGCGCCACGAACGGGCCGAGCGTGACCAGCGGCCCCCACACAACGGTGACGATCGTGATCAGCAGCTTGATAAGCCCGATCACGGCCATGAGCGGCGTGACGACGTCGGTCACGTCCTCGTTGGCGATCGCCAGCGCCACCCCGAGCGCGACCAGACCGCCGATGCCCATGCCGGTGCCGACCGCGACGCCCTTGGCCGCATCCACCGGCGAGCGCAGCAGGTCCATACGCCGCTGGTGGCGGGCAGCGCGGAACTGACGCCCGCGCTCCTCCCACTCGGCCGCCACCTCGTAGTTCCCGGCAGCTTCGGCCGCCCGGAGCATGCGCTCGTAGCGGGAGGCCGTGCGGCCATCCCAGGCACGGCGGGACACGATCCGCGTGCCGCCTGCCACGTACATGGTGTGGCGGACCGCCAACCGGCCCGCGCCCTTGGTCCGTTCGTGAGTGGACACCTGCCGTATGGCCCGCCCGGAGCGCACCCACAGCGGCACGACCGGCGCGGCGGTGGGCTCGGGAACCAGGGTGAGGTTGGGGGTGGCGTCGGCTGTGGGCGGTTCGGGGGTCTTGTGCAGGTGAACGACGTTCTCGGACATGCTGAGGGTTCTCCTGACTGCCCCGATCGGGGCGGGAGTTGAGGGAGTGCCGGGGTGGCCGGGTCCGTGGCAGGGGCGGCCACCCCGGCACAGGTCAGCGGGCCCGACGGGCCCGGTTCTCGATGTCGCTGAGCTGCGACGGCTCGGTGCGCGGACCCTCAACCCAGCAGAACGGGCGGGTCCCGGCAGCGGCCGTGAAGACGCGAATCGCGGCGCCGGACGGGGCGTCGGGCAGGGCGTAGACGCGTCCACCATCGAGGGAGGCCAGCAACCGGGCGCCGTGGTGCTCACACCCGTCGGCCCCTGCGTTGACCGCGTCCAGGACCGTCACCACGACCGGGCCGACGCAGAGCGTGGGGTCTTCCGGATGCGCGGCGGGGCAACGCTGGTCCCTGCTCACCGCCAACTCGACTTCTTCTTAGGCACGAGAGAGGGGCAGCCGCCGACCAGGTGGGCGATGCACTGCGGGCAGTCCTCACGCGGCCCCAAGCGGCGGTGGATGCTCTTGTCGTGGGCGTGCTGCCAGCACTGCGGGCACTCACCGGGAGGCGCCGGTTTGGCGGCCATGCTCACCACCACCCCGACGACTTCTTCGAGGTCTTGGCGGCCTTGGCGGTGGCGGCCTCGTTCACGATGCGCTGCCGCTCGACCTGCAAGGCGGCGATCTCCGCCTGAAGGCGGGTCGTGGCCGCGTTCCAGGCGGTGTCGGCCTTCTCCTCGCTGCGGGCTCCGCTGCGGTGGCGCGCAACCTCGTACGAGCCACTCGTGGCGGCGGCGAGGATGGCACGCCGCTCGCGGCCCGTCAGCGGCCACATCTGGCGCCCCTGCGCGGCTTCGAGCTTGCGAGTCGTCTGCCGGATCTCACGGTCGATGCGGCGGGTATCGGGCTTGCCCATGTCCAAACTCCTAGGACTGGTAGATGGAGAGCGCGGCGGAGTGTTCTTCCAGGTAGATGCAGGCTTCGCAGGCGCCATGGGAGGTGCGGATGACGTATCCGGCGTCGATGCCGCAGCGCGGGCAGATGCGGCGGGGCCGCATCATCGCCTCATGCGCACGCCACCGGGCGGGGGTCATCGGGCGTACAGGCTTGGCCTGGTCGAGGCGGTAGAGGTAGGCGACGCCGACGCCGCGCGGGTAGCGCCACAGCATTTGGGCCGCGACGTCCTGCCCGCCGGGCCGCAGCCCTCGCGCACGGAGCTGGGAGCGGGTCGCCAGCCCTTCGGGCGCGCACTTGATCGGGTAGGTGGGGATGCCGTACTTCTCGCCGTCGGGGTCGAAGTACCGGGCCAGCGAGCGGGCGCCCATCAGGCCACCGCCTCAGCGCGCTCCGCCCGCAGGGCCTCGCGCAACGTCCGGGCGTTCTTCGGTGACGTGTGCACCGCCAGCCGGATACCTTCGGCCGTCAGCTTCGTGTCCGGCCAATCGGCCGTCGCGGTGCGCGCCTCATCGAGCAGCTCGTCGGGGGTGCGCTTGGGGCGGGGCGATCGGGCGACGTCGGGAACGCGGCCGGTTGCCCGACGCGGTCGGGTCGACTCAGCGGCCACCGCACGCGGCTCGACCGATGCCACCGGCGTCGGCTCGATCGTCCGGACGGGCTTGAGCGGCATGGCCGACTTGAGGAACCCGACAGGTACCGGGGTCGGCATCGCGACCCGGTTCACCGCCACCGGCTCCCGAGTGGATTCGGCGAGGTCAGCGGTAGACCGATTACTCACGATCTCAGTCGATTCCTCCGCATTCATACTCGGAGGGACGATCGGAGCCGGGCGGTGGTGGAGAACCTTGGCGACCAGATCCGATCCGAAGTAGATCGACCCGACCGGCAGCGACGTCGCCAGCAGCACGAGCGCCCAGTTGGCGGGGTCCCAGTCGGCGAGCCGACCCCAGTCGACCGTGCGGCCGTGCAACTCGGGAACGAGGCCGTGCACGTAGTTGAGGACCAGCGAGGCGAGCGTGTAGGTGCCAAGCACGCGCAGCGCGAACGTCCGATCCTGCCCGGCGAGGACGAGCGTGGCGACCAGGGCGAGCGCCATCAGGCCGTCGACCACGAACGGGTAGAGCGTCGCGGCCGTGGCGTCCGCGCCGACCGCGTTCGCGATGTCCCGCAGCGCGTTCCACGAGACGCGAAACGCCATGCCGACCACTGCGACCAGCGCGGTGATCAGGAGGATCTTTCCGGTGCGGTTCATGCCAGCCCACCCCCGACCGCGATCAGGGCCGCCAGGATGAGCAGGGCCCCGCCCGCGCGGGTCAGGTCGACCGCCCGCTTCAGCGTGGTGAACTTGGCCACCGCGATACGGGACAGTCCGGCGATGTCCCGTGCACGCCGGTCCTCGGCCAAATGGGTGGTGATCTCCTCGGCGCTCAGCGTCGCCCACAGCGGGAATCCGTGACGGCCACCCAGGTTCGGGCGGACTGATGCCAGCAGCAGGCCCGCCGCGGCGAGCAGCAGCGCCGTACCGAGTCCGCCCACCGCGTAGGCGGGGGCGGTCAGGGGCGCGTCCTTGGCGACGGTCCAGGTTCCGGCGAGCAGCGCGCCGACGAAGGCGAGCAGCAGACTGGTCTTGGTGTCGGTCCGGGCGATCTCGGCCTTTACTTCAGCGTGCGCGGCCGTCAGCTTCGACTCGATGGCACTCACGCGCCCACCCCCGGCAGCACCGTGGCGGTGTTGGCGAGCGTGACGCGGGCGGCGAGGGCCTTGCGGCGGGCGCGGCGCAGGCGCCGTGCGTCCAGCTCGTTCGGCGTGCGGTCCAACGTGATGATCTGCGCGTCCAACAGGTCGACGTCCGCCAGAATGACGGGCATCTCCAGTTCGATGGCGTCCAGCTCAGCGGCCGTGGGCTCCATCCACGGCTCGAAGGCGGTAACAGCGTCCTGAACAGTGACGATGTGATCCATGGGTCGTGTTCTCCCTAGCAGGTAGCAACGGCCCAAACAGCACCCCCGGAGTGACAGCTCCGGGGGTGCGCGCCGTTAGGAGGAAGCCGCTCAGAGAGCGGCGATGCGGTCAGCGAGTGCGACCGCAGTGCCCCGGGCGAGATTCGATCTCGCGCCCTCGCGGCTGGATCCCGGGGCGGAAGTGCATGTCTCCTTTGGGAGCGTGAGCTCCCGTTGTAGGCGTATGGAGACGTGACCTTTCGGTCTAAGCCCTCCGGTTAATGACAAGGCGCCGGGTCGCCTCCCCCCGTCCAATGCGGGGCTCCTGGTTGTGCACCACCGACGGACGCGAGGTCCGTCATCTGGTGCGCACCAGAAGCATGCAACTGGTGCGCACCAGAGTCAAGGGGCTTCGCCGGTTCGAGTGGCGATTGCCCCCTGCGGTGCATCTACAGAAGACCGGTTCGGGAAGGGGTTCCGGTAGCCAACAGGACTTAACTCCTGTGCTGTTAACCCCTGTTGACCTGCGGCGATGTGAGGCATGCTGGGAAGGTCAGTGAGTGGACCTATCGCCGGGCGGTGGCCTGTGAGTGCAGGACTTCGGAGCGCACGAACGGCGCGACGCTGGTCTCAGGAGCAACTGATTCGCGAGATCGAGGGATACGCGCGACGTCACCTCACCGACGTCGCCTCGACCGCGAGTCTGCGTGTGTACGTGTCCGAGTGGGAGAACGGCAAGCGCACCATCTCAGACCGTTACGCGGCGATCCTGCGGCAACTTCTCGGGATCACAGACACGGAGTTGAGGGGCGGCCCGCCTGCTATCGCTCCGTCGATGGCCGATGGGTACGACGACTTGCTGAGCCGGATCGACTCTGCCCACGGGGTCGGGGAATCCATGGTGAAGACCTTCAATGATCAGACCGAGCTTCTGCGCACCATGGATCGTCAGATGGGCGCCGCTGGTCTCGTGGACCAGATGACGGGGCATCTCGCAGCTCTTGAGGACGCGCTGAACTTCGCGGTGCTCCCGAGTGCGCGCCGACCGGTGGCGCTGGCCCTCGCCGGGGCGTCGACGTTGGCCGCATGGCAGGCGATCGACTCAGGGGCAGTCGAACGGGCTTGGAAGCACTACGAACTCGCCAAGCGGGCAGCACGTGACGCTGAGGCTCCGATGTATCTCGCGCATGCGATGGGTGAGCAGGCGTACGTACTCTGCGAGGCGGGACGGCCGTCGCTCGGTCTGGAGCTGGTCCGTGACGCCCAACGCGTGCTTGGTCAGGGCGGATCGCCCCGACTGTGGGCGTGGCTGTACGCCGCTGAAGCAGAGTTGTGCGCCCATGCCGGTATGCCTGACGACTGCCGACGCGCGCTCGATGCGGCGGCGGCGAGTATCCCGTCGGGCTCTGAGGACAGAGACCCGGACATGCTGAGCATCTTTTTGAACGGCGGTCACCTCGCCCGATGGCGAGGAAACGTCCTTGGCCTGATGGGTGATGCCGACGCGGTGACCAGCCTGTACGGAGCTTTAGAGGTGGTGGATCCGACCTTTGTCCGTGCACAGGCCGGACTCCACACGGACCTCGCTCAAGCTCACTTGGCACGAGCCGAGTACGACGACGCGAGGACCAATCTGAGGAAGGCGCGACTACTGGCGAGCCGCACCGGTTCGGTGCGGCAGCGCCGCCGTGTCGACCGGCTCAGCGAGCGGCTGTGACCCCCTACTTCCGCCGACTCGCGAGGATGTGGAGCAAGGCCACGAGGGTTCCAGAGCCCATGAGTTCACCGCGGGCCATGAGCCCCGGAATGTCGGCCAGTGGTACCCACTCGATGTGGCCCGCCTCTTCGAGGTCAGTCGGAGCGCCAATCTGCTCTGCACCGTGGCCAACGAAGATCTCGTGTGGCGAGTCGACCATGCCGACCATGGGCTGATAGGTGACGACGTGGTCCACAGACTTCGGGCGCCACCCGGTCTCTTCCTCGACTTCTCGGAGTGCCGTGGCTGCAGGATCCTCACCCTCGTCCACGATGCCGCCCGGGAGCTCCCATCCCCACTGCTGCGGGACGAAGCGGTATCGCCACATCATCAGCACTCGGTCTTGGTCGTCCAGAACCGCAGTGACAGCTACGTGGTGGAGCTTCACCACGTGATGCTCAAAGCGCTTCATGCCGGGCGGTTCCACGTCCCAGAGTTGGAGCTTGACCCAGCGGTTGTCGTAGAGGTCCCGCTCGCCGTGGATGATCCAGGGCTCCAGCCCTTCGGGAGTCTCGACACTCACGCCCCCGGGGACCCGGTACGAACTCCGGCCGTGGACCTCTAGGACACCCTCGAATACGAGCCGGGCCAGCACTTGGCGCAGCGCCGTACGGCGGATGTCGAGTTCCTTGTCCTCTTCGAGTGTTCGCTCCGAAGGGATCTTTTTACCGGCGGCGTACTCGCCAGAGGCGATCCGAGCACGAATCAAGTTGTACGCCTTGGTCGACTTCGGTCCCATCCGTGGAGCACTCTCCGTTCTCAGGTGGTGCGTACCAGCGTAACGGGCAAGGGCCGCGCTGCTTCCGGTTGCGTCTATGAGCGAACCTCCTGAGGTTCTCAAGGTCGGGGTGAGGCGTGGTCGGTTTTCGCCTACCCGCTGTCGATGACGTGGGCACCATGTGTGCCATGGCTCGGATGGGAGCACTGTCTCTGCGTCAACGCAGTTCCGTTGCTCTCGAGTCCAGATCCGAGGAGAAGCCGGTGACACCGCCCGTACCCGAGTACCTCTCGTCACTCCGGTGGCGATGGATCCTGCTGACCACGCAGCACAAGGAAGTGCGGTTCCTGTACTGGGCGCCGCAACGCCCGACTGGACACCGGGACCTTCGGATGTTCGACCGCGATGGGTACGACATAGGTCGGCTGGTGTGGGTGGTGTGCGATGAGTGCCGCATCGGCAGCATTAACAAGATCTCCATCGACATCGACCACCACCGGCAGGGTCTTGGTCGGCGCTTGATCCGCCGGGCGCTCGCTGACGGCCCCGGCTACAGATGGCAGACAACGGGCCAGTCGCCAGAGGCCAAGCAGTTCTTCCCTGCCATGGAGATGGAACTAGGCGTCGCGTTTCCCGAGTACGCCGGGGTCTGCGAGCATCTCGCCTCGCCACCCGGCTACCGGCCACCCCCGCCCGGTCGACGCCCACGTCCCGTCCTGGAGCGCAGCGTCTGACGGGGCGTCCGGGACGACTGAAATTCGGCCCAGTGGGGCCCCTGTGGGGCACAGGCTCAGCAGCAGCGGCAAGCCGCAGGTCAGGCGGCTCAAGCCGAGGGGACTGTAAATCTGCCGGCTCAGCCTTCCCAGGTTCGAATCCTGGCGCCGCCACACGAAGGAGACCCTCTCCGGTCTTGCGGAAACGCAAGCCGGAGGGGGTCTTTTCGTACGCTGAGGACATGTCGTCGATGCCACCCGCGCCCTCCCCGTCGCGCCGCAGGAACTGCCCCGAGTGCCGCCGTGAGATCGCGGTCGTCGGAGGGCGGTTCGCGCGCCATGATCCGCCGGGCCGGCACGGCAGCGGCGATCTCGTCTCCTGCCCCGGCTCGCGCAGGCAGGCGCTGCTGGGCGCCGCACAGCCCGCTCTGGACGGCTACGCGGTCCCGGACTTCCCCGGCCAGCTCCCCCTCTTCTGAGGCGCTCTCACGGCCCTACAGGGCGTCTGACGCAGGGCTGTGGTCGGTGTCACGGCTGCCGGACGTCCATCCGGCTCACCAGACCGTCGTCCCGGAACGTGTAGACGTGTTCGACCGTCGTCGGGGCCCAGTGGTCGCCCGTCTCGTCCCGCAGCCCGGGCCGCACGGTCGCCACGACCCGCCGCCCGTCGTCGTCGAGCCGTAGCCGCTCCAGGTGCACCAGCGGGTGCATCACCGCGAACTGCCGTGCCCAGTACGCGCGGACCGCCGCGATGCCGCGGGCCCGGGTGTTGTCCAAGAGGTTCGGCCAGTCCACGTCGGGGGCCAGGGAGCGGGAGATGAACGCATCGCGCTCTTCGGTACTGAAGACGGCGTACATCTGCCGCAAGAGGGCTTCGTGCGCGGCGGGCACATCGGAAGCGGGCATGGCGTTCCTCACGTAGGGCGTAGGCGGCAGTTCAAGCCAACCACCGCCCCGCACGCGGGACATCCCTCAGAAGACCGACTTCGCCGTACGGGCGTCAGCTCCCCGTAAAGGAGCGGACGTCAGTTGCCCGCAACGGACTTGACCGCCACGGACACCGGCGTGGACCCGCTGACCAGCTCCAGGGTCAGGCCCGCCGTCGCCGACGAGTCGACGAGCTCGGCGAGGACCGCGGCCACGTCGTCACGCGGGATCGGCCCGCGTCCGGTCGACGCCTCCAGGCGCACGAGACCGGTGCCCGCGTCGTCCGTCAGCATGCCGGGGCGCAGGATCGTCCAGTCCAGGGCCTTGCGGCCGCGTACGGACGCGTCGGCCTCGCCCTTGGCACGCAGATAGGCGTCGAAGACCTCGTCGCCCTCGTGCGCGGGGTCCGCGCCCATCGACGACACGACGACGTAGCGCCGCACGCCCGCGCGCTCTGCCGCGTCGGCGAAGAGCACGGCGGCGTCGCGGTCCACGGTGTTCTTGCGGTCGGCGCCACTGCCAGGCCCCGCGCCCGCCGCGAAGACGGCCGCGTCGGCGCCTTCCAGAAGCCCGGCGACCTCGTCGACGGACGCCGATTCCAGGTCGCACAGCGCCGCTTCGGCACCGGCCTCCCGCAGATCGGCCTCCTGCCCGCTTCTGCGGACGATCCCGACGACTTCGTCACCCCGCCCGGCGAGCAACCGCTCGAGCCGCAGCGCGATCTGACCATGACCTCCAGCGATGACAATGCGCATGCCTCCGACCGTACGACAGCACCCGCATGATCGCCCCGCGCACGCGGGTGCGCGTCAGGAGGCGTCGCCCGCCCTCACGACGGTTCCGCGCCCTACGGCCGTCCCGGACCGCCCCCCTTGGCGCGGCCCTGCCGTGGCAGATCGAGCGCCGCGGCGGCCGCCGAGTCGCAGTACTCCCGCACCGCGCTCGTCCGTGCCACCACGCGCCCCCGGTGCACCACGATGCGGCTGTACGCGAGCGAGAGCGCCCCCGCGAGATGCTCGCCCCGCACCGCGAGCAGCTCGGCGGGGAAGCCCGCCTCCACCCGGACCTGGGCGAGCCCCATCGCGGCCCGCGCCGCCGAGCTGACCGTGCCGTACGCGTCCTCGGCCCGCAGCCCGCACCGCGAGGCCAGCAGATAGGCGGCCTCCAGCGGATCCCCGCGCCCCACGGGGTTCGACACGTCCCGCATGGCCCCGCTCCCCGCGGCCACCCGCACCCCCGCAGCCCGCAGCAGCCGGACCGGAGCCACCGCGCCCCGCCGGTCCACGCTCGCGCACCCGCCCTGCGGCAGGCACACCACCGTCACACCGGCCGCCGCCAGCTGCTCCGCGGTCCGCCCGGCCACGTCCGACGGCAGCCGCCCGAGCCCGCCGCACGGCCCGATCGTGACCCCGGGCCGCAGCCCGCCCGCCATCGCCGCGAGCCGCCCGAGCCGCGCCGGGTCGCTGCCGTCCGTGTGCAGGTCGACGGGGCAGCCGTGCTCGGCGGCGACCTCGAGCACGGCCTCCACGTACCCGGTCGGATCGGGGTCCAGGTCGGGGCAGCCGCCCACCACGCAGGCGCCCATCTTCACGGCGTCCCGCAGCATCGCGAGCCCGTCGGCGCCGGCCACTCCGGTCAGCAGGCGCGGCACGGCCACGGCCGTCAGGTCGACCAGACCGCGCAGCGAACGGCGCGCTTGCAGCACCGCCTCCATCGACGTGAGCCCGGGGAGGTCACCGATCCGCACGTGCGAGCGCAGCGCCGTCGCGCCGTGCCCGAGCTGCAGCAGGGCGGCTTCGGTGGTCCGGCGCTGGACATCGGCGAGCTCGTACGAGACCGGGCCTTCCGCGTCCGCGGACAGTGCCGTGTCGGTGTGCGCGTGCGGTTCGGCGGCGGCCGGCAGCAGGAGGTATCCGGCGAGGTCCACGCGCGTGGCGTGCGAGGTCAGGCTGCCCGCCGTGCCGACCGCTTCGATGCGCCCGGAGTCGAGCCGCACGTCCACGGTCCGGCCGTCGGTCAGCCGGGCGCCGCAGAGGAGCAGCGCGGAGGCTTCGGTGCCGTCACCTGAGGAGCCGGATGAGCCGGATGAGCCGGACGGCCCGGAGGAGTGGGGCTGCGGCTGGCTGTCGGGCATCGCGCTCCTGAGGTTCGGGGGCGGCTGCGGGGGCGTGGCGTCGTCCGGGACGGAGGTGGCCGGGACGAAAACGTCCAAGATCACGCAGAGTGGGTCGAGCCTAGGGCGACGACCGGCCCTCTTCGAGGAGGAGCGGAATAGTCGTACCGGTGTGGTGTGCGGCTCGGGAGAGGCGTGGTGGGGGCTGCGAGCGGGCGCCGTACGAGCCGCCGAACCGGTGTGGCGCGAGGCGCCGAAGTGACGTGGTGAGGCGGCCGGGACGCCTGCCGAGATGCCCCCGGACAGCCCTGGCGAAACGGATTTGGGCGATCGGCGGCCGACCGTGTAATGTCTTCATCGCTCGCCCCAATAGCTCAGTCGGTAGAGCGTCTCCATGGTAAGGAGAAGGTCTGCGGTTCGATTCCGCATTGGGGCTCTGATGTTGAGTGATCCTCGCCTTCGGGCGAGGGGATCCGGCATCTACAGCGGTGTAGCTCAGTCGGTAGAGCAAGCGGCTCATAATCGCTGTGTCACCGGTTCAAGTCCGGTCACCGCTACTGAATTGGTAGCCGATTGTGGGGTCGGACCTTCGATCGGCTACTATTTTTTTGCGTTCATCCGTCCATCCGTCCGTCAAGGAGCACTCACGTGGCTGCCACAGACGTCCGCCCGAAGATCACGCTGGCCTGCGTGGAGTGCAAGGAGCGGAACTACATCACCAAGAAGAACCGGCGTAACGACCCGGACCGTCTTGAGATGAAGAAGCACTGCCCGCGCTGCAACGCGCACACTGCGCACCGCGAAACGCGCTAGACACAGGCTCGTACACGAGGCCGTCCCCGAGTTCTGGGGGCGGCCTCGCGTCGTTTGTCCATACGTGATCCGTACGCGATCCATACGTGCAGGAGGTACCGAGTCCATGGCGCTCGACCAGTCCTTCGTGGGGCGGTCCTACCCGCCCACCGATCCCTATGAGGTCGGCCGGGAGAAGATTCGTGAGTTCGCCGAGGCGGTGGGCGACGCCAACCCCGCGTACAACGACGCGGAAGCCGCCAAGGCGTTCGGGCACCCTGATGTGATCGCCCCGCCGACTTTTGTGTTCGCCATCTCGTTCAAGGCCGCGGGACAGGTCATCGAGGACCCGCAGCTGGGGCTCGACTACAGCCGCGTCGTGCACGGGGACCAGAAGTTCGCGTACACGCGCCCGGTGCGTGCGGGAGACCGGCTGACGGTCACCTCGACCATCGAGGCCATCAAGTCGATGGCGGGCAACGACATCCTGGACATCCGCGGCGAGGTCCACGACGAGGCCGGCGAACATGTCGTGACCGCCTGGACGAAGCTCGTCGCGCGTGCGGCGGCGCCTGCGGCAGAGGGAGCGTGACGCGATGACCGCCAAGATTTCGTACGACAGCGTCGAGGTCGGCACCGAGCTGCCGGCCCAGAGCTTTCCTGTGACGCGTGACACGCTCGTCCGCTACGCGGGCGCTTCCGGTGACTTCAACCCGATCCACTGGAACGAGAAGTTCGCGGTCGAGGTCGGCCTCCCGGACGTCATCGCGCACGGCATGTTCACCATGGCCGAGGCGATCAGGGTCGTCACCGACTGGGTGGGCGACCCAGCCGCCGTGGTCGAGTACGGCGTGCGTTTCACCAAGCCCGTCGTGGTCCCGAACGACGACAAGGGCGCGCTGATAGAGGTCAGTGCGAAGGTCGCCGTGAAGCTCGACGACAACCGGGTCCGGGTGGACCTGGTGGCGATGAGCGGGGATCAGAAGGTGCTTGGCATGTCGCGCGCGGTGGTTCAGCTCGCTTGATCGCCGTAGGCGTGAATGAGTAAGGGGCACCCGCCCGTAGCGGGTGCCCCTTACTCGTACGCTCGTCACTCGTGCGCAGCTCGTTCGGTGAGGACCGATTGACTTAGATAGTGATTGGCCACTAACTTAATCCCATGGTCAGGATGAGTGCAGAGGAGCGGCGCGAGAGCGTCATTCGCGCGGCGATGATCGAGTTCGCCCGCGGTGGCTACAACGGGACGTCCACCGACGTGATCGCCAAGCGTGTGGGTGTCTCGCAGCCGTATCTCTTCCGCCTCTTCCCGGGGAAGGAAGCCATCTTCCTCGCCGCGTCCCGGCGTTGCTGCCAGGAGGTCACCGAGGTCTTCCGGAAGGCGGCCGAAGGGCTCGAGGGGGAGCAGGCCCTGCGTGCCATGGGGGAGGCCTACCAAGCACTCATCGCCGATGATCCGGACAAACTCCTCATGCAGATGCAGATGTACGTCGCTGTCGCCTCCGCGGAGGCGTCCGGTGACCGGGAGTTCGGCGAGGCGCTGCGGGCCGGCTGGATGGAGATGTACGACACGGTGCGCCTCGCGCTGGGGGCGGACGTCGGGGAGGCGACGCAGTTTCTTGCGTACGGGATGCTGATCAACGTCCTCGTGTCGATGGGCTTCCGGCCCGAGCACCGGGTGTGGACCGGCTTTCGCGTCTCGGCGCAATCCGAGCAGTGAGTTGGCGCGTCCGCGTCATGGGGGTGCGTTCTTTCTGTGCCCACGGAAGTTAGTCATCAATAACTAACCACAGGGGAAGCAATGTCACAGCAACCAGCACGGCGCGGGCAAGCGGCCTGGGCCCTCGCCATCACCAGCGTCGCCGGATTCATGGCGGCCCTCGACAACCTCGTCGTCACCACCGCCCTGCCCGCCATCCGCGAGGACTTCGGGGGAGCGCTGCACGACCTCGAATGGACGGTGAGCGCCTACACCCTCACCTTCGCCGTACTGCTGATGTTCGGCGCGGCCCTCGGCGACCGCTTCGGGCGCCGCAAGCTCTTCATCGCGGGACTCGCGGTCTTCACCGGAGCCTCAGCCGCCGCGGCCCTCGCGCCCGGCATCGAGGCGTTGGTCGCCGCCCGCGCGGTCCAGGGCGTCGGCGCCGCGATCATGATGCCGCTGACGCTGACCCTGCTGACGGCTGCCGTGCCGGTGGCCAAGCGCGGGATGGTGTACGGGATCTGGGGCGCCGTCAACGGTCTCGCGGTCGCCAGCGGTCCGCTCGTCGGCGGCAGCCTCACCGAGCACGTGTCCTGGCAGTGGATCTTCTGGCTGAACGTTCCGCTCGGCGTCGCGCTGCTGCCGCTGGCCCGGCTGCGGCTCTCCGAGTCGTACGGCACCGGAGCGCCGCTCGACATCACCGGGACGCTGCTGGCCAGCGGCGGGCTCTTCGGCATCGTGTACGCGCTGATCCGCGGCAACATCGACGGCTGGGCCAGTGCCACCGTGCTCATCGGTCTGATCGGCGGCGGCGCGCTCCTGGCCCTCTTCGTGCGCCACGGCATACGCGCCGAGAACCCGATGCTGCCGATGCGCCTCTTCCGTAGCCGCGCGTTCTCGGCGATCAACGCAGCGAGCCTGCTGATGTTCGTCGGAATGTTCGGCTCGATCTTCCTGCTCAGCCAGTTCCTGCAGATCGTCGTCGGCTACTCGCCCACCGAGGCGGGCCTGCGGATGCTCCCCTGGACCGGCATGCCGATGCTCGTCGCGCCCATCGCGGGCTACCTCTCGGACCGGATCGGCGGCCGTCCCGTCGTGACCGCGGGCCTCGCGCTCCAGGCCGTCGGCCTGGCCTGGTTCGCGGCCGTGGTGAAGACCGATGTGTCGTACGCCGCCCAGCTGCCCGCCCTGATCATCAGCGGGGTCGGCATGGCGCTGTACTTCGCCCCGGCCGCGAGCCTGGTGATGTCCAGCGTCCGCCCGTCCGAGCAGGGCATCGCGTCCGGCGCCAACAACGCCCTGCGGGAGGTCGGCGGCGCCCTCGGCATCGCGATCCTCGCCGCGGTCTTCTCCGCCCAGGGCGGCTACGACACCGGCCAGTACTTCGTGGACGGCCTGGTGCCCGCGCTGTGGGCCGGCGCCGCGCTTGTCGGAGTGGGCGCGGTGGCCGCCGCCCTGCTCCCGGGGCGGACGACCGCGACCGAGAAACAGGGCGGTGCCGTGCCGGCCGCCGCCGACGAGCGCACGTCGGCGGGCGTCTGAACCGGATCCGACCGCCCTCACCCCACGGTCCGTGGCCCCGCCCGAGCGGCGGAGCCACGGACCGTACTCTTGAGCACGTGCAGGAACTCCACGATGCCCCCCTCGCCCCGCTGACCACCTTCCGGCTCGGCGGCCCCGCGGCCCGCCTGATCACCGCGACGACCGACGCCGAGGTGATCGCCGCCGTCCGCGAAGCCGACGACTCCGGCACCCCGCTGCTGGTCATCGGCGGCGGCTCGAACCTGGTCATCGGAGACAAGGGCTTCGACGGCACCGCTCTGCGCATCGCCACGAAGGGCTTCGCACTCGACGGCACGAGGCTGGAGCTGGCGGCCGGAGAGGTGTGGACCGACGCGGTGGCCCGCGTCGTGGAGGCCGGTCTCGCCGGCATCGAGTGCCTCGCCGGGATTCCGGGCTCCGCGGGTGCGACGCCGATCCAGAACGTGGGGGCGTACGGCCAGGAGGTCTCGTCGACCATCACCGAAGTGATCGCGTACGACAGGAAGAGCCACGAGACGGTCACCGTCACGAACGCCGAGTGCGACTTCTCGTACCGTCACAGCCGTTTCAAGGCCGAGCCCGACCGTTTCGTGGTGCTGCGCGTGCGCTTCGCGCTGGAGGACGCTCAAGGGATGAGCGCCCCCCTCAAGTACCCGGAGACGGCCCGCACCCTCGGTGTCCAGGCAGGCGACCGGGTCTCCGCGGCCGTCGCCCGTGAGACCGTCCTGAAGCTGCGCGCGGGCAAGGGCATGGTGCTTGACCCCGAGGACCACGACAGCTGGTCGGCCGGGTCCTTCTTCACCAACCCGATCCTCACGGAGGAGGAGTTCACCGCCTTCCACGCGCGCGTGGTGGACCGTCTCGGCCCTGACGTGGCGCCCCCCGCCTTCCCGACGGAGGACGGCCGCGTGAAGACCTCCGCCGCCTGGCTCATCGACAAGGCGGGCTTCACCAAGGGCTACGGAGAGGGCCCGGCCCGCATCTCCACCAAGCACACCCTCGCCCTGACCAACCGCGGCGGCGCGACCACGGAGGACCTGCTGGCCCTCGCCCGTGAGGTCGTCGCCGGTGTGCGGGACGCCTTCGGGGTCACGCTGGTCAACGAGCCGGTGACGGTGGGCGTCAGTCTCTGAAGTCGTGATGGGCTCCTCTGATGGCTGCTAGTAGGCGACGCCCACTCCCTGCTTCACCGTCGACAGGTCGTCGACCGCCGCCAGCATCGCGTGCGCCACGTCGGCCCTGCCGATGAACCGCCCGCTGGGCGGCGTGCCCCCGACGACCCGGCGGTAGACCCCCGTGGCCGGCTTGTCCTGAAGCCTCGGCGGGCGGACAGACGTCCAGTCCGTCTCGCTGCTCGCCAGATCCGCCTCCATGGCGCGCAGATCGTCGTACACCGGCTTCAGGATCTTGCTGATCAGGACACCCGCGATCCGGTCGACCAGCGACTGGCGCTCGGGCGAAGGGCCCACCGGAGACGCGCTCACCACCACCAGCCTGCGCACCCGCTCGGCCTCCATCGCGCGCACGACCGACCGCGTGACCGTGGTCGTGATCCCCGCGTCGGCCTTCTTGCGTGCCCCCAGCCCCGAAAGGACCGCGTCCCGTCCGGCCACCGCCGCCCGCAGGGACTGTGAGTCCGTCAGGTCGGTCCGGAACACCTCAAGGCCCTCTCCCCTCGCCCTCAGCCGCGAGGGGTCACGCACGACCGCCGTGACCTCGTGGCCAGCCGCGAGCGCCTGCCGGACGATCTCCCCGCCGACACCGCCGGTCGCACCGAACACCGTGAGCTTCATGGCGCACCCTCCCAAGGTGGGTAAGTATTCACTCACCCTTAGGGTGAGTAGGCGCTCACCTCTTCGTCAAGGTTGGTTGGACGGCACATGCAGCAGAAGCCCACCCGGGCCCGCATCCTCGACGCGGCGCACGACCTCATGCTCACCATCGGTCTCGCGCGTGCCACCACCAAGGAGATCGCCAAGGCGGCGGGCTGCTCCGAAGCGGCCCTCTACAAGCACTTCGCGAGCAAGGAGGAGCTGTTCGTCGGCGTCCTCCAGGAACGGCTGCCCCGCCTCGGCCCGCTCCTGCGCCGCCTCGCCGAGGACCCGGGGGAGCGCCCCGTAGAGGAGAACCTCGCCGAGATCGCCCGCCTGGCCAGCCACTTCTACGCCCAGAGCTTCCCGATCGCCGCGTCCCTCTACGCCGAGACCAAGCTCAAGCGACGCCACGAAGACTCCATGCGGGAGATGGGTACAGGTCCGCACATGCCCATCGAGGCCCTGGACGCCTACCTCCGTACCGAACGCGACGCCGGCCGGATCGCACGCGACGCCGACACGTTCGCGGCCGCCTCGCTCCTCCTGGGCGCCTGCGCACAGCGCGCCTTCGCCTACGACTCCACCATCGGCAGGCAACCTCCGCAGCCCGTCGAGGAGTTCGCCGCCGCCCTCGCCCGCACCCTCCTCGCGGGCATCAGCCGCTGAGCCACTCCTCGATGCCCGAAAGCAGCTTCTCCCGTACGTCGACGGGAGCGGCCGAGCCGCGCACCGACTGCCGGGCGAGCTCGGCCAGGTCGCTGTCGTCGAAGGCGTGGTGCTTGCGCACGATCTCGTACTGCGCGGCCAGCCGCGACCCGAAGAGCAGCGGATCGTCGGCCCCGAGAGCCATCGGCACCCCGGCGTCGTACAAGGTCCGCAGCGGCACGTCCTCGGGCTTCTCGTAGACCCCGAGGGCCACGTTCGACGCCGGACACACCTCGCAGGTCACCCCCCGCTCGGCCAGCCGCTTCAAGAGCCGCGGGTCCTCCGCCGCCCGCACCCCGTGCCCGATCCGTCCCGCGTGCAGGTCGTCGAGGCAGTCCCGTACGGAGGCGGGCCCGCTGAGCTCACCCCCGTGCGGCGCCGCGAGCAGGCCGCCGTCCCGCGCGATCGCGAAGGCACGGTCGAAGTCCCGCGCCATGCCCCGGCGTTCGTCGTTGGAGAGCCCGAAGCCGACGACGCCGCGATCGGCGTACCGCACCGCGAGCCGGGCCAGCGTGCGGGCGTCCAGAGGGTGCTTCATGCGGTTCGCGGCGACGAGCACGCGCATTCCGAGGCCGGTGTCCCGCGAGGCGCTCTCGACGGCGTCCAGGATGATTTCCAGGGCCGGGATGAGCCCACCGAGCCGCGGCGCGTACGAGGTCGGGTCGACCTGGATCTCCAGCCACCCCGAACCGTCCCGGATGTCCTCCTCGGCGGCCTCCCGGACCAGACGCTGGATGTCCTCGGGCTCCCGCAGGCAGGACCGCGCCATGTCGTAGAGCCGCTGGAAGCGGAACCACCCGCGTTCATCGGTCGCCCGCAGCTGAGGAGGCTCACCGCCGGTCAGCGCCGGGGGCAGCCGCACCCCGTACTTGTCGGCGAGTTCCAGCAGGGTCGTGGGCCGCATCGACCCGGTGAAGTGCAGATGCAGGTGGGCCTTCGGCAGCTCTCTTACGTCACGTACGCGCTCCATTCAAGGATCTTGCCGTACGTACGTGGCGTCCCGGAAGCCACTTTCCCCCTTCGTGGCCTTCCCCGAACGAAGAAGCGGGCCGTCTCCCCGCAGAGGGGAGACGGCCCGCACGCGCGCGTGGAGCGCGACAGGCACCGGGGAAACCGGCAGGTGCCTAGTCGCGCGCCTCGGCCAGCAGCTTCTGGATCCGGGAAACGCCCTCGACGAGGTCCTCGTCACCCAGGGCGTACGAAAGGCGCAGGTAACCCGGCGTCCCGAAGGCCTCGCCCGGGACGACCGCGACCTCGGCCTGCTCCAGGATCAGCGCGGCGAGCTCCACGGAGTCCTGGGGGCGCTTGCCGCGGATCTCCTTGCCGATGAGGCCCTTCACCGAGGGATACGCGTAGAAGGCGCCCTCCGGCTCGGGGCACAGCACGCCCTCGATGTCGTTCAGCATCCGCACCATGGTCTTGCGGCGCCGGTCGAAGGCCTCGCGCATCTTCTCGACGGCGGTCAGCTCGCCGGAGACGGCCGCGATGGCCGCCGCCTGCGCCACGTTGGAGACGTTCGACGTGGCGTGCGACTGCAGGTTCGTCGCCGCCTTCACGACGTCCTTCGGGCCGACGATCCACCCCACGCGCCAGCCGGTCATCGCGTACGTCTTGGCCACGCCGTTGACCACGATGCACTTGTCGCGCAGCTCGGGCAGGATCGCCGGGAGCGAGGTGAACTTCGCGTCTCCGTAGACGAGGTGTTCGTAGATCTCGTCGGTCATGACCCACAGGCCGTGCTCGACGGCCCAGCGGCCGATCGCCTCGGCGTCGGCCTCGCTGTAGACGGCGCCCGTCGGGTTGGACGGCGACACGAAGAGGACGACCTTCGTGCGCTCCGTGCGAGCGGCCTCCAGCTGCTCGACCGAGACGCGGTAGCCCGTGGTCTCGTCGGCGACGACCTCGACCGGCACGCCGCCCGCGAGACGGATCGACTCCGGGTACGTCGTCCAGTAGGGAGCCGGCACGATGACCTCGTCGCCCGGGTCGAGGATCGCCGCGAACGCCTGGTAGATGGCCTGCTTGCCGCCGTTCGTCACCAGGACCTGCGAGGCGTCGACCTCGTACCCCGAGTCGCGCAGCGTCTTCGCGGCGATCGCGGCCTTGAGCTCGGGGAGCCCGCCGGCCGGGGTGTAGCGGTGGTACTTCGGGTTCTTGCAGGCCTCGATGGCGGCTTCGACGATGTAGTCGGGCGTCGGGAAGTCGGGCTCGCCCGCGCCGAATCCGATCACCGGCCGCCCGGCGGCCTTGAGGGCCTTCGCCTTGGCGTCGACAGCGAGGGTCGCGGACTCGGAGATCGCGCCGACGCGGGCGGAGACCCGGCGCTCGGTGGGAGAAGTGGAAGCGCTCATCGCTCCATCGTTCCAGACCTGAGAGACCCCCGGCACACGGGTTTGTGAGACCACCGGATCCGTTTCTGTTCGACGGGGCGCCGCGGAGCACGTACACTCACTGCTCGTTGGCCCTCACCGGCCGCGCCTTCTCCTCGCACTCTGTGCACCCGGGCGGATGCGGTAGGTTGGGGGAAATCAAAGGGTCGTAGCTCAATTGGTAGAGCACTGGTCTCCAAAACCAGCGGTTGGGGGTTCAAGTCCCTCCGGCCCTGCTACACACTCCTCTCACCAGGATGTGTGCGCACATGTACGTACTGCATTGCACCGCCGTGCGGCTCATACCGGGCGCGGCACGGCCACGACCCGGAATCAGGTGAGGACGAGTGACGGACGCCGTGGGCTCCATCGACATGCCTGATGCCCAGGACGAGGCGCCGGAGTCCAAGAAGAAGGCCCGCAAGGGCGGCAAGCGCGGCAAGAAGGGCCCCTTCGGCCGTCTCGCGCTCTTCTACCGCCAGATCGTCGCGGAACTCCGCAAGGTCGTCTGGCCGACTCGCAGTCAGCTCACGACGTACACCACCGTGGTGATTGTCTTCGTCGTCATCATGATCGGCCTCGTGACCGTGATTGACTATGGGTTCGCCCAGGCCGTCAAGTACGTCTTCGGCTGAGCCGATGGCTGAGCCGAGAGCGAAGGGCGCCGTACCCGGCGCCCGTTTCGCGCGTTCCACCCCTCTGTATCCAGGAAGAAGCAGCCACCGTGTCTGACCCGAACCTGAACGACGCCATCGAGTCGGCGGAGTCCGTGGAGGACCAGCTCGACATCGTCGAGGCGGCGGACTCCGAGGACCCGGACCAGGCCGAGGCTGCCGACGCCGCCGCGGGCGCACCCGCCGAAGAGTCTGCGCTGCACGTCGAGACCGACTCCGAGGCCGCTGACGACGCCGCCACCGACGACGACGCTGAGGTTGCCGACGCCGAGGTTGCCGACGACGCCGAGGCCGGCGACGAAGCTGCCGCCGAGTCCGACGAGGACGCCGAGGCCGTCGCCGATGACGAGACCGAAGAGGGCACCGAGTCCGCGGAGGACGAGGAGGAGGCCGAGCCGGTCGACCCGATCGTGGCCCTGCGCGAAGAGCTCCGCACCCTTCCCGGTGAGTGGTACGTCATCCACACCTACGCCGGTTACGAGAACCGCGTGAAGACCAACCTCGAACAGCGTGCCGTCTCGCTGAACGTCGAAGACTTCATCTTCCAGGCCGAGGTGCCGCAGGAAGAGGTCGCGCAGATCAAGAACGGTGAGCGCAAGACCGTCCGTCAGAACAAGCTCCCCGGGTACGTCCTGGTGCGCATGGACCTGACGAACGAGTCCTGGGGTGTCGTCCGCAACACCCCCGGCGTCACCGGCTTCGTGGGCAACGCCTACGACCCGTACCCCCTGACCCTGGACGAGATCGTCAAGATGCTCGCCCCCGAGGCCGAGGAGAAGGCGGCCCGCGAGGCCGCCGAGGCCTCGGGCAAGCCGGCTCCGTCCCGCAAGGTCGAGGTCCAGGTCCTCGACTTCGAGGTCGGCGACTCGGTCACCGTCACCGACGGCCCGTTCGCGACGCTGCAGGCGACGATCAACGAGATCAACGCCGACTCGAAGAAGGTCAAGGGCCTCGTCGAGATCTTCGGCCGCGAGACCCCGGTCGAGCTCAGCTTCGACCAGATCCAGAAGAACTAGCCCTCGCGGCTTCCTCTGGAACACACGCTTCCGAACAGGTCAGACGGGCTGCCAAAGCCCGTCTGACCTGCTCGGTTTTTGGCCGCGCGACTATACCCGTTATCGTGGTGCGGTATGCCTCCATCCGGATGACTGGATGGTGGCTGGAAACTCTCACTAGGACCCGGAGAGAGCAATGCCTCCCAAGAAGAAGAAGGTCACGGGGCTTATCAAGCTCCAGATCCAGGCCGGCGCAGCCAACCCGGCCCCGCCGGTCGGCCCCGCGCTGGGCCAGCACGGCGTGAACATCATGGAGTTCTGCAAGGCCTACAACGCCGCGACCGAGTCGCAGCGTGGCTGGGTGATCCCGGTGGAGATCACGGTCTACGAAGACCGCTCCTTCACCTTCATCACCAAGACTCCGCCGGCCGCCAAGATGATCCTCAAGGCCGCGGGTGTCGAGAAGGGCTCCGGCGAGCCGCACAAGACCAAGGTCGCCAAGATCACCGAGGCGCAGGTCCGCGAGATCGCCACCACCAAGATGGAAGACCTCAACGCCAACGACCTGGACGCCGCGTCGAAGATCATCGCCGGCACCGCCCGTTCCATGGGCATCACGGTCGAGGGCTGAGAGCTCTACCCGTCTGACCTTTCTCAGTGGTAGGGCCAAGCGCTGGTCCACACCACGACTCCATACCTGTCACGCGGCGGAGCCGCATGATGTAACCGCACAGGAGCAGAAGTGAAGCGCAGCAAGACTCTCCGCGCTGCGGACGCCAAGATCGACCGGGACAAGCTCTACGCCCCGCTCGAGGCCGTCCGTCTCGCCAAGGAGACCTCCGCGACCAAGTTCGACGGCACCGTCGAGGTCGCCTTCCGCCTGGGTGTCGACCCGCGCAAGGCCGACCAGATGGTCCGTGGCACCGTGAACCTCCCGCACGGCACCGGCAAGACCGCCCGGGTCCTGGTCTTCGCGACCGGTGACCGTGCTGCGGCCGCGGAAGCCGCTGGGGCCGACATCGTCGGCGCCGACGAGCTCATCGACGAGGTCGCGAAGGGCCGCCTGGACTTCGACGCCGTCGTCGCCACCCCGGACCTCATGGGCAAGGTCGGCCGCCTCGGCCGCGTGCTCGGTCCGCGTGGTCTGATGCCGAACCCGAAGACCGGCACCGTCACCCCCGACGTCGTGAAGGCTGTCAACGACATCAAGGGCGGCAAGATCGAGTTCCGCGTCGACAAGCACTCGAACCTGCACTTCATCATCGGCAAGGTCTCCTTCGACGAGACCAAGCTGGTGGAGAACTACGCCGCGGCGCTGGAGGAGATCCTCCGTCTGAAGCCGTCGGCCGCCAAGGGTCGCTACATCAAGAAGGCCGCCCTGGCCACCACGATGGGCCCCGGCATTCCGCTGGACAGCAACCGCACCCGCAACCTCCTCGTCGAGGAGGACCCGGCCGCCGTCTGAATCTGACGGCAGTCGCGTCGCGTACGCGTTTTTGTGAGGGCGGGCCCCGCAACCTTTCGAGGTGCGGGGCCCGTCCTCGTATGCGTGCATGTCCGTCCGCTGTCGGGGGACTGCGCTAGCGTGCGGGTTTCACACGAGTACAAGGGGTGGGATGTCATGAACAGCACGACCATGCGACGCGTGGGCCTGTCGATCGCGGTGGCCACCGCGCTGACCGGGGTCGCGGCCTGTGGCTCCTCCGGCGACGGCGACCGGAAGAGCAAGGGGAAGGGGTCCGTGGCGCTCAGCCCGATAGCCGCCCTGCGCACCATCGACGACAAGACCGACAGCGCCGACTCGGCCAAGATCGAGGGCAAGACGGTCATGGGCACGCAGATGTCGATGAGCATGGACGGCGCCATGGCCTGGTCCGACGGCATCACCGGCAACGTCACGGCGACCCTCACCGGTGGCACGCAGGCCGAGCAGATGAAGCAGATGGGCCAGTCGAAGATCGACTACCGCTATCTGAAGACGGGCTTCTACGCGAACATGGGCGACCAGTTCGCCTCGCAGGCCGGTGGCGGCAAGCACTGGATCGCGTACGACTACGAGACGCTGGCCGAGATGGGCGGCGCCGCCGGTGACGCCTTCAAGGACCAGATGCAGAACACCACCCCGAACCAGTCGGTCAAGATGCTGCTCGCCTCGGGCGACGTGAAGCGCGTGGGCGAGGAGACGGTCCGCGGCACGAAGACGACGCACTACTCCGGTGAGGTCGATGTCGCCGACCTGACGGGCAAGAACGCCGACCTGGACGCGTCTCAGATGGCCGAGCTGAAGAAGCAGTTCAGCCAGGCCGGCATGAGCACGGAAACGATCGACATCTGGGTCAACGACGACGACCTGCTGGTCAAGAAGACCGAGAAGGCCGACATGAAGACCGGCTCCTTCTCCCAGACGGTCTACTACAGCGACTACGGCACCCCGGTCTCCGTGGAGAAGCCCCCGGCCTCGGACACCGTGAACTTCAAGGACCTCATGAACCAGCAGCCGCAGGCCTGATCTCGCCCTTCGGGTAGTCTCGCCACACTAAATTGTTTCGATCATGTGTTCCTAGGGGTGGGGTCATGAACATTGTTTCCGTACGTGGGGACAAGGGACGTAAGAGGGTCGCGGGCGCCGTGCTCGCCACCGCGCTGCTCTGTACCGGCGCGGTCGCCTGCACGGGCTCCGACAAGGACGGAAAGTCCAGGGGAGCGGGCTCGGGGGAGACCCAGTCCCGGTCGCAGGTGACCGAGGTCATCACGGCGGCGTACGAGAAGACCGCGAAGGCCAAGTCGGCCAAGGTCGAGATGACGATGTCGGCGCCGAAGTCGATGGCCGGTGCGTCCGGTGACATGAAGATGTCCGGCGTCATGGGCTGGGACCCGACCGTCATGGACATGACGATGTCGGGCTCGGCACTCACGGAGGGCGCCCCGGAGGCTCCGAAGGAGATCCGGATGCGCTGGCTCGACAGCGTGATGTACATGGACATGGGGACTGCCGCCGCCAAGGACATGGACGGCAAGCGCTGGATGAAGATGGACCTCACCTCCATCGCCGAGCAGGCCGGTGACGAGAAGCTCGCGAAGCAGATGACCGGCGGCCTGGACAGCATGAACCAGGACCCGGCGCAGCAGCTCGCGATGCTCCTGGACTCGCCGAACCTGAAGCACGTCGGCCCGGCCAAGGTCGACGGTGTGCAGACCCAGAGCTACAAGGGCCGGCTCTCCGTCAAGGAGATGATGGAGTCGAACAAGGGCCTGAGCGACGTGCTCAGCAAGAGCGAGCGCGACGAGCTCTTCAAGAGCATCGAGAAGTCGGGCATCAAGGGCTACGACACCGAGGTCTGGGTCAACGAGGACGACTACCCGGTCCGCATGGACATCGACATCAAGAGCCCCGAGGGCACCATCAAGACCTCGCAGAAGTTCTCGGACTACGGGGCCGCCGCCAAGGTGTCCGCTCCGCCGGCCGGGGAGACCTTCGACCTGATGGAGATGTTCAAGGAGCTCGGCGAGGGCGGCGGGGACAGCGGCTTCTGAGCCGATTTGCTTGACGCGAACCCGTTCGCGTACTCTTCCGTAGAAGCCAAAGACCGCTGGTCGTTGCCGTGTGCTCGCAAGAGTGTGCGGTGGCCGAAGGATCCGCTGAAACTGCGGACGACCCGCGTAGGTGTTTATGGAAGTGCTCCCGGACGGGTTTTCGTCAGGTCGAGTTCACGCCCCATGCGCCTGCGCTGGGGCGTTTTGTTTTGTCAGCCCCTTCTGAGCGGTCCTCATCACCCGGAAGGAGGCCGACGCTCTATGCCGACGCCCGACAAGGCTGCCGCGGTAGCCGAGCTCACGGACAAGTTCCGCAGCTCGAACGCCGCCGTGCTGACCGAGTACCGGGGTCTCACCGTGGCCCAGCTCAAGCAGCTGCGCCGTTCGCTCGGTGA
The DNA here is from genome assembly GCF_040660195.1 of Streptomyces sp. NPDC050147. Lineage (NCBI taxonomy): Bacteria > Bacillati > Actinomycetota > Actinomycetes > Kitasatosporales > Streptomycetaceae > Streptomyces > Streptomyces sp. NPDC050147. Next base: position 37,690 of record NZ_JBFALJ010000013.1, on the reverse strand, counting down.
GAACTCCGAGTACGCCGTGGTGAAGAACACGCTGACCAAGATCGCGGCCAACCAGGCCGGGATCGACACGCTGGACGACCTGTTCTCGGGTCCGACGGCAGTTGCCTTCGTCACCGGTGACCCGGTGGAGTCGGCGAAGGGTCTTCGTGACTTCGCCAAGGACAACCCCAACCTCGTCATCAAGGGCGGTGTCCTTGACGGTAAGGCGCTGTCCGCCGATGAGTTCAAGAAGCTCGCGGACCTCGAGTCCCGCGAGGTTCTGCTCGCCAAGCTGGCCGGCGCGCTGAAGGGCAAGCAGACGCAGACTGCGCAGCTCTTCCAGGCTCTGCCGTCGAAGTTCGTCCGCACCGCGGAAGCGCTTCGTGCCAAGAAGGCCGAGCAGGGCGGTGCCGAGTAATTCGGCTCGCGCATTGATCGCCGCCCGTTAGGGCGACGGTCGCAGCGGGCCGAACGTACGCCCGCCTTCATATACACCCGGCACCAGCCGAATTAGTGGAAGGATCGCCCATCATGGCGAAGCTCAGCCAGGAAGACCTGCTTGCTCAGTTCGAGGAGCTCACCCTCATCGAGCTCTCCGAGTTCGTGAAGGCCTTCGAGGAGAAGTTCGACGTCACCGCCGCCGCCGCGGTTGCCGCCGCCCCGGTCGGCCCGGCCGCCGCCGCCGAGGTTGCCGAGGAGCAGGACGAGTTCGACGTCATCCTCACCGGCGCCGGCGAGAAGAAGATCCAGGTCATCAAGGTCGTGCGCGAGCTCACCTCCCTGGGTCTCAAGGAGGCCAAGGACCTCGTCGACGGCACCCCGAAGCCGGTCCTCGAGAAGGTCGCCAAGGAGGCCGCTGAGAAGGCTGCCGAGTCCCTCAAGGCCGCCGGCGCCTCCGTCGAGGTCAAGTAACACCTCGCGAGTCGTCTGCCGCGCGCCTGTGGGCGCGTAGGCGGCAGGACTTCCAGCGCTGCTCAGGCAGCGCGCGTCAAGGGCGATCACCCATCTGGGTGGTCGCCCTTCGGCGTTCTCCGGCACACCCCTACGGCTGCCTTGCGTAGCCCGTCCCGACGAGTATGGTGATCTTCGTCGTGCCTCGGAACGGCCGTGACGGTGACGAGCTGAGAGCCAAGTCGGGGCAGGGGGGCCTTGACGAACTGCACGCAGCGCGCAATTCTCAGGACGCGTCGTCACATCGATCCGCATCCGAGGCATGGATCGACGGCGAAGAGGGCAGTATCGATGTGCATCGAGGGCGTGGCTTGCAGCAGGGGTTGAGAACAACGAGGGTCTTCAAAAACCCGCACTGGACATCAGTGGGCCTAGTGGCTACACTGACCCTTTGCGCTGCCTGTTAGCTGCCTCCTGCCCGTCACCAGGGGCATGCCCATGCTTGAGCACAGTGGACTGGACTTTCCCTGACCTGGGTGATCCTGTCTCTGCGTCCAACCTGGGACCGGTACGCGCGTAGTGAGTCCGAGCCCTCGGAAGGACCCCCTCTTGGCCGCCTCGCGCACTGCCTCGACCGCGAATACGAACAACGGCGCAAGCACTGCCCCGCTGCGCATCTCCTTTGCAAAGATCCGGGAGCCCCTCGAGGTTCCGAACCTTCTTGCGCTCCAGACCGAGAGCTTTGACTGGCTGCTCGGAAATGACGCGTGGAAGGCTCGCGTCGAGGCGGCTCTCGACAGTGGACAGGACGTCCCCACCAAGTCCGGTCTGGAAGAGATCTTCGAGGAGATCTCCCCGATCGAGGACTTCTCTGGGTCGATGTCCTTGACGTTCCGCGACCACCGTTTTGAGCCTCCGAAGAACTCCATCGACGAGTGCAAGGAGCGCGACTTCACGTTCGCCGCCCCGCTCTTCGTCACTGCCGAGTTCACCAACAACGAAACCGGCGAGATCAAGTCCCAGACGGTCTTCATGGGCGATTTCCCGCTCATGACCAACAAGGGCACTTTCGTCATCAACGGCACCGAGCGTGTCGTCGTGTCACAGCTGGTCCGCTCGCCGGGCGTCTACTTCGATTCCTCGATCGACAAGACGTCCGACAAGGACATTTTCTCCGCCAAGATCATCCCGTCCCGGGGTGCCTGGCTGGAGATGGAAATCGACAAGCGCGACATGGTCGGTGTGCGCATCGACCGCAAGCGCAAGCAGTCGGTCACCGTTCTGCTCAAGGCTCTCGGTTGGACGACCGAGCAGATCCTCGAGGAGTTCGGCGAGTACGAGTCCATGCGCGCCACCCTGGAGAAGGACCACACCCAGGGCCAGGACGACGCACTGCTCGACATCTACCGCAAGCTCCGTCCGGGCGAGCCGCCGACGCGCGAGGCTGCCCAGACGCTGCTCGAGAACCTCTACTTCAACCCCAAGCGCTACGACCTCGCGAAGGTCGGCCGCTACAAGGTCAACAAGAAGCTGGGTGCGGAGGCTCCGCTCGACGCGGGCATCCTCACGGTCGAGGACATCATCGCCTCGATCAAGTACCTGGTGAAGCTGCACGCCGGTGAGACCGAGACCGTTGGCGACAGCGGTACGTCGATCGTCGTCGAGACCGACGACATCGACCACTTCGGCAACCGTCGTCTGCGTAACGTCGGCGAGCTCATCCAGAACCAGGTCCGCACGGGTCTGGCTCGTATGGAGCGCGTCGTGCGTGAGCGCATGACGACCCAGGACGTCGAGGCGATCACGCCGCAGACCCTGATCAACATCCGGCCGGTCGTCGCCTCCATCAAGGAGTTCTTCGGCACCAGCCAGCTGTCGCAGTTCATGGACCAGAACAACCCGCTGTCGGGTCTCACCCACAAGCGCCGCCTGTCGGCGCTTGGCCCGGGTGGTCTCTCCCGTGAGCGGGCCGGCTTCGAGGTCCGTGACGTGCACCCGTCGCACTACGGCCGCATGTGCCCGATCGAGACGCCCGAAGGCCCGAACATCGGTCTGATCGGTTCGCTCGCCTCGTACGGCCGCGTCAACGCGTTCGGCTTCGTCGAGACGCCGTACCGCAAGGTCGTCGAGGGCGTCGTCACCGACGACGTCGACTACCTGACGGCCGACGAAGAGGACCGCTTCGTCATCGCCCAGGCCAACGCCGTGCTGGGTGAGGACATGCGCTTCACCGAGGCGCGCGTCCTCGTCCGCCGTCGTGGCGGCGAGATCGACTACATCCCCGGCGACGACGTCGACTACATGGACGTCTCGCCGCGCCAGATGGTGTCGGTCGCGACCGCGATGATCCCGTTCCTCGAGCACGACGACGCCAACCGTGCCCTCATGGGCGCGAACATGATGCGTCAGGCCGTGCCGCTGATCACCGCCGAGGCTCCCCTCGTCGGAACCGGCATGGAGTACCGCTGTGCGGTCGACGCCGGTGACGTGATCAAGGCCGAGAAGGCGGGTGTGGTCCAGGAGGTCTCCGCGGACTACGTCACCGTCACGAACGACGACGGCACGTACACCACGTACCGCATCGCCAAGTTCTCCCGCTCGAACCAGGGCACCTCGGTCAACCAGAAGGTTGTCGTCGACGAGGGCGCCCGGGTCGTCGAGGGTCAGGTCCTCGCCGACGGTCCCGCGACCGAAGAGGGCGAAATGGCCCTCGGCAAGAACCTGCTCGTGGCGTTCATGCCCTGGGAAGGTCACAACTACGAGGACGCGATCATCCTGTCGCAGCGCCTCGTACAGGACGACGTCCTCTCCTCGATCCACATCGAGGAGCACGAGGTCGACGCCCGTGACACCAAGCTGGGCCCGGAGGAGATCACCCGGGACATCCCGAACGTCTCCGAAGAGGTCCTCGCCGACCTCGACGAGCGCGGCATCATCCGTATCGGTGCCGAGGTCGTCGCCGGCGACATCCTCGTCGGCAAGGTCACGCCCAAGGGTGAGACCGAGCTGACCCCCGAGGAGCGCCTGCTCCGCGCGATCTTCGGTGAGAAGGCGCGCGAGGTGCGCGACACCTCGCTGAAGGTGCCGCACGGTGAGATCGGCAAGGTCATCGGCGTACGCGTCTTCGACCGTGAAGAGGGCGACGAGCTGCCGCCGGGCGTGAACCAGCTGGTTCGTGTCTACGTGGCGCAGAAGCGCAAGATCACGGACGGCGACAAGCTCGCCGGTCGTCACGGCAACAAGGGCGTCATCTCCAAGATCCTTCCGATCGAGGACATGCCCTTCCTCGAGGACGGCACGCCCGTCGACATCATCCTCAACCCGCTGGGTGTCCCGTCCCGAATGAACCCGGGACAGGTCCTGGAGATCCACCTCGGCTGGCTCGCCAGCCAGGGCTGGGACGTCTCCGGTCTCAGCGAGGACTGGGCGCAGAGCCTGCAGCGCATCGGCGCCGACCAGGTTCCGCCGCGGACGAACGTCGCGACTCCGGTCTTCGACGGCGCCCGCGAGGACGAGTTGACCGGCCTGCTCGAGCACACGATTCCGAACCGCGACGGCGACCGCATGGTCATGCCGTCCGGCAAGGCGCGGATGTTCGACGGCCGCTCCGGCGAGCCGTTCCCGGACCCGATCTCGGTCGGGTACATGTACATCCTCAAGCTGCACCACCTGGTCGACGACAAGCTCCACGCTCGCTCGACCGGTCCGTACTCCATGATCACCCAGCAGCCGCTGGGTGGTAAGGCCCAGTTCGGTGGTCAGCGCTTCGGTGAGATGGAGGTGTGGGCGCTTGAGGCTTATGGCGCCGCGTACGCACTCCAGGAGCTGCTGACGATCAAGTCCGACGACGTGACCGGCCGCGTGAAGGTCTACGAGGCCATCGTCAAGGGCGAGAACATCCCCGAGCCCGGCATTCCCGAGTCCTTCAAGGTACTCATCAAGGAAATGCAGTCGCTCTGTCTCAACGTGGAGGTGCTGTCCTCGGACGGCATGTCCATCGAGATGCGTGACACCGACGAGGACGTCTTCCGCGCGGCGGAGGAGCTCGGTATCGACCTGTCCCGGCGCGAGCCGAGCAGCGTCGAAGAGGTCTGACGGGTTGGCCGGCCGGACCTCGTGTCCGGCCGGCTCTCCCCGGACCCGTTCAGACCATGATTGAGACTCGACCCCGAAAGAGGGATTGACGACAAAGTGCTCGACGTCAACTTCTTCGACGAGCTGCGGATCGGCCTTGCCACCGCGGACGACATCCGACAGTGGTCCCACGGCGAGGTCAAGAAGCCGGAGACCATCAACTACCGCACGCTCAAGCCCGAGAAGGACGGACTCTTCTGCGAGAAGATCTTCGGTCCGACCCGGGACTGGGAGTGCTACTGCGGCAAGTACAAGCGTGTCCGCTTCAAGGGCATCATCTGCGAGCGCTGCGGCGTCGAGGTCACTCGCGCCAAGGTGCGTCGTGAGCGGATGGGCCACATTGAGCTGGCCGCGCCTGTCACGCACATCTGGTACTTCAAGGGCGTTCCGTCGCGCCTCGGCTACCTGCTTGATCTCGCCCCGAAGGACCTCGAAAAGGTCATCTACTTCGCGGCGTACATGATCACGTTCGTGGACGAGGAGCGCCGCACGCGTGACCTGCCCTCCCTGGAGGCGCACGTCTCCGTGGAGCGTCAGCAGGTCGAGAACCGTCGCGACTCCGACCTCGAAGCCCGCGCCAAGAAGCTTGAGACCGACCTGGCCGAGCTTGAGGCCGAGGGCGCCAAGGCCGACGTACGCCGCAAGGTGCGCGAAGGTGCCGAGCGTGAGATGAAGCAGCTGCGTGACCGTGCGCAGCGCGAGATCGACCGTCTCGACGAGGTGTGGAACCGCTTCAAGAACCTCAAGGTCCAGGACCTGGAGGGTGACGAGCTGCTCTACCGCGAGCTGCGTGACCGTTTCGGCACGTACTTCGACGGTTCGATGGGTGCCGCTGCACTGCAGAAGCGCCTTGAGTCGTTCGACCTGAACGAGGAAGCCGAGCGGCTTCGCGAGATCATCCGTACCGGCAAGGGCCAGAAGAAGACCCGTGCGCTCAAGCGCCTCAAGGTCGTCTCCGCGTTCCTGCAGACCAGCAACAGCCCCAAGGGCATGGTTCTGGACTGCGTGCCGGTCATCCCGCCGGACCTGCGTCCGATGGTGCAGCTGGACGGTGGCCGCTTCGCGACCTCCGACCTGAACGACCTGTACCGCCGCGTCATCAACCGCAACAACCGCCTGAAGCGGCTTCTCGACCTCGGTGCTCCCGAGATCATCGTGAACAACGAGAAGCGCATGCTCCAGGAGGCCGTGGACGCCCTCTTCGACAACGGTCGTCGTGGTCGCCCGGTCACCGGTCCCGGTAACCGCCCGCTGAAGTCCCTGAGCGACATGCTCAAGGGCAAGCAGGGTCGTTTCCGTCAGAACCTTCTCGGTAAGCGTGTGGACTACTCCGCGCGTTCCGTGATCGTCGTCGGCCCGCAGCTGAAGCTGCACCAGTGTGGTCTTCCCAAGGCCATGGCGCTGGAGCTCTTCAAGCCGTTCGTGATGAAGCGCCTGGTCGACCTCAACCACGCGCAGAACATCAAGTCGGCCAAGCGCATGGTCGAGCGCGGCCGCACGGTCGTGTACGACGTCCTGGAAGAGGTCATCGCCGAGCACCCGGTTCTGCTGAACCGTGCGCCGACGCTGCACCGCCTCGGCATCCAGGCCTTCGAGCCGCAGCTGGTCGAGGGCAAGGCCATTCAGATCCACCCGCTCGTCTGCACCGCGTTCAACGCGGACTTCGACGGTGACCAGATGGCCGTGCACCTGCCGCTTTCGGCAGAGGCGCAGGCCGAGGCCCGCATCCTGATGCTGTCCTCGAACAACATCCTGAAGCCGGCAGACGGCCGTCCCGTCACCATGCCGACCCAGGACATGGTCCTTGGCCTCTTCTTCCTCACGACGGACGAGGAAGAGCGCAAGGTCATCGGTGAGGGCCGTTCCTTCGGTTCTACCGCCGAGGCGACCATGGCGTTCGACGCCAAGGAGCTCTCGCTCCAGGCGAAGGTCGACATCCGCTTCCCGGTGGGCACCATCCCGCCGCGCGGCTGGACCCCGCCGGCCGTCGAAGAGGGCGAGCAGGAGTACCAGCAGGGCGACAGCTTCCGGCTGCGTACGACCCTGGGCCGCGCGCTCTTCAACGAGCTGCTGCCCGAGGACTACCCGTTCGTCGACTACTCGGTGGGCAAGAAGCAGCTCTCCGAGATCGTCAACGACCTGGCCGAGCGCTACCCCAAGGTCATCGTGGCGGCGACGCTCGACAACCTGAAGGCGGCGGGCTTCTACTGGGCGACCCGTTCCGGTGTCACCGTGGCCATCTCCGACGTCGTGGTCCCCGAGGCCAAGAAGGCGATCGTCGCGGGCTACGAGGCGCAGGACGAGAAGGTCCAGAAGCAGTACGAGCGCGGTCTGATCACCAAGGACGAGCGCACGCAGGAGCTCATCGCGATCTGGACCAAGGCGACCAACGAGGTTGCCGAGGCGATGAACGCGAACTTCCCCAAGACGAACCCCATCTTCATGATGGTTGACTCGGGTGCCCGAGGAAACATGATGCAGATGCGTCAGATCGCCGGTATGCGTGGTCTGGTGTCGAACGCGAAGAACGAGACGATCCCGCGTCCGATCAAGGCGTCGTTCCGTGAGGGCCTCTCGGTCCTCGAGTACTTCATCTCCACGCACGGTGCCCGTAAGGGTCTGGCGGACACGGCTCTCCGTACCGCCGACTCCGGTTACCTCACCCGTCGTCTGGTCGACGTCTCTCAGGACGTCATCATTCGCGAGGAGGACTGTGGCACCGAGCGCGGTCTGAAGCTCAAGATCGCGGTCAAGGGCGAGGACGGTGTGCTCCGCAAGACGGAGAACGTCGAGACCTCGGTGTACGCCCGCATGCTGGCCGAGGACGTCGTCATCGACGGCAAGGTCATCGCGCCGGCCAACGTCGACCTCGGTGACGTCCTGATCGACGCCCTGGTCGCCAACGGCGTCGAGGAGGTCAAGACCCGTTCGGTCCTGACCTGTGAGTCCGCGGTCGGCACCTGTGCCTTCTGCTACGGCCGTTCGCTCGCCACCGGCAAGCTGGTCGACATCGGTGAGGCGGTCGGCATCATCGCCGCCCAGTCCATCGGTGAGCCCGGCACGCAGCTGACGATGCGTACGTTCCACACCGGTGGTGTGGCCGGTGACGACATCACCCAGGGTCTGCCCCGTGTCGTCGAGCTCTTCGAGGCTCGTACGCCCAAGGGTGTCGCCCCGATCTCGGAGGCGGCAGGCCGCATCCGTATCGAGGAGACCGAGAAGACCAAGAAGATCGTCGTCACGCCGGACGACGGCAGCGACGAGACTCCCTTCCCGATCTCGAAGCGCGCCAAGGTCCTCGTGCGTGAGGGTGACCACGTCGAGGTGGGCCAGAAGCTCACCTTCGGTGCCACCAACCCGCACGACGTGCTGCGGATCCTCGGTCAGCGCGCGGTCCAGGTCCACCTGGTCGGCGAAGTCCAGAAGGTCTACAACAGCCAGGGCGTGTCGATCCACGACAAGCACATCGAGATCATCATCCGGCAGATGCTGCGCCGCGTGACGATCATCGAGTCCGGCGACGCTGAGCTGCTGCCGGGCGAGCTCGTCGAGCGCTCGAAGTTCGAGACCGAGAACCGTCGTGTGGTCACGGAAGGCGGCCACCCGGCCTCCGGCCGTCCGCAGCTGATGGGTATCACCAAGGCCTCGCTGGCGACGGAGTCGTGGCTGTCCGCGGCTTCCTTCCAGGAGACGACCAGGGTCCTGACGGACGCGGCGATCAACGCCAAGTCCGACTCCCTGATCGGCCTCAAGGAGAACGTCATCATCGGTAAGCTCATCCCGGCCGGTACGGGTCTTTCCCGCTACCGCAACATCCGGGTCGAGCCGACTGAAGAGGCCAAGGCCGCGATGTACTCGGCCGTCGGCTACGACGACATCGACTACTCGCCCTTCGGGACGGGTTCGGGTCAGGCTGTTCCGCTGGAGGACTACGACTACGGGCCTTACAACCAGTAGGCGTTGCCAGTCAGTCGCTTGAGTTGATGGGCGGTCATCCCTTCCGGGGTGGCCGCCCTTCGGCGTTTCAGCGCCCGCCGTCCATGCCTTCTTGGAGGTGGTGCAGCCGGGTGTGCAGATCGGGGTGCGAGGAGAGCAGCCGGGCGATCAGGCCGGGTGCCCGGAGCGGTGAGCCGAGTGCCGCCGCCGTGGCCCGCTCGGATTCCTGACCCGCCTGTTCTTTGCGGAGCACCGCCATGAGCTGGGGCGCGAAGCCGAGCGCCGCCGCGTGCTGATCGGCCCGGAGCTCTGACCGCCGGGCGACCGCTGCCACCAGATAGGGCGTGACCAAAGGCAGGAGCACCAGGCCGTACGTGGCGACCGCTACGGCCAGTACAGCGGCTCCGGTCAGGGCGACCACGGCGACCGTCGCTCCCACGGAGAGCCGGTCGATGAACGAGGCGAGCCGGAGCAGGACGCGCCAGGCGATCCGCCCCGGCAGCGCGTACCAGTAGCCGAGCAGCGATGCCCATGCGTGGCCCCTGGTGTGGTGACCGAGTTCATGCGCGAGCACGCCGCCGAGCTGGGCGGACGGCAACTCGTTCAGCGAATGGCTCGTGACCCCGACGATGTGCCCGGCGGCCGCCATGGCGTTGATGCCGTCGCTGTCCTCGACCCACAGCTGGTAGGCGTCCCCGTTCACTCCGGCACGCGCCGTCACCTCACGCCAGACCGGCCCGAATCGCCGACGCTCCCCCGGGGTCGGATGGCGAAGACCGAAGAGGTGGCGGGCCAGGACGCGTTCGCTGGGGCGATGGAACACGAGCGCCCCGCTCAGGGCCCAGGCGCCGACACAGGCCCACCAGGGAAGGCCGACGAGGGCATCGATCACGTACGACACGAGGAAGACCACAGCCGCGCTCATGGCCACGTGGGGCAGGTGCAGCAGCAGACTGCCGAGCGTGAGGGCGTCCGCACGGCGCTGCCTGGCCGTGATGTGAATCCGTCCGTCACGGAAGGCGAGGTCGTCGTCCGGGTCTTCGGGGGCCACCGGCTCGCGGGGTATCTCGGGTTCGGGAGGTGGGGACATGGTGCTCCTTCCATGGGCGGTTCAGTCGATGAGCAGCGATCCGGGAAGCAGGAGCGAGGCGCAGCCGAAGGCGATCAGACCGATGCGGATCCACAGGTGCTTGCGGGCCGCGATGCGGCTGGTCTCGGTGAGGGTGGGGAGCAGACCGCACGTGGGATCAAGCCCGGTCTCGGTCAGGGCGGCGTCGAGCTGTCCGGCCCGTGCGGCCCGGTGTACATCGCCGAAGTAGGTGAGTGGTTCACCTGACCTCCAGCGGCTTCGGCGGTAGCGGGGGACCACGGCGAGCAGCAGGGAGAAGAGGGCGCCGGTGAGAGAGGCCACTCCCGACCACCACAGGGCGCCAGCGGGAGCCGAGAGCAGGGACGGAGTCCAGCTTCGGCTTGCCAGGAGACCGCCGAGCAGGCCGGTCGACATGCTGAGTGCTCCGACCAGAACAGTGGCCTTGGAGTCGGCGCGGGCGATTTCGTTGCGGAGGTCGGCGAGCAACTGTGCGCCTGCCTGGATCCGGGGGTCGCCCAGGGTTGTCATGTCGGGCGCCCCGGCCGCTTCTCGACCGGTGGCTGCGGCGACAGCTCCGGGTAGCGAGGCGCGGGCTCGTCCGGGGGCTCGGCCGTCGGCCTCAGGATGTCCGTCATGCGCTCGGCGATGAGCCGATGGGGCTCCTCCAGCTGGTAGTCCTCCAGGCCCTTGCTCTCCAGCGCCTGGTCGATCAGATGAAGCTGGCTCTGTACGAGCTCCGCCTGGTCGGCGCGGAGATGCTCCAGAACCAGCTTGGTGTCCTCGCGGTGTTCGGCCAGGTGCAGGGAGAGCGCGCCGATACCGCCCTTGGCCAGATGGCTCTCGTAGAACTTGATCTTCTCGGCCATGAGCTGCCGGTCCTGCTCGTCGCGCAGCACCGCCACCTCGTGCTCGGGTGCGGCAGCTTCCCTCTCGTGCAGGGCCTGCCGCAGCCGGTCCTGATGTGCTCGCTCGGAGGCATCACGCCGCAGGCGTACGGAGCAGTCGACCCACAGGCCTTCGCGGTCGCCGACGCCGGCGCCCCTCTCCACCGCCTGCTGGACGTCAAGCTCGGCGGCGGTGCTCGCGGTGATGGCGTGGCGGCGGCCGGCCGCGCGCATCAGCCGCAGGAGCTCGCGGGTGAGGAGGGCGGGGACGTCGCGCTCCTGGCTGATCACGAAGCGCTTCGGATCGGCGACGCGCCAGGTGACGTCCACGGCGGCCTCGAACTCGAAGCTGTCCACGGCGCTGGGGAGGGGGACACGTACCGAGAAGGAGCGGGGGTCGGTGTTCACCTCGTACAGGGCCACATACCGCCTGAGGGACGTGGGGCGAGCGGGCGGTGGGAACGTCTCGTACTCCCCTTTGCGGGTGACGAGGACCAGGGTGTGGTCGATGCGACCGGTGTAGCGGCGGCCGCCGAGGCTGATGCGCGGCAACTGCCACACGGTGATCACCGGGTCGGCCCGTCGTGAGTAGGTGGCGAGGGGTTCGGGCTTCTGTTGCAGCCAGTTGGGCTCGTCGGGCTGTATGTGGGTGTCTTCCATGTTCCGTCTCCTCGGCGAGTGGTCAGGCGGCGGGCAGTGCCGCCAGCAGTCGTGTGCTCGCCTCCGGTATCCGGCCGTCGGCGCCGCGTGCCGTGCGCAGCAGATGGCCGATGCGCTGGCGGTCGGCGGGTGCGGTGGCGAGAGCGGGAAGCAGCGCGGTGAGCGCTGCTTCTGACGCCGGGTCCCGGTCGGCGATGCGCACCCAGTCGCGCAGCACGCTCAGGGCCCCGGAGGTGTGGGCGCGGTCGTTGAGCGCGGTGCGCCAGAAGGTGAGCAGGTGCTCCCGGTCCTCAGGGGTGTCATCGGCCGCCGCTCGGGCGTACCAGCCGAGGACCAGGGGGCGGTCGCTGCCCTCTTCCATTTGCTCGCAGGCGTGGAGAAAGGCGAGCAGAGCGTGATCCCGGACCGTGTGATCGTCGTGAATGTGTTCGGCGAGGCGGGCGAGGACCGGCCCTTCCACCGCGAGGAGCAGCAGCTCCAGGGCGTCCGCGAGCTGCAACGCCTCCTCCTGCTCGCCCGCCTCTTCCTCCTCGTCCCATTGCTGTTGACCGGCGACGTCCAGCAAGGATTGGAGGGCCTCCTCGTGGAGCACAGGGCCCAGCAGTCCGTACGCGCGAATGGCCGTCCAGCGACGGCTCTTGTTCTCGCCGGTGCACCAGCCGTGCAGGATCTGGGGGACGGTGGGCACTTTCAGGAGTACGGCCAAGGTGAGGGCGTTCGCCGCGTTCAGCCAGGCGCCGTGGCTCTTCGTGTCGGCCCAGGGCTCGATGAGCAGGGCCAGCGAGGACGGCAGATCCGCCGCTGCCAGGAGCGCAGCCGCCGCGGCGGCACGAGTACGCACGAGGGGGCGGCCGTCACCGGCGAGCTGTTTGATCCAGGCGACCAGGGCGGGGCGGGCGGAGGGGTGGAGATTCCACACCTCGTGGAGCAGGAGCCGCGCGATGTCCCGGTCCCGGAAGCCGACGACGTACTGCTCGACCGCGCCCCACTCGGTGACCTCTGTGCCCATGTGGCCCTCGGCGCGGGCCAGTTGGAGGCGGTCGGCCCGTGTGCTGCCGAAGACGGGGATGCGGGGTGGCTCGTCGGGGTCCTCGGTCTTCTGCAGCAATGCGAAGAGCCGGTCGCCGAGCTCGGCCGTCACCGCGTACGAGGCTCCGTCGAAGACGGCGAGCGAGATGAGGAACGCTTTGTCGAGCAGCGGGGGTTTCTCGCCGGTGAGCCACTGGGTGACCTGGGCGGCGACGTCGGCCTGTCCGTGGGCGACCAGTTCCTGTTCGCTGGTCTCACCGCGGTGCAGGGCGACGAGCCGCTGCGCGAACCGGGCGATCTCATCCGGCCGATGCTCCCGTTCGAGGAACTCCCGCACCGGCGCCAGTCGACACAGGTCCGCCCACGCCGCCGCTCCCACGGACTGGGTGACATGGGCGCACAGCATGTCCTGCACCGGCGGGGGTTCCCAGCGCACGGACGGTACGTCGCCGAGCGCCGCCGACGGTTCGATGGTGATCACCAGATGACCGCCGGCGCGCTCCAACTGCTCGCGCATGCTCCGCAGATGCAGCTCTCGCAGGGGGCGGCTCCTGCTGGTCGCCAGATTGCACAGGACGTATCCGGCGGCGCCGTCCAGATGTTCGCGCAACGCCGCGGGGGAGGTGCCCGGTTCCAGGTCACGCATCCGCTCGACGCCGAGCTGAAGCAGCAGCATCATCGCGGCGGAGCGGCGGCCCGTCGCGTGGCCCCCGGACAGGACCACGACGCGTTCGGTACGCAGCCGGGCGAGCGCCTCGTCGAAGCTGGGGCAGCGCTGGAAGACGGCCGCAAGCGCCTCGATCTCGGCCCGGGGGATGGGCCCGGACGCCGGGCCGCTGAGAGTGTCGGAGGGGCCACCGAACTGGTAGATCACGTTGCCCTGCACGTGGCCGCCGCTGACTCCGTACTGGTCCCGCTTGACCAGGCTGGAGACGAAGGAAGGGGCGTGCTCGATCAGGTCCCGCCGGGCGGCCCAGGCCTTCTGGCGCTGTTCCTGCGCGTCGGGTGTCTCTTCCTGCTTCTGGTCGCCACCCTCGGTGGTCGCGTCGGCCGTGGCCGTGCCTTCCGCCTCGTCCTGGCTCATCGGCTGTCCCCTGTGCCGAAGCGGTAGTGGACGTCGCCCTGGACGTGGGTGTTGCCGCCGTACTGGTCGCGTCCGACGTGAGTGGTGTTGTGCTGCGCTCCCGGCGCGGGCTCCTGTGGCGCCGTGTACTCGTACGCGGCAGACGGCGCGGCGCTGTCTGTCTCGCCGTGCACCCACGCGATCGTCGGCCCCTCCTTCGCCTCCACCGTGATCCGCCGGAACTGCTCCGGGCGCACGCCCAGGGGCCCGTGCCGTACCACCCCCTGATACACGCCGTCGGACACGCACAGCACGCTGTCCTCCTGGCGCCGGCGCAGCGCCTCACGCAGGGGGGCCGCGTCCAGCAGTCGGCAGGCGTGATTGAGATCCGAGCCGACCCAGCCGTTGAGTTCGTCCACGGCGACGTGGCCCGTGGACAGGACGATGCGCAGACGCATCTGGGCGCTGTTCGAGGCCACGCGGTTCTTGTTGCGCAGCAGTGCGGGGGTCTCGGCCAGCAGGCTTTTCAGCAGCACGGACACCGGGATGTTGGCGTCGATGAGTTCCATGACGGAATCGCCGCGGTCCGCGCGCAGCCGGGCGGTCTCGTCGATGCCCGCGGCCGTGAGGGTCTGGTCGGCGACGTCGTACAGCAGACGTCGCAGGAAGGCTTGCTCTACGTCGTCGCGCTTGCCGAACTGCTCGATGTCGAACAGCAGGATCGTGCGGTTCACAGTGGCGGTCATGTCTGCCTCTCGCCGATTCGGTCCGTTGACCAGCACGATGGCGGGTCGGAAGGAGACGGCAGAGGGCGGATGACGCGTACGAAGTGTGACCGTGTGCATAGAGTGACAACATGTTACGGCCAGGTCACGTTCCGCCACCGGTCATGCGACGCAGAATGTCAGGCCGTACGACGACGATGCGGCGGCGGCTCGTCACGACGACCTGCCGGTCGCGCAACTCCTTCAAGAGCCGGGCGACCGCCTCACGCGAAGACCCGACCGAGCCCGCGAACTCCTGCTGGCTGAGCGGGACGGTCAGCTCGATGCCCTCCTCGGTCCGCGTCCCGTGCGTGCGGACGAGGTCCAGCAGCAGGACGGCGAGCCGCTCGCGCACCGAGAGCGCCGCCCACTCCAGTCGGCGGCGGTCGGTCGAGCGTTGCCGGTCGGTGGCCAGGCCGAGGAGCTTGAGCGCCACCTGCGGACTGCCTGTGAGGAACCGGGTGAAGCGGCGCTCCTCGATGGCGGTCGCTTCGACCTGCTCCAGGGCCGTCACGGTGGCCGAGCGGCCGCGTCCGCTGAGTGCGGCACCCTCGCCGATGATGTCGCCGGGGCCGCGCAGGGCGAGGAGCGCCTCGTACCCGTTGGCCGCGGTGGCTGTGACCTTGGTCCAGCCTCGCAGGAGCAGCAGGAGGTGAGTGGACGGCTCGTCCTGGCGCATGATGACGCTGCGGGCCGGATAACTCAGGGGTCGGCCGATGGCGAGCAGGGCCGTGCGGTCGTCCCTCTCCAGCCGCGCGAGGAAAGGCACCCGGTCGTCCAGGCCGTCGTCGTCCCTCGTGTGCGCTTGCCCCCCGGCCATCCCGCTGCCCCCGTGTTCACGTGCGCCGATGCCGCTGATCTCGCAACCAGTCAACGTACTTGAGGTGTCCGTGGAGCGAACGGGCGACAATCGGCCCCGGTGGCCGAGTCCGGTCGCGCCGGCGCTGAAAAGCCCGGCGTGTCGCCCCCCACCGCATTTGTTTTGACCGAACTCGATGAGGTAGGTACGCTCAGACCTTGTGCCTGGGGTGTGCCTGGGCTCGTGCGCGTGTCTTCAGCCGCTGCGTGAGTCCGAGAACGGCCACCGTAATCTGCGCCTCTTTCCGCCTTGCGGCGGGAGTCTGCAGGATTCGACACACCCGACCGCGTGGGTCGGCGACGTTCCAGGTTAGCTTTACCATTCGGCACACAGAAACCGGAGAAGTAGTGCCTACGATCCAGCAGCTGGTCCGGAAGGGCCGGCAGGACAAGGTCGAGAAGAACAAGACGCCTGCACTTGAGGGTTCGCCCCAGCGCCGCGGCGTCTGCACGCGTGTGTTCACGACCACCCCGAAGAAGCCGAACTCGGCCCTGCGTAAGGTCGCGCGTGTGCGTCTGACCAGCGGGATCGAAGTCACCGCTTACATTCCGGGTGAGGGACACAACCTGCAGGAGCACTCCATCGTGCTCGTGCGTGGTGGCCGTGTGAAGGACCTGCCGGGTGTTCGCTACAAGATCATCCGCGGCTCCCTTGACACCCAGGGCGTCAAGAACCGCAAGCAGGCCCGCAGCCGCTACGGCGCCAAGAAGGAGAAGTAAGAATGCCTCGTAAGGGCCCCGCCCCGAAGCGCCCGGTCATCATCGACCCGGTCTACGGTTCTCCTCTGGTGACCTCCCTCATCAACAAGGTGCTGATGAACGGCAAGCGCTCCACCGCCGAGCGCATCGTGTACGGCGCCATGGAGGGCCTGCGCGAGAAGACCGGTAACGACCCGGTCATCACGCTCAAGCGCGCGCTCGAGAACATCAAGCCGACCCTCGAGGTCAAGTCCCGCCGCGTCGGCGGTGCGACCTACCAGGTTCCGATCGAGGTCAAGCCCGGTCGTGCCAACACGCTGGCCCTGCGCTGGCTGGTCGGTTACTCCCGCGCCCGTCGCGAGAAGACGATGACCGAGCGTCTGCTCAACGAGCTCCTCGACGCCTCCAACGGCCTTGGTGCCGCTGTGAAGAAGCGTGAGGACACCCACAAGATGGCCGAGTCCAACAAGGCCTTCGCGCACTACCGCTGGTAGTCGCTACCCACATCGAGACCGAGAGAAGACTGAGCCGATATGGCTACCACTTCACTTGACCTGGCCAAGGTGCGCAACATCGGCATCATGGCCCACATCGACGCGGGCAAGACGACCACCACCGAGCGGATCCTCTTCTACACCGGCGTCTCGTACAAGATCGGCGAGGTCCACGACGGCGCCGCCACGATGGACTGGATGGAGCAGGAGCAGGAGCGTGGCATCACGATCACCTCTGCTGCCACCACCTGTCACTGGCCGCTGAACGACGTCGACCACACGATCAACATCATCGACACCCCGGGCCACGTCGACTTCACGGTCGAGGTAGAGCGTTCGCTCCGTGTGCTCGACGGTGCCGTGACGGTGTTCGACGGCGTTGCCGGTGTCGAGCCCCAGTCCGAGACTGTCTGGCGTCAGGCGGACCGCTACGGCGTCCCGCGCATCTGCTTCGTCAACAAGCTCGACCGTACGGGTGCCGAGTTCCACCGCTGCGTCGACATGATCATCGACCGCCTCGGTGCGACCCCGATCGTCATGCAGCTGCCCATCGGCGCAGAAGCTGACTTCAAGGGTGTCGTCGACCTCGTCACGATGAAGGCCTTCGTCTGGTCCGCCGAGACCGCCATGGGCGAGGCGTACGACATCGTCGACATCCCGGCGACGCACGCCGAGGCCGCTGAAGAGTGGCGCGGCAAGCTCCTCGAGGCCGTCGCCGAGAACGACGAGCAGATGATGGAGCTGTACCTCGAGGGCCAGGAGCCCACCGAGGAGCAGCTGTACGAGGCCATTCGCCGCGTCACCATCGCCTCCGGCAAGGGCGGCGACACCACTGTCACCCCCGTGTTCTGCGGCACCGCGTTCAAGAACAAGGGCGTCCAGCCCCTGCTCGACGCGGTCGTGCGTTACCTCCCGTCGCCCCTGGACGTCGAGGCCATCGAAGGCCACGACGTCAAGGACCCCGAGGTCATCGTCAAGCGCAAGCCTTCGGACGACGAGCCGCTTTCGGCTCTCGCGTTCAAGATTGCGAGCGACCCGCACCTCGGCAAGCTCACCTTCGTCCGGATCTACTCCGGTCGCCTCGAGGCCGGCACCGCGGTGCTGAACTCGGTCAAGGGCAAGAAGGAGCGCATCGGCAAGATCTACCGCATGCACGCGAACAAGCGTGAGGAGATCCAGTCGGTGGGCGCCGGTGACATCGTCGCCGTCATGGGCCTGAAGCAGACCACCACCGGTGAGACGCTGAGTGACGACAAGAAGCCGGTCATCCTGGAGTCCATGGACTTCCCGGCGCCGGTCATCGAGGTCGCCATCGAGCCCAAGTCCAAGGGTGACCAGGAGAAGCTGGGTGTAGCCATCCAGCGTCTCTCGGAGGAGGACCCCTCCTTCCGCGTGCACTCGGACGAGGAGACCGGCCAGACCATCATCGGTGGTATGGGCGAGCTTCACCTCGAGGTGCTCGTCGACCGCATGAAGCGCGAGTTCCGCGTCGAGGCGAACGTCGGCAAGCCGCAGGTCGCTTACCGCGAGACGATCCGCAAGGCCGTCGAGCGCGTGGACTTCACCCACAAGAAGCAGACCGGTGGTACGGGTCAGTTCGCCAAGGTGCAGATCGCGATCGAGCCGATCGACAGTGGCGAGACCTCGTACGAGTTCGTCAACAAGGTCACCGGTGGCCGTATCCCGCGGGAGTACATCCCGTCGGTGGACGCCGGCGCTCAGGAAGCCATGCAGTTCGGCATCCTGGCCGGTTACGAGATGACGGGCGTCCGCGTCACGCTTCTCGACGGTGCCTACCACGAGGTCGACTCCTCCGAGCTCGCCTTCAAGATCGCCGGTTCGCAGGCGTTCAAGGAGGCCGCGCGCAAGGCCAGCCCCGTGCTGCTCGAGCCGATGATGGCCGTTGAGGTCACCACGCCCGAGGACTACATGGGCGACGTCATCGGCGACATCAACTCCCGCCGTGGCCAGATCCAGGCCATGGAGGAGCGCAGTGGCGCCCGTGTCGTGAAGGGCCTCGTGCCCCTCTCGGAGATGTTCGGCTACGTCGGAGACCTCCGCAGCAAGACCTCGGGTCGCGCAAGCTACTCGATGCAGTTCGACTCCTACGCCGAGGTTCCGCGGAACGTCGCCGAGGAGATCATCGCGAAGGCCAAGGGCGAGTAACTCCCCCGAGTTCACGCTTTAGGCTTGTCACCGGAAGTCCTGAGGCATTCCGGCCGTTCTACGGACGGAATGCCTCGGACCCCGGCATCCCAGCAAAGATCACCTGGCGCCGATGAAGCAAGGCGTACAGAACCACTCCGCAGGAGGATTCAGTGGCGAAGGCAAAGTTCGAGCGGACTAAGCCGCACGTCAACATCGGCACCATCGGTCACATTGACCACGGTAAGACGACCCTCACGGCCGCCATTACCAAGGTGCTGCACGACGCGTACCCGGACCTGAACGAGGCCTCGGCCTTCGACCAGATCGACAAGGCTCCCGAAGAGCGCCAGCGCGGTATCACGATCTCGATCGCGCACGTCGAGTACCAGACGGAGACGCGTCACTACGCGCACGTCGACTGCCCGGGTCACGCTGACTACATCAAGAACATGATCACGGGTGCCGCGCAGATGGACGGCGCGATCCTCGTGGTCGCCGCCACCGACGGCCCGATGCCGCAGACCAAGGAGCACGTGCTTCTGGCCCGCCAGGTCGGCGTTCCGTACATCGTCGTCGCCCTGAACAAGGCCGACATGGTGGACGACGAGGAGATCCTGGAGCTCGTCGAGCTCGAGGTCCGTGAGCTCCTCTCCGAGTACGAGTTCCCGGGCGACGACCTGCCGGTCGTCAAGGTCTCGGCGCTCAAGGCGCTCGAGGGCGACAAGGAGTGGGGTGAGTCCGTCCTCAACCTGATGAAGGCTGTCGACGAGTCCATCCCGGAGCCCGAGCGTGACGTCGACAAGCCGTTCCTGATGCCGATCGAGGACGTTTTCACGATCACCGGTCGTGGCACCGTCGTCACCGGTCGTATCGAGCGCGGCATCCTCAAGGTCAACGAGACCGTCGACATCATCGGCATCAAGACCGAGAAGACCACCACCACGGTCACCGGTATCGAGATGTTCCGCAAGCTGCTCGACGAGGGCCAGGCCGGTGAGAACGTCGGTCTGCTCCTCCGTGGCATCAAGCGCGAGGACGTCGAGCGCGGCCAGGTCATCATCAAGCCCGGTTCGGTCACGCCGCACACCGAGTTCGAGGCCCAGGCCTACATCCTGTCGAAGGACGAGGGTGGCCGTCACACCCCCTTCTTCAACAACTACCGTCCGCAGTTCTACTTCCGCACCACGGACGTGACCGGCGTCGTGACCCTCCCCGAGGGCACCGAGATGGTCATGCCGGGCGACAACACTGAGATGACCGTTGAGCTCATCCAGCCCGTCGCGATGGAAGAGGGCCTGAAGTTCGCCATCCGTGAGGGTGGCCGGACCGTCGGCGCCGGCCAGGTCACCAAGATCAACAAGTAAGCTTTTCGCTTGCGCGTTGATCGGGGAGACCCGGTTGCTCTGAACTGAGAGCACAGCAGTACACGCAGTAACGGGAGGGCCCGTACGACTTCGGTCGTACGGGCCCTTTCGCGTGTGCGGATCTGCTCATTGGTAGCGGGGCAGGTCCTCGGTCGAGATCGTCCACTCGGCGACGGTGACGTCCTCGCCGTAGACGAAGTCCTTGCGGGTGGCGTAGCGGGGGCCTCGCGGGGTGGAGTGGATGTCGGTGAAGACGGCGCCCGTGCTGGTGCGCGGGTCGAAGATCGCGTAGACGGGGATACCGAGGAGGGGGTAGTCCCGTGTCTTGCTCACCCAGTCGTTGTCCGGGTTGGAAAGGGAGACGACTTCGATCGCGGCGATGAGCGTACGGGGATCGAAGGAATCCTGGACGTCCATGTCCGCCTCGGCGATCACCATGATGTCTGGGTGTCGCAGGATTCCCCCGGGCTCGTCCTCCACGTCAGGCGTCCCCGTATGAGCCACCAGTTCTTCCGGCATCACCTTCTCCAGGCGCTTCCGGACGCGCAGTGCCGTCAACTCGTGAGGCCCGACAGGCGACATCATGTCGTGGACGATCCCTTCCTGGGTGATCTCGAATTTGCCCGGAAGGGCGTCTCCCATCTGTACGACGGCATCGCGCATCGCCTGGTACTGGGAGCTGCCCTGTCGTGCGCTGTGCGGGGCGGTAGTCATGGCGTGCGCTCCTCGTCTGTGCCCAGGGGCAAGGGTCGTCACGTTCATGCTAGGGGGCCTCCATGGAGCTGGGTCGGCAGTCGCGGCGGTGGCCCGGAGCGGGGGCGCGGAAGGCTCGGTCGCAGGTGTCGCAGTTCTGGAGCGGATGCCGGGTGGGTGGTGGCGGACCGTCGAACGGGGGTGGGAGAAGCGCTGTCAGACGGTGCGCGAGAAGGGCGGCCGGGTGGCGGGGGCCCTCGGGTGGCAGGTCGTGGGTGAGGGCGTGGCGTACGGCGGTGGGGGCCACGTCGCGTTCCAGCCAGGCGGCGATGCCCGGGGCCAGGTGGGCGGTGTCGCGGGCCGAGAGGAAGAGGCGGGGGTCGTGGTGGCGCAGGTCAGCGAGGAGGTCGGTGGCCTGCTGGAGGAGGGGCGGGGCCGGGTAGGCCGGGTGCGGTACCGCGGGGAGGGGGCGGGGCTGTTTGCGGGGTGGGCGCGGGGCCGGGGGCTCGCTGGGCTCGGGCGGTGGGGTCTGCGCCGGGGCGGGGGAGTGCGCGTGCTGCCGGGCGGCGTGCGGCTGATTGCAGAAGGTCGTACGGGTGACGATGCGGCCGACGGCTGTGCGCTCGCGTACGCGGCGTAGGTAACCGTGGGCCTCCAGCTCGCGCAGGGCGGCGGCGATCCGGGTCGTTCCCTCCGGGAAGCGGGCGGCGAGCGTCTTGATGTCGGCGCGGGCCCCCGCGGGCAGCGACTGGATGTGGCAGCCGATGCCGATCGCCAGGAGGGAGAGCTCCGGGTGCTGGGTGAGGTGATTGCCGATCACCGTGAAGCGGGTGGTGTGGCGGGTGCTGTCGTGGGAGATGCCACCGGAGGGGCGCCGCCGCGCGTCCTGGCCGCTGCGGGGGCGCCGGGTCGCTCGTGCGTGGGATTGACTGCCGCCAACGGCGGACTGGGCGTGCGGGGGCGCGCTAGGGTTTTGGGTGTCCATCGGGAAGGTCTCTTCTTCCTCGTGGGTGTCCATCGGGAAGGTCTCGCTTCCTCGGTGGTCAGGCCCTCGCCTTGGGATGCCAGTCCCGGCGGGGGCCGTCGCATGTCTGCTGTTGTTTGGCCTACTGGGGCTGAGAGTAGGGCAGTTGGGGGATCGGAAATCCAGCTGAGCTGGTGATGTTCACCCGCGTGAGTGAGCGGTGCCCTGTCGTTGCCGACGGCCTCCGGGCGGGGGGCGCCCGCGGATGTGCCTGCGGGCGGGAGGGGTGGGGTTTGGTGGGGTCCTTTTCCCTCTCACGGTCCTTGGGGAAAGGTGCCCGTGGCACCGGAGCACGAGGAGACGGGTTCCGGTCGCGTGAGGCTCAGCTCGACCCACAACCGTCCGCGCCCCGAGCGTGACGCCGTGTGATCGCCTGGCCTCTCCCGGCCCACCCCGGGTTTGATCTCTGGCGTCCGCCGGGTACGATCCCAGGCTTCGATTGGCCAGGCCCGTGCCCCGTGTGGCAGACTGTCGGGGTTGCTCGGTTGAGTGCCGATGCTGCGCGCCTCCCGCCGGGAGGACCGGAAGCGAGTCCCACAGTACTCGTCGCCCCATCTGTCAAGCGGTCGTAAAAAGCCCGCAGGCAGCGCTGGAGCGGACGTACGGGAATCTTCTGGGAAGTGTGGTGCGGAGACTTAACCAGGCACCCGGTGGGTTTCTTCCCCCGGACCCGCGGTCATCTGGGCCGCAGCCCCTAGCAGGGAAATCCTTCGGGAAATTCGTGTGGGCGGGACTGCGACACACCCGACCGCGTGGGTCGGAGGAAGTAGAAAAAAGGGCCTCCCGGGAGCCAGAGCGTTCGAGACAAAGGACTACCAAGTAGCCATGGCGGGACAGAAGATCCGCATCCGGCTCAAGGCCTACGACCACGAGGTCATCGACTCTTCGGCGAAGAAGATCGTCGAGACGGTGACTCGCACTGGTGCGTCGGTCGCAGGCCCGGTGCCGCTGCCCACTGAGAAGAACGTGTACTGCGTCATCAAGTCGCCGCACAAGTACAAGGACTCGCGCGAGCACTTCGAGATGCGCACGCACAAGCGCTTGATCGACATCCTCGACCCGACGCCCAAGACCGTTGACTCGTTGATGCGCCTGGACCTTCCGGCCGGCGTCGACATCGAGATCAAGCTCTGAGAGGCGCGGACAGATGACTAAGCAGATCAAGGGCGTCCTGGGCGAGAAGCTCGGCATGACCCAGGTCTGGGACGAGAACAACCGTGTCGTCCCGGTCACCGTCGTCAAGGCCGGGCCCTGCGTCGTTACCCAGGTCCGTACGAATGACTCCGACGGCTACGAGTCGGTCCAGATCGCCTTCGGCGAGATCGACCCTCGCAAGGTGAACAAGCCCCTCAAGGGTCACTTCGCCAAGGCCGACGTAACTCCCCGCCGCCACCTGGTGGAGATCCGCACCCCTGACGCCAGCGAGTACACGCTGGGCCAGGAGGTGACTGCCGAGGTGTTCGAGTCCGGCGTCAAGGTTGACGTCACGGGCAAGAGCAAGGGCAAGGGTTTCGCCGGTGTCATGAAGCGTCACAACTTCAAGGGACTCGGCGCCGGTCACGGCACCCAGCGCAAGCACCGCTCTCCCGGTTCCATCGGTGGCTGTGCCACCCCGGGCCGTGTGTTCAAGGGCCTCCGCATGGCGGGGCGTATGGGCAACGAGCGGGTCACCACCCAGAACCTGACCGTTCACGCCGTTGACGCGGAGAAGGGCCTGCTCCTCATCAAGGGCGCAGTTCCCGGTCCGAACGGCGGCCTCGTCCTGGTCCGTACCGCGGCCAAGGGGGCTTGAGGAACCGATGAGCACCATTGACATCCTTTCGCCGGCAGGCGACAAGGCCGGGACCGTCGAGCTCCCCTCGGAGATTTTCGACGTAGAGAAGATCAGCATCCCGCTTCTCCACCAGGTCGTCGTCGCCCAGCTGGCCGCTGCCCGTCAGGGCACGCACAAGACCAAGCGCCGCGGTGAAGTCCGCGGTGGTGGTCGCAAGCCGTACCGCCAGAAGGGCACCGGCCGCGCCCGCCAGGGTTCGACCCGTGCGCCGCAGTTCGCCGGCGGTGGCGTCGTCCACGGCCCGCAGCCGCGTGACTACTCGCAGCGGACCCCGAAGAAGATGAAGGCCGCGGCCCTGCGCCACGCCCTCACCGACCGGGCCCGCAACGCTCGTATCCACGTTGTCACCAACGTGGTCGAGGGCGACATCTCCACGAAGGCCGCGAAGACGCTGCTCGGCAAGGTCAGCGAGCGCAAGAACGTGCTCCTGGTCATCGACCGCGCGGACGAGACTTCGCTGCTCTCCGCCCGCAACCTGCCCCAGGTGCACATCCTGGAGCCGGGCCAGCTGAACACGTACGACGTGCTCGTCTCGGACGACGTGGTCTTCACCAAGGCCGCCTTCGAGTCCTTCGTGTCTGGCCCCAAGGCCGATGAGACCGAAGGGAGCGAAGCCTGATGGCTACGCGTCACCCGAGCATCGCCCCCAAGGCGGCCAAGGCCGCCAAGGCCGCGCGCCTCGCCAAGGCGAAGCGCCACGCCACCGAGGGCAAGAACACCGTTGAGACGCCGCTGAGCAAGAGCTTCACGGACCCCCGTGACGTCCTCGTCAAGCCGGTCGTCTCTGAGAAGAGCTACGCGCTTCTCGATGAGGGCAAGTACACCTTCGTCGTCGCGCCCGGCGCCAACAAGACCCAGATCAAGCAGGCCGTCGAGTCGGTCTTCTCGGTCAAGGTCACTGGGGTCAACACGATCAACCGCCAGGGCAAGCGCAAGCGCACCCGCACGGGGTTCGGTAAGCGCGCTGACACCAAGCGCGCGATCGTGACCCTTGCTGAGGGCGACCGTATCGACATCTTCGGCCAGGCCTCCTAACGGAGCGCCCTGGTCCGAATATCGGACGAGGACTGAGAAATGGGAATCCGCAAGTACAAGCCGACGACGCCGGGCCGCCGTGGCTCCTCCGTCGCCGACTTCGTCGAGGTAACGCGGTCCACGCCGGAGAAGTCGCTGGTCCGCCCGCTGCACAGCAAGGGCGGCCGTAACAACGCCGGTCGTGTGACCGTTCGCCACCAGGGTGGCGGACACAAGCGCGCCTACCGAGTGATCGACTTCCGTCGCCACGACAAGGACGGCGTGCCGGCGAAGGTCGCGCACATCGAGTACGACCCGAACCGCACCGCGCGCATCGCGCTCCTGCACTACGCGGACGGCGAGAAGCGCTACATCCTGGCCCCCCGCAACCTGTCGCAGGGTGACCGGGTCGAGAACGGACCGGGCGCGGACATCAAGCCGGGCAACAACCTGGCCCTCCGCAACATCCCGGTCGGTACGACCATCCACGCCATCGAGCTGCGGCCCGGCGGCGGCGCGAAGTTCGCCCGCTCCGCGGGTGCCTCCGTGCAGCTGCTGGCGAAGGAGGGCACTATGGCCCACCTTCGTATGCCGTCGGGTGAGATCCGCCTGGTCGACGCCCGCTGCCGCGCCACGATCGGCGAGGTCGGCAACGCCGAGCAGTCGAACATCAACTGGGGCAAGGCCGGCCGTAAGCGCTGGCTGGGCGTTCGCCCGACCGTTCGCGGTGTGGCGATGAACCCGGTCGACCACCCGCACGGTGGTGGTGAGGGCAAGACCTCCGGTGGTCGCCACCCGGTCTCGCCCTGGGGTCAGAAGGAGGGTCGTACTCGTTCGCCGAAGAAGGCGAGCAGCAAGTACATCGTCCGCCGCCGCAAGACGAACAAGAAGCGCTAGGAGCGGGTTTAGATGCCGCGCAGTCTCAAGAAGGGGCCCTTCGTCGACGGACACCTCATCAAGAAGGTGGATGTCCAGAACGAAGCAGGTTCCAAGAACGTCATCAAGACCTGGTCCCGTCGCTCGATGATCGTCCCGGCCATGCTGGGCCACACGATCGCGGTGCACAACGGCAAGACCCACATCCCGGTGTTCGTCACCGAGGCGATGGTCGGCCACAAGCTCGGCGAGTTCTCGCCGACTCGCACCTTCCGCGGCCACGTCAAGGACGACCGGAAGTCGAAGCGCCGCTAGCGCGGGGTGGAACGACTATGACTTACACCGAAGGGACAACCATGGAAGCCAGGGCCCAGGCGCGGTACATCCGCGTCACGCCCATGAAGGCCCGCCGAGTGGTGGACCTCATCCGTGGCATGGATGCCACGGAGGCTCAGGCGGTCCTGCGTTTCGCCCCGCAGGCCGCGAGCGTGCCGGTTGGCAAGGTGCTTGACAGCGCCATCGCCAACGCTGCACACAACTACGACCACAGTGACGCCTCTTCGCTGGTCATCAGCGAGGCGTACGTGGATGAGGGCCCGACCCTGAAGCGGTTCCGTCCGCGTGCTCAGGGCCGTGCCTACCGGATCCGTAAGCGGACCAGCCACATCACCGTGGTCGTCAGCAGCAAGGAAGGAACCCGGTAATGGGCCAGAAGGTAAACCCGCACGGGTTCCGGCTCGGCATCACCACCGACTTCAAGTCGCGTTGGTACGCCGACAAGCTGTACAAGGACTACGTCAAGGAAGACGTCGCCATCCGTCGGATGATGACGTCCGGCATGGAGCGCGCCGGCATCTCGAAGGTTGAGATCGAGCGCACCCGTGACCGCGTGCGGGTGGACATCCACACCGCGCGTCCCGGCATCGTCATCGGCCGCCGTGGCGCCGAGGCCGACCGCATCCGCGGCGACCTCGAGAAGCTCACGGGCAAGCAGGTCCAGCTGAACATCCTCGAGGTCAAGAACCCCGAGGTCGACGCTCAGCTGGTCGCGCAGGCCGTTGCAGAGCAGCTGTCCTCCCGCGTCTCCTTCCGTCGCGCCATGCGTAAGAGCATGCAGTCGACGATGAAGGCCGGCGCCAAGGGCATCAAGATCCAGTGTGGTGGCCGTCTCGGCGGCGCCGAGATGTCCCGGTCGGAGTTCTACCGCGAGGGTCGTGTGCCGCTGCACACGCTCCGTGCGAACGTCGACTACGGCTTCTTCGAGGCCAAGACGACCTTCGGCCGTATCGGCGTGAAGGTCTGGATCTACAAGGGCGACGTCAAGAACATCGCCGAGGTCCGCGCCGAGAACGCCGCGGCCCGTGCGGGTAACCGCCCGGCCCGTGGTGGCGGCAACGACCGCCCGGCCCGTGGTGGCCGTGGTGGCGAGCGTGGCGGCCGCGGCCGCAAGCCGCAGCAGCAGTCCGCGCCGGCTGCCGAGGCCCCCAAGGCCGACGCTCCCGCCGCAGCTGCCGCTCCGGCTGAGAGCACCGGAACGGAGGCCTGACCGACATGCTGATCCCTCGTAGGGTCAAGCACCGCAAGCAGCACCACCCCAAGCGCAGCGGTATGTCAAAGGGTGGTACGCAGGTTGCGTTCGGCGAGTACGGGATTCAGGCCCTCACTCCGGCGTACGTGACCAACCGCCAGATCGAGGCGGCTCGTATCGCGATGACCCGCCACATCAAGCGTGGCGGCAAGGTCTGGATCAACATCTACCCGGACCGTCCGCTGACGAAGAAGCCCGCCGAGACCCGCATGGGTTCCGGTAAGGGTTCCCCCGAGTGGTGGGTCGCGAACGTCAAGCCCGGACGGGTGATGTTCGAGCTGTCCTACCCGAATGAGAAGACTGCGCGTGAGGCGCTTACCCGCGCTGCTCACAAGCTTCCGATGAAGTGCCGGATTGTTCGGCGCGAGGCAGGTGAGTCGTGATGTCGGCCGGTACCAAGGCGTCCGAGCTGCGCGAACTGGGTGACGAGGAGCTTCTCAACAAGCTCCGCGAAGCCAAGGAAGAGCTGTTCAACCTCCGCTTCCAGGCGGCGACCGGTCAGCTCGAGAACCACGGTCGGCTCAAGGCCGTCCGTAAGGACATCGCGCGGATCTACACCCTGATGCGTGAGCGCGAGCTGGGCATCGAAACGGTGGAGAGCGCCTGATGAGCGAGAGCAACGTGACTGAGACCAACACTGA
The DNA here is from genome assembly GCF_040660195.1 of Streptomyces sp. NPDC050147. NCBI lineage: Bacteria > Bacillati > Actinomycetota > Actinomycetes > Kitasatosporales > Streptomycetaceae > Streptomyces > Streptomyces sp. NPDC050147. The sequence goes on along the minus strand of NZ_JBFALJ010000013.1, from coordinate 10,027 downwards.
CCGCGGATTCCGCAAGACCCGTGAGGGCCTGGTCGTCAGCGACAAGATGGACAAGACCGTCGTCGTCGCCGTCGAGGACCGTGTGAAGCACGCGCTGTACGGCAAGGTCATCCGCCGTACGAACAAGCTCAAGGCGCACGACGAGCAGAACGCTGCCGGCGTCGGCGACCGCGTCCTCCTGATGGAGACGCGTCCGCTGTCGGCGACCAAGCGCTGGCGCATCGTCGAGATCCTCGAGAAGGCCAAGTAAATCTCTGAGGGGTATCCCTCGGAGTTCGTTCCGCCAGGCTCCCGGGGCAGTTCGCTGAACTGCCCCGGGGGAACCGGCAGACAAACAGGAGATAGACGTGATCCAGCAGGAGTCGCGACTTCGGATCGCCGACAACACGGGTGCGAAGGAAATTCTCACCATCCGTGTTCTCGGTGGCTCGGGTCGCCGCTACGCGGGTATCGGTGACGTCATTGTCGCCACCGTCAAGGACGCGATCCCCGGTGGCAACGTGAAGAAGGGTGACGTCGTCAAGGCGGTCATCGTTCGCACCGTCAAGGAGCGCCGCCGTCCCGACGGCTCGTACATCCGCTTCGACGAGAACGCCGCCGTCATTCTGAAGAACGACGGCGACCCTCGCGGCACCCGTATCTTCGGCCCCGTCGGCCGTGAGCTGCGCGAGAAGAAGTTCATGAAGATCATCTCGCTCGCGCCGGAGGTGCTGTAAGCATGAAGATCAAGAAGGGCGACCTGGTTCAGGTCATCACCGGTAAGGACAAGGGCAAGCAGGGCAAGGTCATTGCCGCTTACCCGCGCGACGAGCGCGTCCTGGTCGAGGGTGTCAACCGGGTCAAGAAGCACACGAAGGCCGGCCCGACCGCCAGCGGTTCGCAGGCCGGCGGCATCGTGACCACCGAGGCCCCTGTCCACGTGAGCAACGTTCAGCTCGTCGTGGAGAAGGACGGCAACAAGGTCGTCACGCGTGTCGGTTTCCGCTTCGACGAAGACGGCAACAAGATCCGCGTTGCCAAGCGGACGGGTGAGGACATCTGATGACGACCACCACCACTCCGCGTCTGAAGACGAAGTACCGCGAGGAGATCGCGGCGAAGCTGCAGGAAGAGTTCTCGTACGAGAACGTCATGCAGACGCCCGGCCTCGTCAAGATCGTGGTCAACATGGGTGTCGGCGACGCCGCCCGTGACTCGAAGCTCATGGACGGTGCCGTCCGTGACCTGACCACCATCACGGGTCAGAAGCCGGCCATCACGAAGGCCCGGAAGTCCATCGCGCAGTTCAAGCTGCGCGAGGGTCAGCCGATCGGCTGCCACGTCACGCTCCGTGGCGACCGCATGTGGGAGTTCCTGGACCGCACCCTGTCGCTCGCGCTTCCGCGCATCCGCGACTTCCGTGGTCTGTCCCCCAAGCAGTTCGACGGCCGTGGCAACTACACCTTCGGTCTCACGGAGCAGGTCATGTTCCACGAGATCGACCAGGACAAGATCGACCGCGTCCGGGGTATGGACATCACCGTGGTCACCACGGCGACCAACGACGCTGAGGGCCGTGCCCTTCTCCGTCACCTCGGCTTCCCGTTCAAGGAGGCGTAAGCGAGATGGCGAAGAAGGCACTTATTGCCAAGGCTGCTCGTAAGCCCAAGTTCGGTGTGCGTGGCTACACCCGCTGCCAGCGCTGTGGCCGCCCGCACTCCGTGTACCGCAAGTTCGGCCTGTGCCGCGTCTGCCTTCGTGAGATGGCTCACCGTGGCGAGCTGCCGGGCGTGACCAAGAGCTCCTGGTAATTCCCCTCTGTCCCTAGGGACTTGGGAATTACTGGAGGCTCTCGGTAAGTATCTGGTCGGTAGGTGGCCCACCTCTCCATGGCTTAGGCTAGGAGGGTTGGGCGCCTGCCGCCCTGACCGACTTACTACGCCGTAGGTCCCCGCGCCGCACCCGTCCTGCCTCTGAGTGGGGAGAGGGATGGCGCAGATAGGAAACCCCGGCGAGAGAGGCCGAAGGCCAATTCATGACCATGACTGATCCGATCGCGGACATGCTGACTCGTCTGCGTAACGCGAACTCGGCGTACCACGACACCGTGGCGATGCCGCACAGCAAGATCAAGTCTCACATCGCGGAGATCCTCCAGCAGGAGGGCTTCATCACGGGCTGGAAGGTCGAGGACGCCGAGGTTGGCAAGAACCTCGTTCTCGAGCTGAAGTTCGGCCCGAACCGTGAGCGCTCCATTGCGGGCATCAAGCGGATCTCCAAGCCCGGTCTCCGGGTTTACGCGAAGTCCACCAACCTGCCGAAGGTGCTCGGCGGCCTGGGCGTGGCGATCATCTCCACGTCCCACGGTCTGCTCACCGGCCAGCAGGCAGGCAAGAAGGGCGTAGGTGGGGAAGTCCTCGCCTACGTCTGGTAGTCGGGAACGGAGGAATAGCTAATGTCGCGTATTGGCAAGCTCCCCATCACGGTTCCCGCCGGCGTGGACGTCACCATCGACGGCCGGACGGTCTCGGTTAAGGGTCCCAAGGGCTCCCTTTCCCACACCGTCGTCGCGCCGATCGACATCGCTAAGGGTGAGGACGGCGTTCTGAACGTCACCCGCCCGAACGACGAGCGTCAGAACAAGGCCCTGCACGGCCTGTCCCGCACGCTGGTGGCGAACATGATCACCGGCGTGACCACGGGTTACGTGAAGAAGCTCGAAATCAGCGGTGTCGGTTACCGCGTCCTCGCGAAGGGCTCCAACCTGGAGTTCTCGCTGGGTTACAGCCACCCGATCCTGGTCGAGGCCCCCGAGGGCATCACCTTCAAGGTGGAGTCCGCGACCAAGCTTTCGGTCGAGGGCATCGACAAGCAGAAGGTCGGCGAGGTTGCGGCCAACATCCGCAAGCTGCGCAAGCCCGACCCGTACAAGGCCAAGGGCGTCAAGTACGAGGGCGAAGTCATCCGGCGCAAGGTCGGAAAGGCAGGTAAGTAAGCCATGGCATACGGTGTGAAGATCGCCAAGGGCGACGCTTACAAGCGTGCCGCCAAGGCCCGCCGCCACATCCGCATCCGCAAGCACGTGTCGGGTACGGCGGAGCGTCCGCGCCTCGTCGTGACTCGCTCGAACCGCAACATCGTTGCTCAGGTCATCGACGACCTCAAGGGTCACACCCTTGCGTCGGCGTCGACCCTGGACGCGACGATCCGCGGTGGCGAGGCCGACAAGTCCGCGCAGGCCAAGCAGGTCGGCGCGCTCGTTGCCGAGCGTGCCAAGGCCGCGGGTGTCGAGGCCGTCGTGTTCGACCGCGGTGGCAACAAGTACGCCGGGCGCATTGCCGCTCTGGCGGACGCCGCCCGCGAAGCCGGGCTGAAGTTCTAAGCCCCGGTTCCGGAGCTAGCGGACGTAACAGAGAGAGGTAATTCCAATGGCTGGACCCCAGCGCCGCGGAAGCGGTGCCGGTGGCGGCGAGCGGCGGGACCGGAAGGGTCGCGACGGTGGCGCTGCCGCCGAAAAGACCGCATACGTTGAGCGCGTTGTCGCGATCAACCGTGTCGCCAAGGTTGTCAAGGGTGGTCGCCGCTTCAGCTTCACCGCGCTGGTCGTGGTGGGCGACGGTGACGGCACCGTAGGTGTCGGATACGGCAAGGCCAAGGAAGTTCCCGCGGCCATCGCCAAGGGCGTTGAAGAGGCCAAGAAGAACTTCTTCAAGGTCCCGCGTATCCAGGGCACCATCCCACACCCGATCACGGGCGAGAAGGCCGCAGGCGTCGTCCTGCTCAAGCCTGCTTCCCCCGGTACCGGCGTTATCGCCGGTGGCCCGGTGCGTGCTGTGCTCGAGTGCGCCGGCGTTCACGACATCCTGTCGAAGTCGCTCGGCTCGTCGAACGCGATCAACATCGTTCACGCGACCGTGGCGGCCCTCAAGGGCCTGCAGCGTCCCGAGGAGATCGCGGCTCGCCGTGGTCTGCCCCTCGAGGACGTGGCCCCCGCGGCTCTGCTGCGTGCACGTGCCGGGGCGGGTGCGTAATGGCTCGCCTCAAGGTCACGCAGACGAAGTCGTACATCGGCAGCAAGCAGAACCACCGCGACACCCTGCGCTCCCTTGGTCTCAAGGGCATCAACACGCAGGTCGTCAAGGAGGACCGCCCCGAGTTCCGCGGAATGGTTCACACCGTCCGCCACCTCGTGACGGTTGAGGAGGTCGACTGACATGGCGGAGCAGAACCCGCTGAAGGTCCACAACCTCCGGCCCGCCCCGGGCGCCAAGACCGCCAAGACCCGTGTGGGTCGTGGTGAGGCGTCCAAGGGTAAGACCGCAGGCCGTGGTACCAAGGGCACCAAGGCCCGTTACCAGGTTCCGGAGCGCTTCGAGGGCGGGCAGATGCCCCTCCACATGCGCCTCCCGAAGCTCAAGGGCTTCAAGAACCCGTTCAAGACCGAGTTCCAGGTCGTGAACCTCGACAAGCTGAGCGCGCTGTTCCCCGAGGGTGGCGAGGTCACCGTCGAGGCCCTCGTGGCCAAGGGTGCGGTTCGCAAGAACAGCCTCGTCAAGGTCCTCGGCCAGGGTGAGGTCACCGTGGCGCTGCAGGTGACGGTTGACGCCGTCTCCGGCTCCGCCAAGGAGAAGATCACCGCCGCCGGCGGTACGGTCACCGAGCTCGTCTGATTTCTTCAGGCCACTCGATGACTTGAGCGATTCCCAGCCGGGGATGCCCCACATATGGGGCATCCCCGGTTGGTCGTTCCAAGGGGGGCACGGTCGCCGGTAAGGTGGCGTGCACTGTCTAAGCTCCGTGCGGTCTGCCCGTGCGGTTTTTCTGACTGATACGTATTCGTCGATCCTCAAGACCACTACCTCTTGCGCACGCGCGCGGGGGTCGCAGGAGGCACCGTGCTCACCGCGTTCGCCCGGGCGTTCAAGACGCCCGACCTGCGCAAGAAGCTGCTCTTCACTCTCGGCATCATCGTGATCTACCGGCTCGGTACGCATATCCCGATCCCCGGTGTCAGCTACAAGAACGTCCAGGTCTGTGTGGACCAGGCCAACTCCAACCAGGGGTTGTTCGGTCTGGTGAACATGATGAGTGGCGGGGCGCTGCTGCAGATCACGATCTTCGCGCTCGGCATCATGCCGTACATCACGGCGAGCATCATCCTGCAGCTGCTGACCGTGGTGATCCCGCGGCTCGAGGCCCTGAAGAAGGAGGGCCAGGCCGGCACGGCGAAGATCACGCAGTACACGCGTTATCTGACCGTGGCGCTCGCGATCCTCCAGGGCACCGGCCTGGTGGCCACCGCGCGCACGGGCTCGCTCTTCTCCGGCTGTCCCGTCGCCACCGAGATCGTGCCGGACCAGTCCATCTTCGTGACCATCACCATGGTCATCACGATGACCGCGGGCACGGCCTGCGTCATGTGGCTCGGTGAGCTCATCACCGACCGCGGCATCGGCAACGGCATGTCGATCCTGATGTTCATCTCGATCGCCGCGACCTTCCCGAGCGCCCTGTGGGCCATCAAGAAGCAGGGCTCCCTGGCGGACGGCTGGATCGAGTTCGGCACCGTCATCGCGGTCGGCCTCGTCATGGTCGGTCTGGTCGTCTTCGTGGAGCAGGCTCAGCGCCGCATTCCGGTCCAGTACGCGAAGCGCATGATCGGCCGCCGGTCTTACGGCGGTACTTCGACGTACATTCCGCTGAAGGTCAATCAGGCGGGCATCATCCCTGTGATCTTCGCCTCTTCGCTGCTCTATATCCCCGCTCTCGTCGCCCAGTTCGCGGGTGGCAACTCCGGGTGGAAGCAGTGGATCGAGGCGAACCTGACCAAGGGCGACCACCCGATTTACATCGCGACGTACTTCTTGTTGATCGTGTTCTTCGCCTTCTTCTACGTGGCTATCTCGTTCAACCCCGAGGAAGTCGCGGACAACATGAAGAAGTATGGTGGCTTCATCCCGGGCATCCGGGCTGGCCGTCCGACCGCTGAGTACTTGAGCTACGTACTCAACCGGATCACGTGGCCGGGCTCGCTGTATCTGGGTCTGATCGCTCTCGTACCGACGATGGCGTTGGTGGGCTTCGGCGCGAACCAGAACTTCCCGTTCGGCGGGACAAGCATCCTGATCATCGTGGGTGTGGGTCTGGAGACCGTGAAGCAGATCGAGAGCCAGCTCCAGCAGCGCAATTACGAAGGGTTCCTCCGCTGATGCGAATCGTCCTCGTCGGGCCGCCCGGTGCGGGCAAGGGAACGCAGGCCGCGTTCCTCGCCAAGAACTTGTCGATCCCGCACATCTCCACGGGGGACCTCTTCCGCGCCAACATCAGCCAGGGCACGGAGCTGGGCAAGCAGGCGAAGGCGTTCATGGACGCCGGCAACCTCGTACCCGACGAAGTCACCATCGGCATGGCCCACGACCGCATGACGCAGCCGGACGCCGAGAAGGGCTTCCTGCTCGACGGCTTCCCGCGGAACGTGTCGCAGGCCGAGGCGCTGGACGAGTCGCTCAAGACGGACGGCCAGAAGCTCGACGCGGTGCTCGACCTGGAGGTCCCCGAGGACGAGGTCGTCAAGCGCATCGCCGGCCGCCGCATCTGCCGGAACGATTCCAGCCACGTTTTCCACGTGACGTACAGCAAGCCGAAGACCGAGGGCGTCTGCGACGTCTGCGGCGGCGAGCTCTACCAGCGCGGTGACGACCAGGAAGAGACCGTGCGCAAGCGTCTCGACGTGTACCACCGTGAGACCGAGCCGATCATCGACCACTACAAGGCCCAGGGCCTGGTGGTCACGATCTCCGCGCTCGGCAAGGTGGACGAGGTCACCAAGCGCGCGATGGATGCGCTCAAGGGCGACAAGTAGTCAGTACGCTGTCTCGGCCGCGGTGCCCCTCGGGGGACCGCGGCCGTAGTGTTGTGTACGTAGGCGTGTTGTTGGACGGATGACGGAGAGCGGAAGCCCCATGGTGCAGATCAAGACCCCCGAGCAGATCGCGAAGATGCGTGAGGCGGGCCTTGTCGTCGCCGCCATCCACGCCGCGACGCGTGAGGCGGCGGTGCCGGGTGCCACCACGAAGGACCTGGACGACGTCGCCCGCAAGGTGATCGCCGAGCACGGCGCGAAGTCCAACTTCCTCGGGTACGGCGGCTTTCCGGCGACGATCTGCACCTCGGTCAACGAGGTCGTCGTACACGGCATCCCGGACGACAAGACCGTCCTGAAGGACGGCGACATCATCTCGATCGACGCGGGCGCGATCATCGAGGGCTGGCACGGCGACGCCGCCTACACGGCGTTCGTGGGCACCGGTCACGCCCCGGAGCTGATCGAGCTCTCCCGGGTGACCGAGGAGTCCATGTGGGCGGGGCTCGCCGCCATGAAGCAGGGCAACCGGCTCGCCGACATCTCGCGCGCCATCGAGACGTACATCCGCCGCCAGCCGAAGCCCGGCGGCGGCAAGTACGGCATCGTCGAGGACTACGGCGGCCACGGCATCGGCACCGAGATGCACATGGACCCGCACGTCCTGAACTACGTCGAGCGGCGCCGCGGCAAGGGCCCCAAGCTGGTCCCCGGCCTCTGCCTGGCCATCGAGCCCATGGTCTCCCTGGGCACGCCCCGCACGAAGGTCCTGGAGGATGACTGGACGGTCATCACGACGGACGGCACGTGGTCCTCGCACTGGGAGCACACGATCGCGCTGACGGAGGAAGGGCCGCTTGTTCTCACGGCTCCTGACTGCGGGCGGGCGAAGCTGGCGGAGTACGGGGTTACGGTCGCGCCGGATCCGTTGGGCTGAGCCGACGCCGTCGGACGAGTCCTGGGTCACTTGCCCCTGCCCCGCTGGGCTGACCCGCCCCGCCTGCGCCAGGGCGGGCGCTGCTGGAGCGATGACTCGGCAGCGGCAGGCTGTGCCCACCCGTTCCGCCCTGCGGAACGCCTGCCCACAGCGTGAACGGCACGACCTCCGTCTGCTTAAGGATCACCCCGATGGGGCATTCTTCCTCGATTCGTCTTTCCGGGTGGCCTGACGTAGACTGACTCGTCGGCTCTCGTGCATCCGTGTGTCTGCATACGGCGTACGAAGTCGATCAAGGTAGTCGATTCGAAGGGCAAAGCGTGGCCAAGAAGCAAGGTGCCATCGAGATCGAGGGCACTGTCGTTGAGTCTCTTCCGAACGCCATGTTCAAGGTTGAGCTCCAGAACGGCCACCAGGTCCTGGCACACATCAGCGGCAAGATGCGCATGCACTACATCCGCATCCTCCCTGACGACCGGGTCGTGGTGGAGCTGTCTCCGTACGACCTGACCCGTGGCCGGATCGTCTACCGGTACAAGTAGATCTTGCCCGCACCCCATTCGCGTGGGGTGATGGCACTGACCCGGAGAACCTCACCCAATGAAGGTCAAGCCGAGCGTCAAGAAGATCTGCGACAAGTGCAGGGTGATCCGCCGTCACGGCAGGGTCATGGTTATCTGCGACAACCCGCGCCACAAGCAGCGCCAGGGCTGACGCACGACTGCAGTTCGCAGATTTTCGCGCGACGCACGTAAAGCACATGTGCAGGACCCGTCCCTCTTCAGTGATGGAGGGCGACACCCCCGGTCGGAGGCCGGGGACCCAGGATGTACCTCGTACGGCACCTGGGACCGGTCCTGCTGAAGACCTCCGAAAATCAACAGGAGCCTTGAATGGCACGCCTTGAAGGTGTTGACCTCCCGCGCGAAAAGCGTGTTGAGGTCGCCCTCACGTACGTGTTCGGCATTGGCCGCACGCTGTCCCAGCAGACGCTGGACGCCACCGGTGTGGACCGCAACACCCGTGTTCGTGATCTGTCCGAAGAGGACATGATCAAGATCCGCGAGTACGTGGACGCCAACATCCAGACCGAGGGTGACCTCCGCCGCGAGATCCAGGCCGACATCCGCCGCAAGGTCGAGATCGGCTGCTACGCGGGTATCCGTCACCGTCGTGGCCTGCCCGTCCGCGGTCAGCGCACCAGCACCAACGCCCGCACCCGTAAGGGCCCGCGTCGCGCCATCGCCGGTAAGAAGAAGCCGGGCAAGAAGTAGTCCTCAGCGGTCGATCGACAGCTGTCGCTGCAGGACCGACCACCTCGCGTAGGAGTTAATAGATGCCCCCCAAGGGTCGTCAGGGCGCTGCCAAGAAGGTGCGCCGCAAGGAAAAGAAGAACGTCGCTCACGGGCACGCCCACATCAAGAGCACGTTCAACAACACCATCGTCTCGATCACGGACCCCACGGGCAACGTGATCAGCTGGGCCTCCGCCGGCCACGTCGGCTTCAAGGGCTCGCGCAAGTCGACTCCGTTCGCCGCGCAGATGGCCGCCGAGTCGGCCGCGCGTCGCGCCCAGGAGCACGGCATGCGCAAGGTTGACGTCTTCGTCAAGGGTCCGGGTTCCGGTCGCGAGACCGCCATCCGTTCGCTGCAGGCGACCGGCCTCGAGGTCGGTTCGATCCAGGACGTCACGCCGACGCCGCACAACGGCTGCCGTCCCCCCAAGCGCCGCCGCGTCTGACGCACGTCGCTTGACTCAGGGATTTTCGGGCGGTGCGGCTCCTCGGAGCCGTACCGCCCGTACCCTTGTAGCTGTAACAACATTGGGCTGCCGCCCAGTGGCAAGGACATCAAATAGTGGGTGTCCCTGACTGAAGGAAACACTTCATGCTGATCGCTCAGCGTCCCTCGTTGACCGAAGAGGTCGTCGACGAATTCCGCTCCCGGTTCGTGATCGAGCCGCTGGAGCCGGGCTTCGGTTACACCCTCGGCAACTCGCTGCGTCGGACCCTTCTCTCCTCGATCCCGGGTGCGGCCGTCACGTCCATCCGCATCGACGGTGTCCTGCACGAGTTCACCACCGTGCCGGGCGTCAAGGAAGACGTCACCGACCTCATCCTCAACATCAAGCAGCTGGTCGTCTCCAGCGAGCACGACGAGCCCGTCGTGATGTACCTGCGCAAGCAGGGCCCGGGCCTCGTGACCGCCGCTGACATCGCCCCGCCCGCCGGTGTCGAGGTGCACAACCC
>NZ_JBFALJ010000012.1:0-231499 GCF_040660195.1 Streptomyces sp. NPDC050147 | reverse complement strand
GGCCCCCCCGCCTTGGCGTGTGGAACCACGCCCATTCCATCCCGTACCGCTCCTCGCCCCCCCCCCCCCCCCCCCCCGGGGGGGGGCGCTGCGGGCCGCGGAGCCCAGCGACGTCGAGCCCATGGCCGAGCTGCGCGCGCGGGTGATGCGCCCGGATCTGGAGCGGCTCGGCCGTTTCGACGAGCATCGGGTGCGCCAGAGACTGCGGGACGCCTTCTCAGCCTCGTACACCTCGGTCATCGTCGCCGGTGGCGCCTTCGCGGGTTGCGTCGCCCTGCGACCGGCCGAGGACGCCCTGTGGCTCGAGCACTTCTACCTCGATCCGGCTCTGCAGGGCATGGGCCTGGGGTCGGCCGTGCTGAGACGGCTGCTCGCCCGGACCGACGCGGACGGCGCGCTCGTCCGCCTGAACGTCCTGCGGGGCAGCGCGGCACGACGCCTCTACGAGCGCCACGGTTTCAGCGTCGAGGACGAAGACCCGATCGACGTCTTCATGGTGCGTCGGCCGGTCTGACGGCTCGGAATTGGCCCATGCTCACGACGCGTAAATGGTCCACGACGCGGACCATTCGGCTGGCTAGCCTCGCTGCATCAAACGGCCGCCTGTCCAGGGAGCGTTGCGCCGATGCCGATCCTGCCGCCGACCGGAGCGCCACGCGTGCTCGCCGCCGCCCAGCTGAGCAACTCGCTCGGTGACGGCGCCTACTACGTGACCTCGGCCCTCTACTTCACCCGTGTCGTCGGCCTCTCCCCCACCCAGATAGGGCTGGCGCTCACCGTCGCGTGGGCCATCGGCTCCGTGACGGGGGTGCCGCTGGGCGCGCTCGCCGACCGCAAGGGGCCGCGCGGCACGGCCGTGCTGCTCACCCTCGCCACCAGCGCGTCGGTCGCCTCCTTCCTCTTCATCCGCTCCTTCGTCCCGTTCCTCCTCGCGGCCTGCCTCTACGCCGTCGCCCAGTGCGGGCTCGCCGCCGCCCGGCAGGCGCTGCTCGCGGGTCTCGTCACGCCGGCGGCGCGTACGGGCGTCCTGGCCCACCTCCAGTCGACGCTCAACGCCGGTCTCGCCGTCGGCGCGGCCCTCGGCGGGCTCGCCCTCCAGCACGACACGCGCGGGGCGTACCTGGCGGTCTTCGCGCTGGACGCGGTCAGCTTCCTGCTCTGCGCGCTGGTGCTGCTCCGGCTGCCCGCGGTGCCGCGATCCGTGGCGCGCGGGAAAGGTGAGCCCCGCCTGGCCGTGCTCCGCGACCGGCCGTACGCCGTCGTCACCGCGCTCAACGCGGTCCTGCTGCTGCGGATGCCGCTGCTGAGTCTCGCGATTCCACTGTGGGTGGTGGACCGGACGAACGCGCCGAGCTGGCTGGTCTCCGCGCTCTTCGTCCTCAACACCCTCGCGGTGATGGCCTTCCAGGTCCGCGTGGCCCGGAACGTCGACGGGCCGCGCACGGCCACACGTGCGGTGCGGCGCTCCGGTCTCGTCATGCTCGCAGCGTGCGCGGTCTTCGCCGTCTCGGCCGCGGGGCTTCCGGTGTGGGTGACGGTGGCGGTCCTGGTGGCGGGGGCGGTGCTCCAGGTCATCGCGGAGATGCAGCAGTCCGCGGGGTCCTGGCAGATCAGCTTCGACCTGGCGCCCGCGCACCAAGTGGGCCAGTATCAGGGCTTCTTCGGCACAGGAGTCCCGGTCGCCCGTACGCTCGGCCCGCTCCTGCTCACGTCGCTTCTGGTCGTGTGGGGCGTACCGGGCTGGCTGCTCCTCGGCGGGATCTTCCTCGGGGCGGGCCTCGCGATGGGGCCGGCGGTGCGGCGGGCCGAGCGGTGGGCGGCGCGCGCGCAGGGCCGGGGCGACGGAGAGTATATTCATACGCCAACTATCAGCGCCTCGAGGAGTGGGTTCTCCGCACATGGGTGACGTCGCAGGGATCGATGAGGCGCTGGTCCGTTCACTGCTCCAGGAGCAGCATCCGAACCTCGCGGGTCTCGACCCGCACGGAACGGTCACCGGCTGGGGCGGGCAACTGTTGTGCCTGCGGGGCGAGTTGGTGGCCGAGCTCACGCGCACGGACCGTGCCCCGGGTCTTCCGGGCCGTGCTCCGGGCCACCGGCCTCATCCACCTCGGCCGAGCCGGTGAGCAGGGACTTCCCGGCGGGAAGCGGACCTGGGGAGTGGCGGGCTCGGCAACGCTTGACCGCGTCCCGGCAGACGGCTGACGCCGCGGTGTCCGTGTCTGCGATCCGCCACTCTCCGCGTGCCACCACCGGCCTCCTCCCCCTCCGCGCGGGCGCGGAGGTCGACGCGCACCGTCACGACGAGCACCAGATCGTGTACGCGGGCCGCGGCGTCCTGTCGGTGACCACCGACGCGGGGAGCTGGGTCGCCCCCGCGACGCGGGCCATCTGGATCCCGGCGGGAACCGTCCACGAGCATCGCGCGTACGGCGACACGGACCTCCATCTGGTGGGCCTGCCGGTGACGGACAACCCGCTGTGCCTGGACCGGCCCGCCGTGCTCGAAGTCGCCCCACTGCTGCGCGAGTTGATCATCGCGTACACCGGCCGGACCGAACCGCCCGTCGGCCGTACCGCCGAGCGCCGCCGCCTGCGGACCGTCCTGCTCGACCAGCTCCGCCACTCGACCCAGCAGCCCGTCCACGTACCGGCCGCCCGTGATCCGCGCCTGATCGCGGTGTGCGCCATCCTCCGCGACGACCCGGCCGATCCACGGACCCTGGCGCAGCTCGGCACCGCGACCGGCGTCAGCGACCGCACCCTGACCAGGCTCTGCCGAGCCGAACTCGGCATGAGTTTCCCGCAGTGGCGCACCCAGCTGCGCCTGCACCACGCCCTGTGTCTGCTGGCCGACGACACCCCGGTCACCGTGGTCGCGCACCGCTGCGGCTGGGCGTCGAGCAGCGCCTTCATCGACGTCTTCCGCCGGGCCTTCGGCCGCACGCCCGGCGCTTGGCGGGCACACCGCTGACCGCACCCCGGCGCTGCTCCCGCGAAGCCCCCCTAAGCCTGGGCCCGGACCGCCGGATTCACCTCGACCCTGGTCGTACGGAAGCGCGCCGCGTACGCGGACGGCGTCGTCCCCAGGTGACGGGCGAAGGCGCGGCGCAGTGTCTCGTCACTGCCCAGGCCGCTGCGCCCGGCCGCCTCGGTGACGCTCACCCCGCGTTCGAGGAGCATCCGGGCGGCCTCCAGCCTCAGCGACTCCACGTACACGGCCGGAGTGGCGCCGAGCTGCCGCGTGAAGAGGCGGGTCAGGTGCCGGGGGCTCACGGCGGCCCGCCCGGCCAGGGTCGCGAGCCGGTGGTCGGCCGCCGGGTCGGCGGCGATGGCGTCGAGAAGCGGGCGCAGCACCGGATGACTGGTCGCAGGGGTGCGCGAGGCGGCTGAGAACTGGGACTGTCCGCCGGGTCGTTGGAGGAAGACCACGAGGTCACGGGCGACCCGCCGCGCGATGTCCGGGCCGTGGTCCTGCTCCACGAGAGCCAGGCAGACGTCGATGCCCGCGGTGACCCCGGCCGAGGTGAGGACGGGGCCGTCCTGGACGTAGATGGCATCCGCCGTGACGGTGGTGTCGGGATACAGCCGGGACAGTTTCGCCGCGTGCTCCCAGTGCGTCGTCGCCCTGCGGTCGCGCAGGAGCCCTGCCGCCGCGAGGGCGAAGGCTCCGGTGCACACGGCGGCCACCCGCCCTGCCCCGCTCGCCAGTCGGGACACGAGCCCGACGAGATCGGGCCGTTCGGCGAACGTCACGTGCTCGGCGTGACCCGGCACGACGAGGGTGTCCGCGCCGCCCGCCTCGGACGCCGGAAGGTCCGCCGCGATCCGCAGCCCGGTGGAGGTCCTGACGTCCTGGCCGTCGGGGGTACAGACCCGCACGGTGTAGCGGCCTCCGGTGTAGCGGCTCGCGGTGGCGAACACTTCCAAGGGGGCCGCGACGTCGAGGAGGCGCACGCCGTCGAAGGCGAGGACGTGGACGTGGTGGGGGCGGGGTCCGCCATGTCGTTCGGGCACGGGGACACCGTAGCGCCGGGGCGTGTCCAGATGTGTGGGGTACCTGTCCTGATGGACATGGCCTTGAGGTGTGCGGAACGCGCAGGCTGATTCCAGAAGCCGACAGGGGTCGCAGCCCGCCCCCTTCTTGACGACGACAGGAGCCACACCATGGCCGCTCACGTACCTTCCGCCTCCGCAGCCTCCGCCGCGGGCGTGTCCGTGCCGGACACCAAGCTGGCCGCCGCCGCGACCGAACTGGTGCGGGACACGGCGAGCGAGCTGATCTACCACCACTCGCGCCGCGTCTTCTGGTTCGGCAGTCTCCAGGGCGCCCGGCGGGGGCTGAGCTTCGATCCCGAGCTGCTCTACATCGGCGCGATGTTCCACGACCTGGGCCTGGGCGAGCGGTTCCGCGACAGCGGCCGCCGCTTCGAGGTGGACAGCGCCGAGGAGGCCCGCCGCTTCCTGCACGGTCACGGCGTTCCGGAGGACAGCGTGCGCCGGGTGTGGACCGCCATCGCCCTGCACACGACCCCGGGCATCCCCGAGTTCATGGAGCCGGAGGTCGCGCTGGTCACGGCCGGGGTGGAGTACGACGTCCTGGGCATCGGTTACGACGACCTGACCGCCGACGACCGTGCCGAGATCACGGCGCTGCATCCGCGTCCGGATTTCAAGCGGCGGATCCTGGAGGCGTTCACCGAGGGCATCGCGCCCAAGCCGGAGACCACCTTCGGAAACGTGAAGGCCGACGTCCTGGAGCACTTCGTCCCCGGCTACACCCGCGGCGACTTCGTCGAGGTCATCCAGAACTCCCCCTGGACGGAGTAGCCGAACCAGTGTCAACCAAGGGTTGACGCACTCTCCACTGTCAACCTACGGTTGACACATGACGCAACCCACTCACCCCATTCGTCTGGACGATCTGATCCAGGCCATCAAGAAAGCCCACCCCGAAGCCGCCCTCGAACAGCTCTCCGACGCCGTGATCGCCGCCGATCACCTCGGCGATGTCGCCGACCATCTGATCGGCCACTTCGTGGATCAGGCGCGCCGCTCGGGCGCCTCGTGGACGGAGATCGGCAAGAGCATGGGCGTCACCCGGCAGGCGGCCCAGAAGCGGTTCGTCTCCAAGGATCCCGGTGAGATGTCGGACCTGGACCCCCGGCAGGGCTTCAGCCGGTTCACGCCCCGCGCGAAGAACGTGGTCATGACCTCGCAGGAGGAGGCCCGTGCCGCGGGGAACGACGAGATCGACCCCGGCCATCTGACGCTCGCGCTCCTGACCGACCCGGACGCGCTGGCCGCGAAGACGCTTGTGGCGCAGGGGATTTCACTCGACGCGATGCGCGAGAGCGTCACCGAAGCGCTGCCGCCCGCGGTCGGCGAGGTGCCCGACCTCATCCCGTACGACGCCGGGGCGAAGAAGGTCCTCGAACTCACCTACCGCGAGGCGCTGCGGCTCGGTCACAACTACATCGGGACCGAGCACATCCTCCTCTCGCTCCTGGAGGCGGAGGGCGGCACGGGCACGCTCGCCGGGCTCGGCATCGACAAGGCGGCGGCCGAAGCGCACATCACCGAGGCCCTGGAGGCGATCCGCGCCTCCCTCGACGAGGCGTGAGCGGACCGGAGTCGGCCGCGGGGCGGCCCTTCTCGGCCTCCCGCCCCGCGGCCGCGCGCACCCGAGCGGCCTCGCGTACGGCAGCCGCGTTCGCCTTGCCCTGCCGGGACCCCGCGAGCTTCGCCTTGATGTGGTCGCGTACGAGGATCGGTTCGTAGGCGAGTTCGTCGGAGGCGTCGAGGTGGCTCGGCAGGGTGGAGATGACCGCGTCGACGTTGCCGTCGTGGAAGTAGGCGGCGGACCGGCGCCGGACGATGCCACCGTCGACCATCGGCGGCTTCACGCGGTGCAGGGTGGACATCCAGCGGTCGTTGGTGAGCCGGGCGGTGAGGTCGCCGAGGTTGACCAGGAGCGCGCCGTCGACGGGGGACACATCGTGCCAGGCCCCGTCGGTGCCGAGCACCTGGAGCCCGGCGACCTGGTCCGCCCACAACACGGTGACAAGACCGAAGTCGGTGTGCTCACCCATCCCCGTCAGGTCACCGTCGAGGGTGACAGCGCCTTCCGGAAGGGCGTAGTTGTTCATGCGCAGTACGTCGATGGAGTGATCGGTCAGCGACTCGAAGAAGCCGGACGGCTCCCCCAGCGCGTCCGCGAAGACGCGGGTCAAGGTACGGGCCACGCGGCCGGCCTCGGCGAAGTAGTTCAGCACGGCCAGTTCGAAGCCCTCGACCTCCGCGGGCCAGACGTTGAGCCCGTAGTCGTCCTCGGACAGGTCGAGGCCGGGGAACGAGCGGGCTTCGGTGCCGATGTTGAACGCCTCGAAGAAGTCGTTCATGCGGTCGGCGGACTCCACGCCGAGGCTCAGGCTGAGGGATTCGCTCTTGGGCGGGCTGTAGCCGCGGTTCGCCCCGCTCACACGGTAGGCCTTCCTCGTCTCCAGGGGCAGCCCGAAGAAACCGTCCATGGCTGCGGCCAGACCGTCCACCGTCTCGTCGGGGACGCCGTGACCGAGGATCTGCATGAAGCCGACGCGAGCGCAGGCGTCGTCCATCTTCCGTGTCACACGGGCGCGTTGGGCCGCCGAGCCGCCGTCTTCGACGTACGGCGTGATGTCGATGACGGGAACCTGGAAGGCCATGGGTGTCTCCTGGCGCGAGCGAGGGGCTACGCCAGACTGCCTATCACGGTTTCACCGGGTGACGTCCGCCTCCAGCCGCCGCAGCCGTTCCGCGTCGCGGACGCGCGGGCAGGTGCCGCACGCCTCGGCGGCGGGGACCGTGTAGTAGAGGCAGCAGCCGAGACGGGTACGGGTCGGGTGCCGTGCGCCGTCACGGGTCGTCAGATCGCGGAAGGCCGCGCCGCCGGGGAAGGGTTCGACGGGGCCGGGGAGCAGGGCATCCACCGCCCGCAGCGCCTCGTCCTCCTGGCCGAGCATGCGTCCCAGGTACCAGATCCCGGAGATGAGATCGTCCCCCGCCATGCCCCACAACGCCCGTTGCCCGCGCCGCAGTCGCGGCCCGATCGCCGCGAGCAGCGGACGCATGTGCGCCACGACGACGGTGCGGAGTTCGATGCGCAGCGACTCTTCGTCGGCGAGGACATCCACCCCGGGCAGACCGGCCGCCGGGTCGTCCGGAGAGCAGGCGAAGGAGCCGGGGACGATCTCGAAGGCGCCGGATTCCAGGTGGACGCGCACGTCCTGCGGGCGGATGCGCGGCACACGCCGCTCCAGGTGCCAGGCGCCACTCATCAGCAGGGAGACGGACCAGAGGTAGCCGTGCAGGGCGCGGGAGGCGGCGACGTCCGGGCGCGGGGTGTGGTCGTGACCGGCGCGGATGCGTGCGGTTTCCGCCGCGACGAAGGCTTCCATGGCGTCTTGATGTGACGTCAGTTCGGCGCCGCTCAACCACCCTTGGCCCGGCGTCGAGCCGGGTCGCGCCACCGTGACGGCGAGCGTGTCGCAGTGCGCGGCGAGACGCCGCCAGGTCCCGGCGAGCAGGGCGGCGGGGCTCAGGGCAGTGGCGTCGGGCGCCAGGTCCGGGGCCACGGTGAGCGGCACTCGTACTCCTTGGAAGGCAGGGTCCATCGGTCGTCCGACGGCGGTCCCGCCACCGTGAACTAGGTAAGGCTTACCTTATTTCTCTTCAACTTGCCGCATCGCGACCGGCGCGCCGCCGACCCGGCCATCGTGCGTGATCCGCCCCTCACAGCGAGTTGACATCGTTAGGTATACCTAACCTAAACTCTCACCCCGTGTCCAAGATCGCTCGGGCCGTTCCGCCGGACAGCCTCTCCGCGCGGTGGATGCCTCTACTCCTCGCCGGAATCGGCGCGTTGACCTTGTGCGCCACGCTGAGCCTGGCCCTCGGTTCACGTCCGGTACCGCTCTCCACCGTGGCCGAAGCGCTCTTCGGTGACGCCCACGGGCGGGACGCGATCGTGGTCACGGGGCTTCGCCTTCCGCGCACCGTCGTCGCACTCGCCGTGGGCGCGGCCCTCGGCGTGGCCGGAGCCGTCGCCCAGGGCATCACACGCAACCCGCTCGCCTCACCGACCACGCTCGGCATCAACGCGGGCGCCGGGTTCGCGGTCGTCGTCGCGATCTACGCCCTCCATCTCACGCGGCCCGTCGAGTACTTGTGGTTCGCCTTCTTCGGCGCCGCGGCGGCCGGGATGCTCGCCCAGCTCCTTGCCCGGCGCGCGGGCGACCTCGATCCGGTACGGCTCGCGCTCGGCGGAGTCGTACTCCAGATGGTGTTGCTTTCCTGGACCCAGGCCGTGATGCTCGCCAGCGAACGTACCCTGGACGAGGCCCGCTTCTGGCTGGCCGGTTCCCTGTCCGGGCGCACGCTCGACGCGCTCTGGCCGGTCCTCCCCACGCTCGTCGTCGGTCTTGTCCTCGCCCTCGCGATCTCGCCGGCGCTCAACGCCCTGGCGCTGGGCGACGATTCCGCGCAGGCGCTCGGCGTACCCGTGGTCAGGATCCGCGTGGCCGGGGGCATCGCGGTCGTATTGCTGGCGGGCTCGGCGGTGGCGGTCGCCGGGCCCGTCGCCTTCATCGGACTCGCCGCCCCGCACCTGGTGCGGCTCGCGGTCGGCTCCGACCACCGGCTGCTCGTGCCGGGCTGTCTGATCGCCGGGCCGCTGCTGCTCCTGGCCGCCGACGTCGTCGGGCGCGTCGCCCTGCGCCCCTCCGAGCTGGAGGTCGGCATCGTCAGCGCCTTCCTCGGTGCGCCGCTGCTGGCGGTCCTGGCCCGGAAGGTGGCTCGATGACCGCCCTCGCCCTACGGGAGGACAAGCCTGCACCGGCCAGGGCACGCGCCCGCCGGCCGCGGCGCCTCGCGCTGCTCGCCTGCTGTGGACTCGCCGCCCTCCTCGCTCTCGTCGCCCTCGCCCTGACGATGGGTCAGATGCCGCTGTCCGCGTCCGTCGCGCTGCGTGGCCTTGTCGGATTCGGTGACCCGGCGGACGTCCTGGTGGTGCAGGACTTCCGGGCACCCCGGGTGATCGCCGCGGTCGTCGCCGGGGTCGGGCTCGGGGTCGCGGGGTCGCTGCTGCAGCGGGTGTTCCGCAATCCGCTCGCCTCACCCGACGTGATGGGTGTGACGGGCGGCGCCTCCTTCGGAGCCGTCACACTGCTCGCCACCGGCGCCTCCCAGACGCTCATCCCGCTCGCCGCACTGGGCGGCGGTCTCCTGGCCGCGCTGCTGCTCGGGTTGTTCGGGTGGCGCTCGGGGCTCACCGTCACCCGGCTCGTGCTCGTCGGGCTCGCCGTCCAGGCAGGTCTCGCAGCCGCCGTGAACCTCATGGTCGTACGCTTCCCCGCCGAACTCGCGGGCTCCGCGCTCCAGTGGACCACCGGCTCGCTCTACGGGCGGACCTGGACGGAAGTCTGGGCCGCCTCAGGCGCGGTGGCGCTCGCGCTCGTGGCCGCGTTCGGGCTCCAACGGCGGCTCGCCGTACTGGACCTGGGTGACGAGTCGGCGGGCGGGCTCGGCCTGAACCCGTCGGCCGCCCGCCTCCAACTCCTCGTCACCGCCGTCGTGCTGGCCTCGCTCGCCGCGGCGCTCACCGGGCCCGTCGCGTTCGTGGCACTCGCCGTACCGCATCTGGTGCGGTTCGTCGCGGGGCCGCCGACGCCGGGGACACTGGCGCTCACCGGCCTGGCGGGCGCGGTACTGCTGCTCACGTCCGACCTGGTGGTGCAGCATCTGCTCCCGGTGTCGGGGCTCCCCGTCGGGGTGGTCACCGCGACGCTCGGCGCTCCCTGGCTCCTCGTGCTGATGATCCGACAGAGCAGGCCAGTCAACCGGAGTACCGCATGAGCCCCCCACAGACGTCCGCGCGGACGCCCGCCCCCGCACCCGCCGCCAATCAACTCTCCACGCACGGCCTCGACTTGCGCTACGGCGACAAGGTCGTGGTCGGCGGCCTCGACGTGACCCTGCCCGGCGGCGCGGTGACCGCCATCGTCGGCCCGAACGCCTGCGGCAAGTCCACGCTGCTGCGCGGCCTGACACGGCTGCTCGCTCCCTCCGGCGGAAGCGTCGCCCTGGACGGCGCCGACATCCACCGGATGTCCGCGCGTGCCCTCGCCCGGCGGATGGGCCTGCTGCCGCAACAGCCGGTGACGCCCGAGGCCATCACGGTCGAAGCCCTCGTACGCCTGGGCCGCTACCCCCACCAGACCTTCCTCAGCCCCTGGTCCAAGTCCGACCAGGCCGCGGTGGACGAGGCGTTGGAACGCACCGGCACGACGGAGCTGCGCGACCGGAGCGTGGACCAGCTCTCCGGCGGCCAGCGTCAGCGCGCCTGGATCGCCCTCGCGCTCGCCCAGGACACCGAACTGCTGCTCCTGGACGAGCCGACCACCTTCCTCGATCTGCGGCACCAGCTCGACGTACTCGACCTGGTCGCCGATCTGCACGCCGAGGCGGGCCGCACCGTGGTGATGGTGCTGCACGATCTCGGGCAGGCCGCCCGGTACGCGGACCATCTCGTCGTCCTCAAGGACGGGCGGCTCGCCGCGGCCGGGGCGCCCGCCGACGTACTCGACGCCCGGCTCGTCAAGGACGTGTTCGACGTCGACTGCCGGGTCGTCCCCGATCCGGAGACCGGCACCCCGCTGGTCGTGCCCAAGGGCAGAACCGCCCGCCGCGCCACGGGCGATCCGGCTGTCCCCGCCTGATCGTTCCCGTCTGATCCTCCCCGTCTGTTCGTTCCCGTCGGTTCGTCCCGGCGTCACATCCGCTCTCGCCTCCCCCACGTCCGCTCGCAGCAAGGGAATCCAGCCCTCATGACCCTCACCAGCGTTCCCCGCAGGTTCAGTGCCGTCCTGCTCACCGTCGTCCTCGGCACCGGAGCGCTCGCCGCGTGCGGTGACTCCCAGGAGGACGACAAGGGCAAGGCCGACTCCGCCGCCGACACCGGTTTCCCGCGCACCCTCGAGCACGCCATGGGCAGCACGGAGATCCCCGCACGGCCGCAGAAGGTCGTCGTCCTCGACACCGGCGAGCTGGACGACGTCACCCTGCTCGGCGTCAAGCCGGTCGGCGCGGTCTCCCCGCACTTCAAGACCGCGGGCGGCTTCCCCTCGTACCTCAAGGACAAGATCGGCGGGGTGCAGGACGTCGGCCCGATGGAGGAGCCGAACCTGGAACTGATCGCCTCCCTCAAGCCCGACCTGATCCTCTCCTCCAAGGTCCGGCACGAGAAGGTCTACGACAAGCTCAAGGGCATCGCGCCGACCGTCTTCACCGAGACCACGGGCGCACCCTGGAAGGAGAACCTGAAGGTCCACGCCAAGGCCCTCGGCATGGAGAGCCGGGCCGAGACGGCGCTCAAGAGCTACGAGACGCGCGCCAAGGCCCTGGGCGAGTCCATCAAGGCGAAGTACGACGGGAAGATGCCGTCGGCCTCGGTCGTCCGCTTCGTCGCGGGCCCGACCCGCCTCTACCAGAAGTCCGCCTACAGCGGCATCGTCCTCGACGACATCGGCCTGACGCGCCCGGCGTCGCAGAACGCGTCCGACCCCGAGAAGACGATGCTGGACGTCAGCCCCGAGCAGATCGACAAGGCCGACGCCGACCTGATCTTCGTGACCGTCGCCGACGCTCCCGACAAGACCCAGCAGAAGGACGTCACGTCCAACCCCGTCTGGAAGGACCTGTCGGCCGTCAAGAAAAACAAGGTCTTCACGGTCCCGGACGAGACGTGGATGTCGGGCATCGGCGTCCAGGCCGCGGAGCACGTGCTCGAGGACGTGGCCAAGGCGACGGACGTCGACCTGCCGGCGAAGTAGACGCGCGTGAGGTCGGCGGGCCGTTCGACCGCCCGCCCCTCCCCCCTCCCTCGTGCACACAATGCACCTCCGCTCGCACCCGGAAGTGGTCCCACACATGCGGCTGTACGTCCTGGCCCGCAACCCCACCGACTCGGTCACCGAAGGCTTCCTGCCCGCCGCGCGCAGGCTCGGGCTCGACGTCACCCTCCTCACCGACCAGCCGGACGCCCATCGTCTGCGAGAGAGGCCCGACGCCCCGGAGATCCTGGGGTGCGACGTACGAGATTTCCGCGCCGTCATCAGCCGGATCTCCGCCCACCACACCCCCGACGCGGTCTTCACCAACAGCGACCACCTGCAGACGCAAGCGGCCCTGGCGGCCGAGTACTTCGGGCTGCCCGGCAAGGACTGGCGGGTGGCGCTGCGCACCAAGGACAAGGCACAGATGCGGCGCCATCTCGCGGCTGCGGGGGCCGATGCGGTCTGGTCGGCGGAACTGCCCGCGCACCAGGAACCGGCCCGCCTCCGGGTCCTCGACGTGCCGTTCCCCTGCGTGGTCAAGCCGCGGGAGGGTGTAGCGAGCGAGGACGTGGTGCTGGTCGAGGGGCCGGGGCAGCTGGAGCGGCGGTGCGCGGAGATACGGGAGCGGCGTCCGGGGGCGGCGCTGATCGTCGAGGAGTATCTGGCCGGGGAGTTGCACACCCTGGAGACGCTCGGCGACGGCCGCGTGCGGCACGTCCTGGGCGGCTTCCGTACGGAGGTGTCACCGCCGCCGTACTTCATAGAGGAACGGATGACGTTCGTCCCGGCGCATCCGGCGCCGGTGGTGACTCAGGTTTTGGACCAACTGGACGTGCTCGGCGTGGGGTTCGGGGTGTGCCACACGGAGTTCGTGGTGTCGCAGGGGCAGGCGCGGCTCATCGAGGTCAACTACCGCGCCATCGGGGACCAGTGCGATCTGCTCCTCGCGCAGCTCTTGGACATACCGCTCTTCGAGCGCATCCTCCGTACGCACATGGGCGAATCGCTCCCCGCGGACCTGGGAGCGCGGACGGACGGCCGGGCAAGGCTCGACTATCCGTGCGCACAGCGCGCGGGAACACTGACGGCCGCGCCGGGCGCGACCGAGGTGACCTCGGGCGGGGTGCGCCTCACGTACCGCCCCCTGCGCGAAGTCGGCGAACACCACGAACTCCACGGCACGAACCGTGACTTCCTCGGCGTGGTACGCGCCACCGGCACCGATCAGGCAGCCGTCGACCGAACCGTGGCCGACTTCCTCGCCGCACACCACTGGGAGATCACGCCATGACGCCACTGCCCGGCGGGCCGCCCGCGACCGGTGCCGACGCCGAGGCCGAGCTCCTGTTGCGCGTACTGAGCGCGCTCCTGCGTGAGGACGTACTGGGGTGGCGCACCCGAAGCAGGGCGGTACGGCACCCGGACGGCTTGTGGCTGAGGCTGCCGACGGCGGGACGGAGCGCCTCGGAAGAGGCTGCCGCCGCCCGAGTCCCGGCGCCACGGCTCAGCGCGGACGCGGTCGGCAGCGGCGGGGGCGACACGCCTGCCGCGGCGCTGCCGGACGCGCCGGGCAGTGCTCGCACAGAAGATGCGGACGCCCTGCTCACGCCCGTCCAGGCGGACGCCCTGCTCATGCCCGTCCAGGCGGACGGCTATCAAGCCACCTACGCCGCCCGGCTCCCCCTGCTCCGGCGAGAGGCCGACGGGGGCGAGTTGACCGACGCGGGCAGCATCCTGGCCGTGCTGCGCGACCTCGCCGACCCCGTCGACCGCGGCGGGTTCGACGCGTTCGCCGCCGAGTGTGAGCAGGCGCTCGACACCGTGCGGACGCATGCCCGGACCAGGGATGAGGTGGGCGCCCTGCTCGTCGGGCGGTACGGCGCGGACCCCGGTGCCTGGGCCGGGCTCGGCGGCGGTCTCGGCCACGACACGCTCGCCGCGCGCGCGGATCACCCCGTGTATCCGACCTCCCGCGGACGCTCCGGGCTCCGTCCCGCCCAACTGCGCGCGTACGCCCCGGAGTTCCACCCCACCTTCGCGCTACGGCAGATCGCCCTGCCGCGCGAGGCCGTCACCGTGGTCGGCGGCACCGACGTCTGGCTCTCGCCTCGTGCCGCGGGCGTGCCCGAACTCGAAGGGAGCCACCTCGTGCTGCCGGTGCACCCCTTGACCGCTGACGGGACCTTGCGTGACGCCCTGCGGGCAGCGGGACTCGACACGCGGGCCCGGCTTCTCTCCGGACCCGGACCCGATGTCGTGCCGACCCTGTCGATGCGTACCGTCGCCCTCGCCTCCGACCCCACGCAGCACCTCAAACTGCCGCTCGCCACCTCCACCCTGGGCCTGCGCAACCGGCGCACCATCAAACCAGGCACCCTCACCGACGGCGCGGCCGGCCAGCGGCTCATCGAAGCCGTCATCGACCGCGAGGCCCGGTTCAAGGGTGTCGTCCTGCACGCGGACGAGACCCGCTTCGCCCACGCCCGGCACGAGATCCTCGCCGTACTGTCGCGCCGCTACCCCGCCGGCCTGGACAGCGCCGCGGTCGTACCGATGGCCGCGCTCCTGTGCCCGGCCCCGGGCGGAGAGCGGCTGCTGATCGACCACCTCGCCGACCGCTTCTACGGCGGTGATCCTCTCGCCCTCCTGGACGCCGCGCTCACGCTCCTCTTCGACTGGCAGACCACCCTCTTCGCCTACGGAATCGCCCTGGAGTCGCATCAGCAGAACATCTCGCTGGTGATGGACCACCACCCCGCGGACGGGAGTACGGGCCTCCGCACCCGCCTACGGCTGCTCTTCAAGGACAACGACGGGCCGCGCGTCAACCTCGCCCGGCTGCGTGACGTCATGGGACAACAGGCGCCGGAGCCAACTGCGTTCGACGACGTCCGGATATACGTCGACGGCGATCTGCCCGTGCTCGACGTGTTCACCACCATCACCCTCCACCTCTGCGCCGGTGCCTACGCCTTCGGACTCGCCCGGCAAGGTCGCGGGCCGCTGGAGCACCTGCTCCGGCTCGTGCGCGAGCGGCTCACAGAGGCCGTCGAAAGGCTCGGACCCGGTGAACCGGCCGCCCTCTTGCGGACCCACGTCCTGGACGCGGCGGAACTGCCCGTCAAGGCGATGGTCACCGCGGGCACCCTCCTCTCCAAGGAGCGCTCCGGAGCCGCCGACATCAACAAGCACTACACGACAGGCCCCAACTACCTGTGCCTCGGGGGCGGTTCGTGATGGCCGCCACATCATCCGCGCACACGCTCACGGAGGGTCCGACCGTGGGTGCGGGATTCGGCCGTCGCCAGGTGCACGCCGTTGCCGCCTGCTATTTCGTCGCGTCCTTCGCCGCCCTCGGACTGCCCCCGTATCTCACGGAGATCCTCCCGGAGCTCGGCGACGCGAGCGCCCGCTGGGCCGGGCTCCTGTACGTCGTCCCGACGGCCTTCGGCGCGCTCGGCGCGCCCCTGTGGGGCCGCGCCGCCGACCGCTTCGGCCGAAAACGGCTGCTCCTGCGGGCCCAACTCGGCCTCGCGGTCTCCTTCTTGGTCGCCGGGTGGGCCGATTCCCTCGCAGCGTTCGTCACGGCCCTGGTGTTGCAAGGCGTCCTCGGCGGCACGTTCGCCGCGTCCAACGGCTACCTCGCCGCCGCGCTCACCGGCTCGGGCCTCTCCAGGGCCCTCACCCTGATGCAGGGTGCGGCGCGGGCGGCGCTCGTCCTCGCACCCATCGTCGTCGGCTCGCTCACCCCCTGGATCTCGCCGCACCGCCAGTACGCGCTGCTGGCCGTCCTGCCGCTGGCGGCGGCGGTGATGCTCGCCGCGCTCCCGGAGCCCACGGCGGAGCCGCCCCACGCCGACGTGGCCGAGGTTCCGGAGGCCGCAGGACCGCTCGCCCCACCGCTCGCCCCACCGCTCGCCCCACTCAGGGCGCTCTACGCCTTCGAGTTCGCCTTCGTCTTCTCCACCGTCGTCTCCTTCCCCTACCTGATCGCACTGATCGAGGACCGAATACCCGGCGTCTCGCCGGTCGTGTCCGGCGCGCTGTTCGCCCTGCCGCACCTGTGCTACCTCCTCTTCGCGCTGCGGGTGCACCAGGTCGTCGAGCGCCGCCCCCTGAAGGGGATCGCCGCCGGGTTCGCTCTGGTCGCGTCCGGTCTCGCCGGGCATGGCGCCGCCGATTCGCTCGCCGCCTTCGCCGGCGTGCGGCTGCTGCTCGGCGCCGGCCTCACGCTCGGCCTCGTCAGCCTGTCCGTGCTGGCCGCCGAGTGCGCCCACGGCAGACCCCCCGGCGGCATGTTCGGCACGCTGGAGCTCGTCTCCAAAGGGGGCGCGGTCGCCGCCGGTCTCGCGGCAGCGGCCGGCAACAGCCTCCTCGGCCCGCCCGCACCCCTCCTGACCGGCACCGCGACCGCCCTTCTCGCCTTGGCCGCAGCCACTCTTCCCGCCTTGTTCCGCCGCTCGCCCCGCATCCGCTGGAGCCGTTGATGTCCTTGCCGACCGGCACGTTCGCCGCCCCGTCCGCAACACCCGCCCTGCCCGCGACACAGGTCCGGTCCGCCGCCCTCGTCGCCGGGGCCGCGCCCACCCGTCTGCCCAGCGCGGACCAAGCGGTGACGCACACTCTCCTCAACTGTCTGCTGCGCGAGGTCTCGGGCCCCGAGCACCAGACCGCCGTCGTCGACGGCGATCTCCTGCTGCGGCTGCCGCGCCGCGGGGTCCTCCTGCGCGTCGCGCTGCGCCGCACGTCCCTCCTCGGCGCCCACCGCTTCACCGGTCCTGTGACCGAGCAGCGGGACGGCACCTGGGGGGAGGTGGACTGGTCTCGCCTCGCCGAGTACACCCACGCCGAACTCTCGCTGCGTACAGGCGTGAGCAACGAGGAGTTCCTGGAGCAGATCACCTCCAGTCATGAAGGCGTCAGCGCCGCGCTCACCGCCGCCCGAGCGGCGCCCGCCACGGGGGCGGCCACCGTAACGCAAGCGGCGGGGAAGTCGACGAAGGCGGTCCCGAAGCGGCTCGCGGACTACCTCGCCTCCGAGCAGTCGCTGCTCTTCGGCCACCGCTTCCACCCCACCCCCAAGGCTCGTGGCGGCGACCTGGCCGACTGGTCCGCGTACGCCCCCGAGGCCGCGGCCACCTTTCCGTTGCGCCATCTCGCCGTACGGGACCACCTCATCGCCGAGGAGTCGGCTCGGCCGGGCGCCTCGGCGCCGCTGGACCGCCTCGGGACCGTGCCCGCGGGCTACCGGCTGCTGCCGGC
The DNA here is from genome assembly GCF_040660195.1 of Streptomyces sp. NPDC050147. Classification (NCBI taxonomy): domain Bacteria; kingdom Bacillati; phylum Actinomycetota; class Actinomycetes; order Kitasatosporales; family Streptomycetaceae; genus Streptomyces; species Streptomyces sp. NPDC050147. The sequence continues at coordinate 214,367 of NZ_JBFALJ010000012.1, read as the reverse complement.
GCACCCCTGGCAGTACGACCTGCTGCGGGGACATCCGGGGCTGCGCGCAGCCCTTGACCGGGAGGACATCATCGACCTGGGCCCCGGCGGCTCCCCCTTCGCGGCCACCGCGTCCGTACGCACGCTGTACGACGGCGACACCTTCCTGAAGTTCAGCCTGAACGTCCGCATCACCAACTGCGTGCGCAAGAACGCAAGTTACGAGCTGTCGGGTGCCGTCGCGCTCACCCGCGCGCTCGACGGCGCCCTGGACGACCTGGCCACCCGTTTCCCGGGCAGCGCGGTGCTCCGCGAACCCGCCTACCGCAGCCTGGCGCTCGCGGGGGCCGACGGGCGTCCCGACCTCGCCCTTCTGGAGGGCTTCGGCGTCATCGTCCGCGAAGGCCTGGCCGGACGGCTCCTTCCCGGTACGACGCCGCTGCTCGCCGCGGCCGTCGCGGACGAGTACCCGACGGGCCCCGGACACATCTCCCGCCTTCTCCAGGGCGGGGGTCCGCAGCGGGCGCTGGACTGGTGGCGGACGTATCTGCGGCTTCTGCTGCCGCCGGTGCTCGCCGCGTACTTCGACCACGGCCTGGTGCTCGAACCGCATCTGCAGAACGTCCTCGTCTGCGTCGACGACGACGGCATGCCCGCTCAGGTGCTCTTCCGCGACCTGGAAGGCACCAAGCTGATCCCCGAGCGTCACGCCCGGACCCTGGCCGAGCTCCCGCCCGAGGTCGCGGGGCCGATGACGTACGACGCGCAGCGCGGCTGGGACCGGGTCGTGTACTGCCTCCTGGTGAACCACGTCGCCGAGCTGCTCGCCGCCCTCGCCGACCTCCACCCGCAGGCCGAGCCCGCGCTCTGGTCCCTGGTCCGGTCCACCCTGCAGGAGTTCGCGCTCACGCACGGCTGCCCGCCGCGGCTCAGTGCCCTGCTCGCCGGGGTGCCGCTGCCCGCCAAGGCCAATCTGCTCACCCGCTGGGAGCGCAAGGCCGACCGGGACTCGGGCTATGTCCGTCTCACCTCGCCCTTTCCGCTCGCCGAGCACGTACGGGACCTGGGTGCCCGTACCGACGTACCTTGGAGCGCCGCCGGATGACCGCCCCCACCACCGCCGTACGTGAGCGCGCCATCGGACTCGCCTCGCAGGAGCTGCCCGCCTATCTCTACGACGTGTCGGCGCTGGACACCCACGCCGCCGCGGTGCGCGCCGCCCTTCCCCGGCAAGTTGAGCTGTACTACGCCGCCAAGGCCAATCCCGAGCCGGAGATCCTGTCCGCGCTCAGCCCACACGTCGACGGCTACGAGGTCTCGTCGGGCGGCGAACTGGCCCATGTGGCCAAGGCCGTGACGGGGCGTCCGCTCGCCTTCGGCGGTCCCGGCAAGACGCCGGACGAGATCACGGCCGCCCTTGAGCTCGGCGTGGCACGCTTCCATGTCGAGAGTGTCTACGAACTGCGGATGCTGGCCTCGATCGCCGCCCGCGTGGTGCCGCACACTCAGGTCGGCGTCCTGCTCCGTTTCAACCTGGATCTCAACGCAGAGTCCCTGGCGGGCAGTTCCCTCACGATGGGCGGGCGCCCCACGCCCTTCGGTCTCGACCCCGCCGAGGCGGACTGCGCACTCTCCCTGTTCACCGACGGCAGCCTCCCCGGGCTTCATCTGCTGGGCGTGCACGCCCATTTGGCGAGCGGGCTCGACGCACCGCGGCAGCTCGCCGTCGCCGAGTCCATCGTGACCTGGTCGCAGGCGCTCGCCGGGCGTCACGGCGTCCGCCTCGCGGAGGTGAACGTCGGCGGCGGGATGAGCGTGGACTACGCGGATCCGGGCGCGCTCTTCGACTGGGCCGCGTACGGCGACGGCCTCGCCCGGCTCTGCGCGGCGCACCCTGGACTGACGCTCCGTATCGAGCCGGGGCGGGCGCTGACCGCGTACTGCGGTTGGTACGCCACCGAGGTCCTGGACGTGAAGCGGAGCCACGGCGAGGAGTTCGCGGTGGTGCGTGGCGGCACCCACCATCTGCGCACTCCCGCGGCCAAGGGCCACGACCAGCCGTGCACCGTCCTCCCGACGGCCGAGCCGTGGCCGCACCCCTGGCCCCGGTCACAGGCGCGGCAGGATCGGGTGACGTTCGCGGGGCAGTTGTGCACCCCGAAGGACGTCCTGTCCCGGCAGGTTCCGGTGCCTGGGCTGCGGGCCGGGGACCGAGTGGTGTTCGCGATGGCGGGTGCGTACGCCTGGAACATCTCGCACCACGACTTCCTCATGCACCCGCGGCCGGGTTTCCACTTCCTGTGACCACCATCGCCCCTCGACCGACGTGACTTGATGCGGCTTCACGGCTGAGGCGCTAGTACCCCTTGGACCACCGCACGACGTTGCGCGGCGGCTCACCGGCGGTGAGCCGCCGCCAGTTGTCCGCGAACAGGTCGATGATCCGTCGCGTCTCGTCGCGTGAACCGCCCGCGGTGTGCTGGGTGAGGATCACGTTCGGACAGCTCCACAGCGGGTGCCCGGCGGGCAGCGGCTCCTCGCGGGTCACGTCGAGGACGGCGCCGCCGAGCCGGCCGGAGGCGAGGGCGGCGACCAGGGCGTCCTCGTCCGCCAGGGTGCCGCGTCCGGCGTTCACGAAGACGGCGCCGGGGCGCAGCCGGTCGACGCGCCGCCGGTCGAAGAGGTCCGCGGTGTCGTCCGTGCCGGGCAGCAGTCCCACGACGACGTCGAACTCCGGGATCCTGGCGTCGAGTTCCCGGCGGGTGCGGATGTCGCCGTCGCCCCGCGCGAAGTGCGCGACGGAACAGCCGAAGGGCGCGAGGAGTTCGGCGAGCCGCAGGGCGATGGACCCCCGGCCCAGGATGAGGACGCGTGCGCCGCTCAGGAGCCGCAGGCCCGGCCGTACGTCGAGCTTCGACCAGGACTCCCCCGCGCGCAGCCCGGCCAGGACGTCGACGCCGCGGTAGAGCGCGAGGATGCCCGCGAGGCAGGTCTCCGCGACCGGATCGGCGAAGAGCCCGCCGAGGTTGGTGACGGTGAGCCGCTGCCCGAGGACCGGCCAGTCGAGGCCCGCATAGCGGTCGATGCCGACGGACGCGAGTTGCAGCCAGCGCAGGTGCGGCGCCTTCTCCACCAGGTCCGCTCTCGGGTTGCCGAGGGCGATGTGCGACTCCGCCAGCACGCGTGCGTCGTCGGCGGAGTCGGAGTCCTGCTCGGCGAACCAGACCGGCCCCGGCACGACGGCGCGCAGTCGCTCCCGCTCGGCGTCGTCGAGCGCCAGCTCCACATACAGGGCGGCGTCGGGCGGCAGGGCGGCCGGGTCACAAGCCTGCGGAGCATGTGGTGCATGTGGTGCATGGACCATTCCTGAACCCCCGTGGTAAGGAAAGCGCTGGTGAACGCACGTTCACCGAACTTAGGGGTTTGGCTCCTCAAGGGTCAACAGCGATCTGTCCGCGGCTCCGGGAGACGGCATGCGGCGGATCAGGCTCCGGTCGTGGAGCCGGGTCGGATGATCATGAGGACGGTGACGGTGGCCCAGAGAAGGTTGAACACGCCTGTATACATGGCGAGTTGGGAGCTCGTGCGCTCTTTCGCAGCCACCACGCCCGTCCCTTCGGGCAGTTGGCCGCGCGTACTGTCGCCGTCCCCGCCTCGTCCCGCCACCGCGTCGAGCGCCGCCTCCTGGCGCGGCAGGACGAGGACGATGAGCACCACGGCCGCCGCGGCCGTGAGAACGATCGAGACGATCAGCCAGGCGCTGCCGAGCACGTTCAGGCTGCTCGCGGTCGCGAAGCCGGTGATGGGGACGGCTACGCCGACGAACGCGTACACCGAGCAGATGCGTTGCAGCAGCCGCAGCGAGGCGAGGGCCGCCGGGTCCCGCGGATCGGCCTGGGCGCGGCGCAGGGCCGCGGGGAACATGCTGGCGGCGACGGTGACCGGGCCGACCGCGAGGATGGCGGCCAGCACATGCAGCGTCAGGAAGAACTTGGTCACGACGGGCCCTCGGGATTCGAAGAATGGGGAGGTGCGGGACGGCGGAGACGGGACGGCGGAGACGCGAAGCGCCCATGGTGCGAAACGGCGGAGGTCGGTGGCCCCGATCGGGACCCGAACGCCGAGATTAGCCAGCGCCGAGCCCGCCGAACAGTGGCCTGAGTGACAGGCTTCGCATAGATACCGCCATCGAAGGCCAGGCCAGTACCAGGCCGCTTGACGGGACGCGACGAGATTTCAGCGCCTGTGCACGCGCTTGGCGGGATCCCGACTCTGCCGTACGTTGCCGCCATGCATACCGTGGCCGTCCTGGCGCTGGACACCGTCATCCCGTTCGACCTGTCCACCCCCATCGAGGTCTTCGGCCGCACCCGGCTGCCGGGCGGGCGGTCCGGCTACCGGGTGCGGGTCTGCGCCGCCGCGCCGCGGATCGACGCCGGTCTGTTCACGCTCCAGGCGCCGTGGGGCCTGGAGGGGCTCGCGGACGCGGACACGATCATCGTGCCCGGCACCGCCGACGTGTCCCGGCCGGTCCCCGACGCGGTGCTCGACGCGCTGCGGGCCGCGGCGGCCGACGGGACGCGGATCGCCTCGATCTGCGCGGGCACCTTCACGCTCGCCGCGGCCGGCCTTCTGTCCGGGCTGCGCGCCACCACGCACTGGGCGGCCGCGACCGTGCTCGCCGAACGCCATCTTGACGTCGACGTCGACCCGGACGTGCTCTACGTCGACAACGGACAGATCCTGACGTCCGCCGGTGCCGCCGCCGGGCTCGACCTGTGCCTGCACATGATCCGCCGGGACTACGGCTCAGCCGTCGCGGCGGACGCCGCCCGCCTCTCGGTGATGCCCCTGGAACGCGAGGGCGGCCAGGCCCAGTTCATCGTCCCCGACGCGCCGCCCACACCGCAGGGCTCCGAGCTGGAGCCGCTCCTGCGCTGGCTGGAGGAGAACGCGGGGCGCGAGCTCACCCTGGCGGACATCGCGGGCCGGGCGGGCATGAGCACCCGCACCCTGCTGCGTCGCTTCCGCGATCAGACGGGCAGCACACCACTGCAGTGGCTGCACCGCGCACGTGTCCGGCAGGCACAACACCTGCTCGAAACGACCGGGCACTCCGTCGAGCGCATCGCCGTGCAGGTCGGCTTCGGCTCGCCCACCGCGTTCCGCGACCGCTTCAAGCGCGTCGCCGGGGTCAGCCCGCAGGCGTACCGCAGGGCGTTCCAATGATCCGGGAGCAGGGGCTCGGGACTAGGGGCCCGGGAGCAGAGGCCCGGACAAGGGTGACGCTCAGACCTTGCGCGCCTCGACCAGGCACCAGCGGGGGCTCCCGTCGGCCCGGCGCCCGAACTCCTCCAGCGGGTGCAGCCGCATCGTGAACCCGGCCCGGAGCAGGTCCTCCAGCACACCCCCCAGCGGGAAGGTCCTGTAGTACATGACGAACGGCGGACGCCACAGCAGGTTGCGCACCCGCATCATCCCGTCGAAGCCGAGCAGCGCCCAGTACAGCGGCGACGTCAAGGGCGGCGGCGCGCCGATCGGAAAGGCGAAGACCCCGCCCGGCCGCAGCGCCCCGCAGACCTCCGCGAACAGCCGCGGCCGCTCGGCGGGCAGGAAGTGCCCGAACGCCCCGAAGCTCACCGCCAGGTCGAAGACCTCGACGAAGGGCAGGGCGCGGGCGTCGGCCCGCACCCACCGCACCGCGGGCCCGCCGTCGCGTGGGACCACGGCTGCCCGCGCCTCGGTCAGCATCCCGGCGCTGAAGTCGACGCCGGTGATCCGTTCCCGGCACAGCGGCAGCAGCGTCTCGACGCCCGCGCCGGTGCCGCAGCAGACATCGAGCCCCGCGTCGAACGGCCCGAGGCCGGCCAGGGTGTCCGCGACCGCGTCGAGCATCCGGTCGGGCGTGCGGAAGGGAGTGTGGTCGAACTTCGGGGCCAGCAGGTCGTAGCCGTCCTGGATGGAGGAGAAAGCCTGCACGGCCAGTTCGCGGAGTGTGGGTCCCTGGGAGGTGAACACCGTCCCCACCCTAGTCAGCGGCGGGCGATCGGGGCTCGACCGTGGACAAATGGGGGCATATCTTGGTAACGAGACGGACGACTCGGAAGAAGGGGGTCGTCATGGTCCAAGAGCTGCTCACGGCAGGGGCCGCGGTCGCCGCTGCCGGTTTCCTGTACGTGGTGTCGGCGGCCCGCGTGGTCAAGCAGTACGAGCGAGGGGTGGTGTTCCGCCTGGGCCGACTGCGGGAGGAGATCCGCAGACCGGGCTTCACCATGATCGTTCCCGGTGTCGACCGCCTGAACAAGGTGAACATGCAGATCGTCACGATGCCGGTCCCGGCGCAGGACGGCATCACCCGGGACAACGTCACGGTGCGCGTGGACGCGGTCATCTACTTCAAGGTGATCGACCCGGCGGACGCGGTGATCAAGGTGGAGGACTACCGCTTCGCCGTCTCACAGATGGCGCAGACGTCGCTGCGCTCGATCATCGGCAAGAGCGATCTGGATGACCTGCTCTCCAACCGCGAGAAGCTCAACCAGGGCCTGGAGCTGATGATCGACTCCCCTGCCATGGGCTGGGGCGTGCAGATCGACCGGGTCGAGATCAAGGACGTGTCGCTGCCCGAGACGATGAAGCGCTCGATGGCCCGGCAGGCCGAGGCCGACCGCGAGCGGCGGGCCCGCGTGATCAACGCGGACGCCGAGCTGCAGGCCTCCAAGAAGCTGGCCGAGGCGGCGCACCAGATGGCGGAGGAACCGGCCGCCCTCCAACTGCGGCTGCTGCAGACCGTGGTGGCGGTCGCCGCGGAGAAGAACTCGACCCTCGTACTGCCCTTCCCCGTGGAACTCCTGCGCTTCCTGGAGAAGGCCCAGCAGACGCAGGCGATGCCACCGGCACCAGCGGCCACAGGGGCGGAGCCGGAACCGAGACGGCCGGCGGCCGCATAGGCATGATCCCAGCCGTTCGGGCCTGAACCAGCTTCGGAGGCGACCTTGGCGTACAGCGGATCTCCGGGCTTCGACCAGTGTCCGAACGGGACGGGCCGGAATGGTTTCCGAGGCTTGTGGCCCGCGTGGTGGCCGGTTACCGCCAGGAGGTCTACCGGTTCGGGCCATGGGTCAGGTAGACGTGTCGCGGCCGTAGATCCGCCACTCAGCACGAGGAGGCATGCCTCATGACCGGTGCCCGCACCACCACCGCGGCAGGCAAGACCCGGTTCGACGACATCTACAACCAGCCCGACCCCCGCGCATACTTCCGCACGCTGGCCCCCTTGCGGTACGAGATACCGCAGCAGGCTCAGGACGTCTTCAGGCGCACGCTCGCCCAGCGGTCGGCGGTGCGCGGCACCCGTCGTCCCGTCACGGTCCTCGACCTCTGCTGCTCCTACGGGATCAACGCGGCGCTGCTCAACCACGACCTCACGCTCGCGGACCTGTACGCGCACTACACCAGCGCCGAGACCGGCGCCCTCACCCGGGGCGAGCTCGTCGAGTCCGACAAGGAGTTCTACGCCTCGCGGCGGCGGACCGACGCGGTCCCGGTCATCGGCCTCGACACCGCCGACAACGCGACGCGCTACGCCCTGGAGGTGGGTCTGCTCGACGAGGCCTATGCCGAGAACCTCGAACGGCACCCGCCCAGCGACGGACTGCGCGACGCCGTGGGGCGCGTCGGTCTGATCACGGTCACCGGAGGCATCGGCTACATCACCCACCGCACCTTCGGCGCACTCCTGGACGCGACACGCATCCCGGTGTGGGTGAGCGCCTTCGTGCTGCGCACGGTGCCTTTCCAGGAGATCCTGGCGACCCTGGACGCCCACGGCCTGGCCACCGAGACCGATCCCGAACGCACTTATCCGCAGCGGCTGTTCACCGATCTCACCGAGCAGAGCAGGGCGGTGGAGCAGGTGCTCGCGGCCGGTGACGATCCCACGGGCCTGGAGACGGAGGGCCGCTACTACACCCGTCTCCACCAGTCACGGCCCCGGCCGGCGTAACCCTCGACAGATGCGGTCCGGCACCGCCGCGACGGTGCCGGACCGCTCCCCCCTGTTCAGCTGGTGAAGAACTCGGTGACCTGCTCCGCGAACTGCTGCGGACTCTGCTCGTGCACCTGGTGCCCGACCGGGATCGTGATCGTCCGGGTGTCGGGGATCGCCATGGCCATGTCGGGGATGTGCTCCTGCGGCATGCTGCTGTCCGATCCGCCCGCCACGATCAGCGTCGGTGCGACGATCTCGCCGAGGCGTTCGGCCCACTCCGGGTCGGGGTCGAAGATCTGGGCGCGGACCGCCGGGGACACGGGCCAGTCGAAGTCGAGGGCGCCGTCGGGGCGCGGGGCATCGACCCACTCGCGCGGGTAGGGCGGCGGCGTCTCCTCCAGGACGAGACGCTCGACGCGGTCCGGGTGTTCCTGGGCGAGCAGGTACGCCACCACTCCGCCCATGGAGTGGCCCACGAGGCCCACCCGGTCCAGGCCCAGCTCGTCGAGGAAGCCGAGCACGTCGTCCCGCATCAGCTCGACCGTGTACTCGTCCGGCCAGTCACTCTCCCCGTGCCCGCGCAGATCGAGCGCGTACACCCGCCACTCCTGGCCGAGCACCTGCCCGACCTGCTCCCAGGTCGCCGAGGAACCACCGAGCCCGTGCAGCAGCACGACGGGCGCTCCGTACGAGTCGCCCCAGGTCCGGTAGGCCAGGCGTACGTCGCCCACATCCACTACTGCGTGATCGTTCATACCCCTGACGCTACAGCGCGTTGCCCGACCCATTGAGCAGTGGCCCGCACGCATGCTAGAAAGCGCTTGCTCTTCTCGCGGCCCTCGCGCCTCCTCCGTCTCGCTCCCCCTCACCACCGGAGACTCCATGCCCTCTCCCTGGTCCCGCCGCGCCTTCCTGCTCACCACCGGTGGCTCCGCGCTCGCCCTGACGGCCTCGGGTCAGCCCACCGACGCGGCGGCGGTGGAGGCGGACGCGTACGAGGCGCTGCGCGCCACATGGCGCACCCTCATCCTCGGCGAGGGCTTCTCCCCCACGGTCGAGCCCTTCAAGAGCCGCCTCGCCGAACTAGGCGCCAGCGCGCGGGAGTTGCGCGGCACCATGGCCCCCACGGCGGGCTCACTGTGGCCGGACGCCTCGTACGCCGACCCGGATCCGGACACCGACCAGGAGTCGTACGGCTACTCGGCGAACGTGGTGACCGGTTACAGCAGGCTCAACACCATGGCCCAGGCCTACCGGCAGCAGGGCACGGGCCTGACCGGCGACACGGGCCTCAGGGCCGACATCCTCAAGGGGCTCGATCATCTCTACGCCGAGGTCTACAACGAGAACCAGGCACGCTTCGGCAACTGGTACAGCTGGCAGATAGGAGCCCCGCAGGCCCTCCTCGACGTCTGCGTGCTGATGTACGACGAGCTGTCCGCGACCCAGGTGGCCGACTACTGCAAGGCAGTGGACCACTTCGTGCCCGATGCGGCGGTGGGCAGCTACACCGGGACGAGCACCGGGGCCAACCGCGTCGACCTGTGCCGTGTGCTCGCGTTGCGCGGGGTGGTCGGCGCCAGTTCCGCGAAGATCGCGCTGGCCAGGGACGCGCTCTCCCCCGTCTTCCCGTACGTGACGACCGGCGACGGCCTCTACACCGACGGCTCGTTCATCCAGCACACCACCGTGCCCTACACCGGGTCGTACGGGTCGGTGCTGCTGGGCGGCCTCGGCATGCTCTTCTCGCTGCTGCGCGGCTCCAGTTGGGAGGTCACGGACCCCAAGAAGCAGATCGTGTTCGACGCCGTGGAGAAGGCGTGGGCACCGTTCCTCTACAACGGCCTCGTCATGGACGGGGTGGCGGGCCGCGCCATCAGCCGCGGCCTCTCCGCGTCCGACGCCAAGAAGATCCAGGCGGACGACCACCGGCGCGGCCATCCCGTCATGGCGGCCGTGGTGCTCCTCGGCCAGGGCGCGAGCGCCGCCGAGAACGCGCGCTGGCGGGCTCTGGTCAAGGGCTGGATACGGCGCGACTACTACAGCCCGCCACTGAGCGACGCCTCGCTCGGCCTGACGAGCCTGGCCCGCCTGCAAGGTGTCGAGAACGACCCGTCGGTGACCGCCGCCCCGGAGCCCATCGGCCACCGTCTCTTCCCCAACATGGCCCGCGCCACGCACCGGCGTCCCGGCTGGGCGGCGTCGATCAGCATGGCCGATCCCCGCATCACGTACTACGAGACGGGCAACGGCGAGAACCTGCGAGGCTGGCACACCGGATCGGGCATGCTCTATTGGTGGGGAGACAACTACGCCAACGGGCAGTACAGCGACGCCTTCTGGCCCACTGTCGACCCGTATCGGCTGCCCGGCATCACGGCCTCCCGCAAGACGCTCGCGGACGCGGCGGGCGGCGACTGGGGCGCTTCCCTGCCGGGCGTGAAGTGGGTGGGCGGGGCGAGTGACGGTCAACGCGCCGCCATCGGGCAGTACTTGAAGGGCCTGCAGAGCACGCTGCGCGCCAAGAAGTCATGGTTCTGCCTGGACGACGCGATCGTCTGCCTGGGCGCGGGCATCGCCTGCACGGACGGCTCGGCGGTCGAGACGACCGTCGAGAACCGCAACCTCGGCCCGACAGGCACCGCTTCCTTCCAGGTGGACGGCGCCGCCAAACCGACCGGCAGCCCGTGGTCGGCGACGCTCACCGGCGCCAAGTGGGCGCACATCGGGGGCCACGGCGGCTATGTCTTCCCCGGCGGCGCGACGGTGAAGGCGCTGCGCGAGGAGCGCACCGGCAAATGGAGCGACATCAACAAGGGGGGCGCGTCGACGGCGATCGCCCGCAAGTACCTCACGATGTACGTCGACCACGGCACCGCCCCGACGAACGGGACGTACGCCTACCTCCTGATGCCGGGTGCGAGCGCGGCACAGACGGCGGCCAGGGCGACAGCCACCGGATGGCTTCAGATCCTCGCCAACTCCGACGACCAGCAGGGTGTTCTCGTACCCTCGCTCGGCTTCACCGGGGTGAACTTCTGGTTCGGCGGCACGGTCGGCAAGCTCACCGCGAGTGCGCCCTGCTCCGTGAAGATCAGCGAGAAGAGCGACGGCACAGCGGTCATCTGCGTCAGCGACCCGATGCGCGCGCAGACCTCTTTGACCCTGACCTGGAATCGCGCCGTGTCCACGGTGACGGCCAAGCCCGCCACGGTCACGTCAGCGGTGACGGGTGCGTCCCTGAAGCTGACCTTCGGGGATCTCAGCGGCACGAAGGGGGCCACACAGCGGATCACGGTCAGGCTGGGCTGAGGTTTTGCCGGGCACGGCCTGCCCGAACCGCACCCCGCACCCTTAGCACCGATGCTTTCCGGTCGACCATCGATTCCGGTAGAAAGTAGAAACAACCGTCTTCGCAGGTCAGGCGGTTGTTCTTGCTTGCACCATCGCTTCCGGTCCACATGTTGGACACTTGCCACGGCCCTCCCGATCTCCTTGCCGCCCGTCCTGAGCTGCCCGAACAGTCATCCGGCGACCGCTCAGCGGACACATGCATCCGGAAATCGACCATGTATTTGGTGCTCACTCTCCGCTCCGGCAAGACTCCCGTCAGCAACCAGCAACACACCCGCATCAAAGGAGAGTTGACGTGCGTTTCTTCCTCAAGACGGTGGGCGCCACCGCTGTCGTGGCCGCCTGTGTGATGTCCGGAACCTCTGGCACGGCGCAGGCCCAGCCCAAGGAGGCCGCCGCCGGCCTCTACGCGCCCTCGTCGCTGGTCCTTGCCGTCGGCCAGGGCGAAGAGGCGGACACCGCGACCATGCAACGCGCCGTGACGCTGACCTGTGCGCCCAAGGCCTCGGGAAGCCACCCCGCACCTTCCGCCGCCTGCGCCGAACTCCGCTCGGTCGACGGCGAGTTCGCCCGGCTCGTCAGCGCGTCACCCGACGCGTTCTGCACGAAGGAGTGGAGGCCCGTCGTGGTCACCGTCGACGGTGTGTGGCAGGGCCGACGAGTCGCGTGGTCCACGACCTTCGGCAACAGCTGCGAGATGCAGGCGAGCCTCACGGGAAGCGCGGCCTTCGCGTTCTGAGCCCTCGCCCGCCGTGCGCCCGAGGGTAATTGGGTGGACGCGGCCTCGGCCCTGACGGTGGGATGAGGCCTTGACCTTCACAGCGCCTTGGACGACGCCCCGTGCGACGTCCAAGGCGTCGCCCATGAGCGGGAGTTGCACCCATGACAGCAGGCGGACCCGAAGCATGTGACACCACCTCGGACCCCGACGTCGGACCCGAGGCCGACGGTGACCCGTACATCGACACGGACCTGGTCCGCCGGTTGCTGGCAGCGCAGTTCCCCCGGTGGGCGGACCTGCCGATCGCTCCGGTCAGGCGGTCCGGCATGGACAACGCGACCTACCGGCTCGGCGACGACATGTCCGTACGGTTGCCCCGCTACCACCGCTGGGTGGGGCAGGTGGAGGCGGAACAGCGATGGCTGCCGCGGCTCGCCCCGCAGCTGCCGCTCACCGTCCCCGAGCCGCTCGGCAAGGGCGAGCCCGGCGAGGGCTATCCCTTCCCCTGGTCCGTCTACCGGTGGCTGGAGGGCGAGACCGCGACCACCGACTCCCTGGCCGATCCGCTCCGGGCCGCGGCGGACCTGGCCGGGTTCGTCACGGCGCTGCGGCGGATCGACCCCACCGGCGGCCCGGGCCCCAGGCTCAGCAACGCCTTCCGCGGGGAACGGGTGGGCACCGAGTGCGACTCCTTGTTCGCCGACTCCCTCGTACGCGCCAAGATCGCGAAGCTGAAGGTGGCAGGGCTCGTCGACAGTGACGCGGTGACCGCCGTATGGGACGCGGCCCTCGCGGCTCCCGCCTGGGACGGGCCGCCGGTGTGGGTCCACGGCGACCTCGCCACCGGCAATCTCCTGGCCGTCGACGGGCGGCTGAGCGCTGTCATCGACTTCGGGACACTGGCCGTGGGCGACCCGGCGGTCGACCTGCTGCCCGCATGGCTCTTCCTGCCGGACGAGGCCCGCGGCGCGTTCCGCGACGCGGTCGCCGTGGACGACGCGACGTGGGCGCGGGGCCGCGGGCTCGCTCTCGCGGGGTCGCTGCCCGTTCCCGACGACCCGTTCTTCGACGATCCGGCGCGGGTGACGGCGGCGCTGCGGCATCTCGACGCGGTCATCACCGACCGCTGAGAGCCGCCCCGCGACATGCCGAGGAGAATTTTTCCCTCGGCATGTCGAGCCGGTCGATCGCCGTTCGTATAGACAGTGAAAGGCCGGCAGCCGGCCTCTCACAGGGCGATCCGCCAGAAAGAGGCAGCCATGAACCAGTACTTGATCAGCATCTACCAGCCCGACGGCGGCGTACCCCAGCCGGAGGTGCTCGAACCGATCATGCGCGACGTCGAAGCGGTGAACGCCGAGCTCAGGGAGGCGGGCGCCTGGGTGTTCGCCGGGGGTCTCTTCCCACCGAGCACGGCGACCGTGCTGCGCCTCGAGGACAGCGAGGTGCTCACCACCGACGGCCCGTACGTCGAGGGCAAGGAGCACCTCGGCGGCTTCACCGTCATCCGGGCGGCCGATCTGGACGAGGCGCTCGCCTGGGGCGCCAAGATGGCCCGTGCCATCACCCTGCCCATCGAGGTCAGGCCGCTGCAGCCGGGTTCCTGCCCGTGACTTCGAATCCCCCGGAGCCGGACTCCCCGGAGCCGGAGCCCCCGGGTGTCACTTCGGAGATGATCGAGCAGGTCTTCCGCGCGCAGTACGGGCGTGCCGTGGCCGTACTGGTCCGCGTCTTCGGCGACATCGACATCGCCGAAGACGCGGTCCAGGAGGCGTTCACCACGGCGGCGCGGCGATGGCCCTCCACCGGCCTGCCGCCGAGCCCGGCGGGCTGGATCATCACCACCGCCCGCAACCGCGCCATCGACCGCCTGCGCAGGGAGGCGTCCCGCGAGGACCGGCACGCGCAGGCAGCCCTGCTGCACGTCCACGAGGGACCGGCCTGGGAGGGACCCGTGCGCGACGAACGTCTGCGTCTGATCTTCACCTGCTGCCATCCCGCGCTCGCCCCCGCGGCGCGGGTGGCCCTCACGCTGCGTCTCCTGGGTGGTCTCACCACCACGGAGATCGCCCGCGCCTTCCTGGTGCCGGAGCCGACGATGGCCCAGCGGATCGTGCGGGCCAAGGGAAAGATCCGCGACGCGCACATCCCGTACCGGGTTCCCCACGAGGCGGACCTGCCGGAACGGCTCCGCGCGGTCCTCGCCGTGGTCTACCTCGTCTTCAACGAGGGGCATACGGCCGGCGCGGGTGACACGCTCGTCCGCGACGACCTCTGCGCGGAGGCCGTCCGCCTGGGCCGGCTCCTGACCGAGCTGATGCCCGACGAGCCGGACGCACTGGGTCTGCTCGCGCTCATGCTGCTCTCCGAGTCGCGGCGGGCGGCCAGGACCACCGCGGGCGGTGAACTCGTCCTTCTCGCCGACCAGGACCGCGGCCGGTGGGACCGCGCCCTGATCGCCGAGGGCCAGGAGCTCGTCCGGCGTTGTCTGCGCCGCGGCCGGCCGGGGCCCTACCAGATCCAGGCCGCGATCAACGCCGTGCACAGCGACGCGCCGACCGCGTCCGCCACCGACTGGGGTCAGATCCTCCAGCTGTACGACCAGCTCCTGGCCGTCGCCCCGACCCCGGTGGCGGCCCTCAATCGCGCGGTGGCGGTGGCCGAGGTCAAGGGGCCCGACGAGGCGCTGGCCCTCGTCGACGACCTGGCACTCGACGGCTACCACGTCTTCCACGCCGTCCGCGCCGACCTGCTCCGCCGCCTGGGCCGCACCGACGAGGCGACCGCCGCGTACGACGCGGCCCTCGCCCACACCGAGAACGCGGCCGAGCGCACGTTCCTGCTCGCTCGCCGGCAGCAGGGCCCGACCCCTCGGCTACGCTGACGCATGCCCACGGTCCACGCCCAGGAAATCAGCACCGCCCGCCTCGTCCTCGTACCTCTCCGGGTCGAGCACGCCGACGAGATGGCCGTGGCGCTCTCCGATCCGGCCCTGCACACCTTCATCGGCGGCTCTCCCGACGATCCGCGCGCCCTGCGCGCCCGCTACCGGCGGATGACCGCCGGGTCCCCCGACCCCGCGGTCTCCTGGTGCAACTGGGTGCTGCGATCGCGCGACGAGGAGTGCCTGGTCGGGACCGTGCAGGCGACGGTGGTGCCCGCCGACGGCGACGGCGAGCCGGTCGCGGAGATCGCCTGGGTCGTGGGAACTCCCTGGCAGGGGCGGGGCATCGCCGTGGAGGCGGCCCGCGGCCTGGTCGACTGGCTGGCCGGGCTGCGGGCCGTGGGCAGCGTCGTCGCGCATGTCCACCCGGACCACCGGGCCTCGGCCGCCGTCGCCGCCGCCGCGGGCCTCTCCCGCACCGACGAGTGGCAGGACGGCGAGGTCAAGTGGCGGCGGACACTCGGGCGTTGAGCCGAGCGGCGTCGAACCGGCCGGGGCGCCGAACCCTCAGCGCCGGCCGCGGAACGTGCGGCGCAGGTCGCTCACCCAGCCGTCGGGGATCTCCCACGGGATGAAGTGACCGCCGTCCTCGTGCGCGGTGAGGTTCACGTGCCGGTACCAGTCGGCCCGGTCGCCGGTGAGCCAGCTCTGGACCCGCTGCTCGGCGGTGGTGACACCGGGCGGGTTCTCGTGGGCGACGAAGGTGATGCCGGTGGGGGCCTCGATGACCGGCTGCCGGTCGTGGGAGGGCGTCCAGGGGTAGCGGTTGGCGTTGGCGTAATAACGCACCGAGGTCCCGATGGTGTTGTTCGCCCAGAAGATCATGGCGTGGGTGAGGAGATCGTCCTTGGAGAAGACGCTCTCGATGTCGCCCCGGTTGTCGCTCCACTTGTCCCAGCGCTCCAGGATCCAGGCGAGCAGACCGACCGGTGAGTCGCTGAGACCGTAGGACAGGGTGCTCGGCCCCAGCACATGCACCGCCAGGTGGGAAGCGAACCGCCGTTCCAGGGAGAGGAGTTGGCGGTGCGCGGGCTCGGGAAGGCCCTCGGGGATCGGCTGCCCACCGCTGAGGTCCCAGCCCCGGTCCCCGTTGAACATGGTGAGCTTCTGGCCGGAACCGATGTGGATGCCGTGCAGTTCGTCCGCGTACTTGTGGCCGAGCTGACCGGTGACAAGGGCTCCGATGTCGCACCCCGCGGCGGCGTACTTCTCATGGCCGAGCGTGTCGGTCATCAAGGTGTGCCAGAGGTCGGCGACCTTCCAGAAGTTCATGTCGGGGTGGTCCGGCAGCGGCGCCGAGAAGCCGAAGCCGGGCAGCGAGGGCACGATCACGTCGAACGCGTCGGCCGGGTCGCCGCCGAACGCGGCGGGGTCGGCGAGCTGGTCGACGACCTTGGACCAGTGCCAGAAGGTCCAGGGCCAGCCGTGCGTGAGGATGAGCGGGGTGGGGGCGGGGCCGACACCGGGCCTGCGCATGAAGTGCACGGGCACGCCGTCGACCCGCACCCCGTAGTGCTCGTAGGAGTTGATCGCCGCCTCGGCCTTGCGCCAGTCGTAGTGGTCGAGCCAGTACTCGGCCAACTCCTGGAGGTAGCCGCGGCGGACGCCGTAGTACCCGTCCTCGTTGCCCACGTCGTCGGGCCACCGCGTCAGCCGCAGCCGCGCCCTGAGGTCGTCGAGCACCGCGTCGGGGACGTGGATCGGCTCGGGCGTCAACGGGAAGCGCGCTGCGGCTGCCATGAGGTTCCTTCCGAGGAAGAGGATCAGAACGGGCGGTCGCCCGCTATCGCGACGCGCTCGGCCACGCGACGGTGCGGGGCGTAGTCGTCGACGGCGTAGTGCTGGGTGGAGCGGTTGTCCCAGAAGGCGACGTCACCCGCCTGCCAGTGGAACCGCACCTGGTACTCCGGGACCTGCGCCTGCCGCACCAGATAGCTCAGCAGCCGGTCGCTCTCGGCCCGCTCCATGCCCACGATGTGCGTGGTGAAGGAGGTGTTCACGAAGAGCATCTTCCGCCCGGTCTCCGGGTGCCTGCGTACGACGGGGTGGGTGACCGGCGGGAACTGCTCCTGGAGCGGGATCAGCTTCTCGGGGCCGTAGAAACGGACGAAGCCGGGGATGAAGTCGTGCACCGCGTGGGCGTCCTCGATGCGGGCCTTCACCTCGTCGGGGAGGTTGTCGTAGGCGGCCGCCATGTCCGCCCACATCGTGTCGCCGCCGACCGGCGGCACCTCACGCAGCTGCAGGACGGCACCGAGCGCGGGACGCTCGCGGAACGTGACGTCGGCGTGCCAGACGTTCTCGTACGTGGGTGTGGCGCTGCCGCCCTTGTCGAACCGCACGACATCCTCGGCCGAGCCGCGCGCCAGCAGCGGATTGGTCTCCAACTCGCCCCAGTTGAGGGCGAAGGCACGCTGCTGCTCGGAGGTGATACCGGCGCCCCGGAAGAAGAGCACCTTCCACTCCAGGAGGGCACGGTTGAGCTCGTCGCGCAGGGCGGGGGTGAGCGGCTGCGCGAGGTCGACGCCGCGGATCTCGGCGCCGATGAGGCGACCCTGGGGGACGACGTCGATCAGTTCGTACGGGCGCTCTTCCCAGCCCTCGGGGACGCGGCGCAGGGTGCGGCGGCCTTCGTACATGCCGTCGGCGGGGACGCGGGCGTCACGGAGCGTGGGACCGGACGAGGCGGCGGAGACGGGAGAGACGGCAGGGGAAATCACAGCCATGGTGATCCTTCAGTTGTGAGTGAACGGGTGGCGTCACGGAGTCGGAACTCCGGACGGCTGGAGACGAATCCCCGGGCAGCTAGCGACCCGATCGCTCGCACCCACGGCGCCACGGGACCTGGAAGGTCCTCACGGCGGCGGTCAGGTGCTGGATCATGCACGCCATTGTGTATGGCTATGCCTTGCGGAGCAAACCGCCGTACTCGTAGATCCCCTTGCTCTGCTCGGTGGCTCCCAGATAGGGGGTCAGGTCCTCGTGGACCGGGGCCAGCGGGGGCTGGTCGGCGTCGGGGCGCCAGTCGACCAGGTTCACCAGGCCGGGCTCGACCGGCTCGAGACCGTCCAGGAAGGCGTCGAGCTCGGCCGGGGTGCGGGTCTGCCAGGGGACGCCGCCACCGGAGATGTGCGCGCTCATCGCGGCGCCGCGGACCGGGTCGTCGGCGACGACCTGCGAGAGGCCGAGGTAACTGCCGGGCGCCGCCCGGTCGATGATCGTACGCAGCACGCGGCGGGGGCCGTCGGCGTCGGTGAGGTGGTGCACCACCGACAGGAAGAGCACCGCGACCGGTTCGTCGAAGTCGATGAGCCGGACGACGTCGGGGTGGCCGAGGATCGCGTCCTGGTCACGCATGTCGCCCTGGACGACGGTGGTGGTGGAGTCGTCGGCGAGCAGCGCCCTGCCGTGCGCGAGGACGATCGGGTCGACGTCCACGTAGACGACGCGGGTGTCCTGTGCGAAGCGCCGGGCGACCTGGTGGACGTTGTCGTCGGTCGGCAGACCGCAGCCCATGTCGATGAACTGGCGGATGCCCGCCTGGGTCAGATGCCGCACGGCGCGGAACAGGAACTCGCGGTTCTGCCGGGCGATGTCGAGGCACTCGGGGAAGTCGGGCAGCGTCCGCAGCAGGAAGTCCCGGTCGACCGCGTAGTTGTCCTTGCCGCCGAGCATCCAGCCGTAGGCACGTGCCGATGTCGGCACGTCGAAGGGTATGGACACCGACTCGGCCTGGTCGTCTGCCGCCACAGCGCGTTCCCCACCTCTCCCAGAGGGACATGTGTTTCTGCTCCGTCACGCCGACACTATCCCGTGCCTCACGACCGGGTGAACCCGGGCCGGAAGGCCAACGGGCCTGACCCTGGAGGCGGTTGGGAAACACGGGCAGGACGGGTGGCATGACATCGGACACCCGGCCGCCCGCGAGGCGGCCGGATGACGCATGATCGGAGGTGCGCGAGTCACGTACCACCTGATACGTACCACCTGATACGTACCACCAGAGAGGACCTCCCCATGGAAGACCGCTTCGACGTCGTCGTGCTCGGAGCAGGACCCGGCGGCTATGTGGCCGCCATCCGCGCCGCCCAGCTGGGCAAGCGGGTAGCGGTCGTCGAGGAGAAGTACTGGGGAGGTGTCTGCCTCAACGTCGGCTGCATCCCGACCAAGGCGCTGCTGCGCAACGCCGAGCTGGCCCATCTGTTCACGCACGAGCAGAAGACGTACGGCATCAAGGTCGACGGCAGCGTGTCCTTCGACTACGGCGAGGCGTTCAACCGCAGCCGCACGGTCGCGGACGGCCGCGTCAAGGGCGTCCACTTCCTGATGAAGAAGAACAAGATCACCGAGTTCGACGGCCGGGGCACGTTCCTCGACGCGAACACGCTCCAGGTCGCCAAGTCGGACGGCTCCACGGACACGATCACGTTCGAGAACTGCATCATCGCGACGGGCGCGACGCCGAAGCTGCTGCCCGGCACGCGGCGCTCCGAGCGCGTCGTGACGTACGAGGAGCAGATCCTCGCCGACTCGGTGCCGGAGTCCATCGTGATCGCGGGCGCGGGCGCCATCGGCATCGAGTTCGCCTACGTCCTGCACAACTACGGCGTGCAGGTCACCATCGTCGAGTTCCTCGACCGCATCGCGCCGCTCGAGGACGCGGACGTCTCGACGGAGCTCGCCAAGCAGTACCGCAAGCTCGGCATCGACGTGAAGACCTCGACCCGCGTCGAGTCGATCGACGAGTCGGGACCGAAGGTCAAGGTCACCGTGACGGGCAAGGACGGCGCGCAGGAGGTCCTGGAGGCGGACAAGGTCCTGCAGGCCATCGGCTTCGCACCGAACGTCACCGGCTTCGGTCTTGAGGCGACGGGCGTGGCGCTGACCGAGCGCGGCGCCATCGACATCGACGGGCGCGGGCGGACGAACGTGCCGCACATCTACGCCATCGGTGACGTCACCGCGAAGCTGATGCTCGCGCACACCGCCGAGTCCATGGGTGTCGTGGCCGCCGAGACCCTCGCCGGCGCCGAGACGATGGAACTCGACTACCCGATGATCCCGCGCGCCACCTACTCCCAGCCGCAGATCGCCAGCTTCGGCTGGACCGAGGCGCAGGCCAAGGAGAAGGGCTTCGACGTCAAGGTCGCCAAGTTCCCGTTCATGGCCAACGGCAAGGCGCACGGCCTCGGCGACACCGTCGGCTTCGTCAAGATCATCAGTGATGCTCGGTACGGCGAGATCATCGGCGCCCACCTGATCGGCCCGGACGTCACCGAGCTCCTTCCCGAGCTGACGCTGGCCCAGCAGTGGGACCTGACCGTGCACGAGGTCTCCCGCAACGTGCACGCGCACCCGACGCTCGGCGAGGCGGTCAAGGAAGCGGTGCACGGCCTGGCCGGGCACATGATCAACTTCTGACGGAGCGGGGGCTTCGGGGGGGGGCGCCCCGTCCTTGCGCCGAACGGTTCAAGTGGCGGGGCCGCCCGGTCCGGAAGATCCTTGGTCAGAACGCGCCGTCACGCCTCGGGGGCGAGGGAGAGGCAGCAGCCGATGTTTTCTGGCCTGGGCCGATTCGTGGTCCGTCGCCCGTGGTGGATCATCCTGGCATGGGTCGTGGTGGCCGGTGCCGTGATTTCCCTGGCGCCGAAACTCACCTCGAGCAGCGACGAGGCGAGCTTCCTGCCGGACCATTACGAGTCCATCCGCGCAGCCGACGTGCAGGAAGCGGAGTTCCCCAAACAGCAGAACGTCGGCGCCATCATCGTCTTCCAGCGCTCCGACGGCAAGAAGCTGACGGCCGCCGACTCCGCGGACATCACCCGCGTCTCCAAGGATCTGCAGGCCAAGAAGATCCCCCAGGTGCAGGCGGTCGTGCCCGGCACGGTCTCGCCCAACAAGCTCGTGCAGACGTCGGTCGTCGCGATGCCGAAGATCACCGACCCCGAGGACACCGCACAGCAGGACGCGGTCGAGGAGCTGCGCTCCGACCTCAAGCCCGAGCTGAAGGGCACGGACCTCTCGGCCGGGATCACGGGCTCCGCCGCCCAGGCGCTCGACGAGAGTGACGCCTCCGAGCGGGCCGGGCTGCTCGTCGGGGTCGGCACCGTCCTGATCATCGTCGTGCTGCTCCTGGTGATCTTCCGGAGCCCGATCATCGCGCTGCTTCCGGTGGTCCTGATCGGCCTCATCTCTCCGATGGCGACCGGCCTGATCGCCTCCGCGAACAAGGCCTTCGACATGAAGGCCGACTCGTCCATCCAGGAGCTCCTGACCGTCGTCCTGTTCGGCGTCGGCACGGACTACATCCTGTTCCTGCTCTTCCGCTACCGAGAGGCCCTGCGCGCGGGCGAGGATCCCAAGGGCGGCATGGTGCATGCCGTCGAGCGGGTCGGCGAGGCGATCACCTCGGCGGCGGGCGCCGTCATCGTCGCGTTCGCCGCCCTGACGCTCTCCTCGCTCGGCATGCTGCGCTCCATGGGCCCCGCCCTGGCCATCGCGGTCTTCGTGACGCTGCTCGCCGGGCTCACGCTGGTCCCCGCCGTCGTCTCGCTGCTCGGCACGAAGGTGTTCTGGCCCTCGAAGTCGTGGCAGCGGGAGCCGCAGGGCACCGGCTTCGCGCGGCTCGGCGCCGCCATCGCCCGCAAGCCCGCCGTCTGGGCCCTGGTGTCGGCGCTGTTCATGGGCGCGCTCACGCTGGGCGCCCTCGGCTACCGGGCCAACTTCGACCTGGCGGGCTCCTCGCTGCCCAAGGAGAAGGAGTCGATGGTCGCCCTGAAGAACCTCCAGAAGGGCTTCCCCGCGGGCACCACCGACCCGACCTTCGTCTACCTCACCTCGACGGACGAAGGGCCGCTCCCCGAAGCGCGGACGGCCGCCTTCCAAGGGCGGCTGGACGGGGTCGAAGGCGTGGGCGAGGTCTCCCCCGCCCGCCTGAGCGAGGACGGCACAACAGCGTCGTTCTCCGTGGTGCTCTCGGATCCACCCGCCTCCGACAAGGCCCTGGAGACCGTCAAGGACCGCCTGCGCCCTGTCGCCCACGACGAGGCCCCGGCCGGTACCGAAGCACTCGTCGGCGGGACGACCGCGGTGTACGTCGACATCAACAAGGCCGTGGACCGCGACTATTCGGTCGTCTTCCCGGTGGCCGCCCTCGCCATCATGGTCATCCTCGGCCTGCTGCTGCGGAGCCTGGTGGCTCCCTGGTACCTGATGCTGTCGGTGGCGCTCGGTTTCGGCGCGACCCTGGGCGCCACGTCGCTGCTCTTCCAGCAGATCGGCAGCCAGCCCGGGCTGATGTTCATGCTGCCCGTGATCATGTACTTGTTCGTGGTCGCCCTCGGCACGGACTACAACATCCTGATGGTCTCGCGGCTGCGCGAGGAGGCCCGCGAGGGCCGCACCCCGCACGGTGCCGCGGGCACGGCGGTGCGCCACTCGGGCCCGACGATCGGCTCGGCGGGCGTGATCCTGGCGGGCACGTTCGCGACGCTGATGCTCGCGGGCAACTCGACGCTCTCCCAGATGGGTTTCTCGCTGTCCTTCGGCATCCTCATCGCCGCCTTCGTCATGGCGATGATCTTCACGCCCGCGCTGACGGCGCTGATCGGCCACAAGGCGTGGTGGCCGGGCCACGGGGACGAGAAGCCCGGCGGGCGCGGCCCCCGGCGTGACGGCGGCGGAGGGCCGGAGCGGGGCGACACGTCGGACGCCGACGGGCCGCCCTACGCCTCCTCGCCGTAAGCCGCCGAGAGCGCCTGGGCGTCCGCGTACGAGGGCAGGCCCTCTGGCACGGCGCCGCCCCGAGTGATCGCACGCGCCGCCTCGACGGCTCCGTGCAGCGCGGCGCGGAAGAGCAGCGAGCCGCTGCTCACCCGGCGCACCCCGAGCTCCGCGAGGCGCGAATAGGTCAGACAGCCGGGCGCGAAGAGGATGTTCAACGGCATGTCGGTCGCCCCCGCGACCAACCCCGCGATGACCTTCTCGTCCTGCAGGCCGGGGACGAACAGGCCGTCGGCGCCCGCCAGTCGGTAGTCGGCGGCCCGCCGCCCGGTCTCGGCCGCTCCCCCGGCGCGCAGCCAGTACGTGTCCGTGCGCGCGTTGACGAACAGGTCGGGGGCCGCTTCCTTGACGGCGCGGATCAGCTCGCACTGCACAGCTGAGTCGGCCAGCGTCCCGTCCGGGCGGCCGTCCTCGATGTTGACGCCCACGACACCCGCCCCGGCGAGTTCCGCCGCGAGCGCCGCCACCTCCCCGGGCCGGTCGCTGAAACCGCCCTCGATGTCCACGGTGACCAGCGCGGGCAGCCTTGCCAGGCCGCGGGCCAGGCGCAGGGTCTCCTCCCGTGTGCCGCCGGTGGCGTCCGCCTTGCCCGCGGCGGCCGCCACACCGAGGCTGGTGGTGCCGATCGCCGGAAAGCCGCCGTGGGCCAGGGCCGCGGCGGAGGCGTGGTCCCAGGCGTTGGGCAGCAACAGGGGCTCGCCGGTGCGGTGCAGGGCGCGGAACTGCTCGGCTCGCTGTGCGTACGTCATGCCCCGGACCGTAGCCGCGCGTCGGTTCGGCGACCACCGAAACGTCGTGGTGGGCGGGGGCCGGGCGCACCCTCTCGGCACGTCACAGAAATTGTCCCGGCGTAATGTCGAGAACGAGTGGTCGGCCCCGACGTCCCCTGTGAGAGTTGCCCACACGGGGTGACCACCGCACAGTCGAGGAGAAACGTCATGAAGTACCTGGTGATGGTGCAGGGCACGCAGGCGGACTACGAGGCGCAGAGTGGCAAGGGCAACGCGACCAGCCCGGCGTGGAGCGAGAAGGACCTGCAGGCGATGTTCGCCTTCATGGGCGCGCTGAACGACGATCTGGCCGAGTCCGGCGAGATGGTCGACGGGCAGGGCCTGGCCGAGCCGTCGCAGACCCGCCTGGTCGACGTGGACAAGGAGGGCCGCCCGGTCATCACGGACGGTCCCTACGGCGAGACGAAGGAAGTCCTCGCCGGTTACTGGGTCCTCGACTGCGAGAGCCTGGACCGCGTCACCGAGATCGCCAACCGCATCCAGCAGTGCCCCGTCCCGGCGGGCGCACCGCTCTACCCCGTGGTGATCCGCCCCATCATGGGTGGCCCCGACGGCGCGTGCTGAACAGCACAGCCGAGGCCGAGGACCTGCTGCGCCTGCACGCGCCGCAGGTCCTCGGCGCGCTCGTGCGCCGGTACGGTCACTTCGGCGAGGCCGAGGACGCCGTGCAGGAAGCTCTCATCGCCGCGGCGCGGCAGTGGCCCGAACAGGGCGTTCCCGAGAACCCGCGCGGCTGGCTGATCCGGGTCGCGTCGCGGCGTCTCATGGATCAGCTGCGCAGTGACGAGGCGCGGCGCAGGCGCGAGGAGGAGGCTGCCCAGTTGTCGCCCCGGGACGCCTTCACGGCGCCCCCGCCCGGCGAGAGCCGCGCGCCGTCCGACGACGACACCCTGACCCTGCTGTTCCTGTGCTGCCGGCCTGAGCTGAGCCCGGCCGCGCAGGTCGCCCTCACGCTGCGCGCGGTCGGCGGACTGACCACGGCCGAGATCGCCCGCGCGCACCTCGTGCCCGAGGCGACGATGGCGCAGCGCATCAGCAGGGCGAAGGCGAAGGTCAAGGGCGTGCCGTTCCGGCAGCCGGGCCCTGAGGACCGTGATCAACGGCTCTCGGTGGTGCTCCAGGTGCTCTACCTCATCTTCAACGAGGGGTACACGGCGACCTCCGGCAGCGCCCTGCACCGCTCGGATCTGGCGCGGGAGGCGATCCGGCTCACCCGGTCCGTGCGCACGCTGCTGCCCGACGAGGGCGCGGTGACCGGTCTGCTCGCGCTGATGCTGCTGACCGAGGCCCGCAGCGCGGCCCGTACAGGTCCGCACGGGGAGCTCATCCCGCTCGACGAGCAGGACCGCTCACGCTGGGACCGGCGCGCGATCGAGGAGGGCTCCGCTCTGGTCGAGAAGGCCCTGTCCCAAGGCCCCGCGGGCGTCTACCAGTTGCAGGCGGCGATCGCCGCGCTGCACGACGAGGCCGCGCGCGCCGACGACACCGACTGGCCGCAGATCCTCGCCCTCTACGACCTCCTCGTACGCCGTGCTCCCGAACCCATGGCCGAACTCAGCCGGGCCGTGGCCTTCGCCATGGTGCACGGGCCCCGCGCCGGACTCGCCGAAGTGGCGGCGCTCGAAGAACGGCTGGCGGGGCATCACCGGCTCGATGCCGTGCGCGCCCACCTCCTGGAGCGGGCGGGCGAGACGGAAGCGGCCCGCGCCGCCTACCAGTTGGCGGCCAAGCGTACGCTGAGCGTTCCCGAGACGCGTTACCTGCAGATGCGTGCGGCCCGCCTGCTGTCGACATGATTACGGAGCCCGAGATGATCAGTGTCCCGGCGGGTCAGGTGACGCTGTCGGACCGGCGGACGCGACGCAGTTGGCCGGTCGAGGTGGCGGCCCACGAACTCGCGCCGTTCCCCGTCACCCAGGAGCAGTACGCGCGGGTCACCGGCGAGCGGCCGAGCGCCGCGCGCGGCGACCGGCTGCCCGTGGAGGGCGTCTCCTGGCTGGACGCGGTCCGGTTCTGCAACGCGCTGTCCCTGCGGGAGGGTCTTGCCCCCGCCTACCGTCTGCGCGCCGACGACGCCGAGGAACCGGCGGACATCGAGTGGGAGGCGACCTCCCACGGATACCGGCTGCCGACCGAGGCGGAGTGGGAACACGCGTGCCGGGCGGGTACGGCCGGTGCGCGGTACGGGCCGCTCGACGCGATCGCCTGGTACGGCGGCAACGGCTCCGGACGGATCCACGACGTGGGCGGCAAGCAGGCCAACACGTGGGGCCTGCACGACATGCTCGGCAACGTGTGGGAGTGGTGCTGGGACCTCTACGACCCCGAGGTGTACGGCGCCTATCGGGTGCTCCGCGGCGGTGGCTGGTTCGACGAGCACTGGAGCTGCCGGGCCTCGGTGCGGCGACGCAGCCACCCGACGTTCCGCATCGACGACGTGGGATTCCGCGTCGCGCGTTCCCTTCCTCGCTGACGCCCCGGGTACCCCTCGACACCGCTCGTCACGTAACGCAGCTCACAGCTTCAGGGCCCCCACCTGGGAACACCGACCTTTGGTTCACCGTTGAACAGTGCGTAGGTCCCGATCGCGATTCCCCCGTCCGGTCGGGGCCTACATCTCTTTCCGACCGTTCATGTCCACTCGGGTCCGTTTCACGCCTTCGAGCGCGAATATGCCAACCGCACCGCGCGACGCACCCTCGGACGGCATCATGCGTTCATGGACGGTGCCAAGCCTGTGCAGGTCTTGTTCACACCCGACGAGTACGAAGCGGTCCTGCGGAACGCGGACCAGCTCGGCCTCCCGGTCGATGAGTTCATACGCCGGGCCGTGACCGTAGACGCCACGCCCCCCTGCCCCACGGCCGGGGCCCGGCGCGGCTCCGACGCCCCGGCGACCGTGCCGCCCATCCGCCGAAGCCTGGGCCCGGGCGGCGCGCCCGCGCTCCAGCGCTTCCTCGACACCCTCGCGACCACGGTGGAGCCCGACACCGACGGGCGGGTCCCACCGCGGCCGGCGGTCCGCAGCTGCTCGGGGCAGTGACCGGCGGTGCGACCCGGGCCTGTTCACCCGCGCTTTCCTTCCGCCGCCGCCGAGGCGTCGTGGAAGGCCGCGCCGAGCAACGCCGCCGCCTCGTCTCGGGCGTGATCGATCGCGTCCGGGAAGATGCCCAGGCCGTGCGCGACCAAGGCGCCCTCGTGCAGCAGCATGAGCGTGCGGCCGAGCCGCGCCGCCCGCCGGGGCGCGAGGTCGCGGGCGAGGCCGGTGAACAGGGCGAGCATCCAGGCCTTCTGGCCGGTGATGAGCCGATACGCGGGGTGCGCGGGGTCACTGATCTCGGCGTGCGCGTTGACCATGCTGCAGCCCTTGACGCTGAACGCGTCGGCCCAGTCGCGTGAGGCGTCGAAGACGGCCAGGATCCTGGCCCGCGGGGTGGTCGCGGCCTCGACGTACGGCGCGAGGAAGGCCTGCCAGCGCTCGTCGCGAGCCGCCAGATACTCGACGACGATCTGCTCCTTGGAGCCGAACCGGTCGTAGAGCGTCTTCTTGGTGACCCCGGCCTCGGCGGCGATGAGGTCCACTCCGACGGCGTGGATCCCGCGGTCGTAGAAGAGCGCGCTCGCAGCGTCAAGGGCGCGCCGCGCGGCCGGCGTCATGACGATCCTGCGCGGTGCCCCTGCGGTTCCTGCGGCGTCCTTCACGATCTCACTCAGCAGCTCGGCCATGACTCCATAGTAAACCGATCTGTATACTCGAGGCGAGTAGACAGATCGGTATACCTCACTCGGAGGAACGGCATGAACGTCCTGCTCTCGATCGCGTTCGTACTGACCTGGAGCTCGGGTTTCATCGGGGCCAAGCTGGGCGCCGGGAGCGCGTCCGCGGTGACGGTCCTGATGTGGCGGTTCCTGCCGCTGGCCCTCGTGCTCGCGGTCGTCGCCCTCACGATGGCGCGGGCGTCCTGGCGCGGCTTCACGGCACGTGACGCGATACGACAGGCGGCGGTCGGCACGCTGTCGCAGAGCGGCTATCTGCTCACCGTGTACTACGCGATCCAGCTAGGCGTCTCCAGCGGCACCACCGCCCTGATCGACGGGACCCAGCCCCTGGTGGCGGGCGCCCTGGCAGGACCGCTGCTCGGCCAGTACGTCTCGCGCACGCAGTGGGTGGGCCTCGGGCTCGGCGTGAGCGGGGTCGTCATCGTGACCGCGGCGGATGCCACGGGCGGCACCGATGCCCCCTGGTGGGCCTATCTGGTGCCGTTCCTCGGGATGTTCTCGCTGGTCGCGGCGACCTTCCTGGACCGCCGCTCCCCCCGTCCGGTCGCCCCGGCGGTCTCGATGACGGTTCACTGCGTGACCAGCGCCGTCATCTTCACGGTGCTCGCCGTGGGCGCGGGCGCCGCAGCGCCGCCGGCGGAGGCGTCGTTCTGGATGGCGATCAGCTGGCTGGTGACGCTCTCCACCTTCGGCGGGTACGGGCTCTACTGGTTGATCCTGCGGCGCTCCGGGGTCACGCAGGTCAACACGCTCATGTTCCTGATGGCGCCGGTGACCGCCGTGTGGGGCGCCTTGATGTTCGGCGAACCCTTCGGCGCGCAGACGGCGTTGGGCCTCGCGGTCGGGCTCGCGGCGGTCGCCGTCGTGCACCGGGGAAAGAGCTCGGCGGTGACGGTGGCGTGCTCGCGGCGGGACACGTCCGCGACCGCGCGGCGTCAGTCCGCGAGCCGGAAGTCCGCGTAGTCGAAGCCGGGCGCGACGACGCAACTCACCAGGACGGGTTCGTCACCGGTGGGGCGCGCCGCCTGCCACACGCCGCCCGGCACCAGGATCTGCGGGCGCTCACCGCGCTCGACGCCCGGCCCGAGGCGCATGGGTGCCGCACCCTCCTTGGGGAGCGCGCCGTCACCTCCTACGCGCAGGTCGAGAGGGCCGCCGCGGTGCCACAGCCAGACCTCGTCGGAGCGCACCACGTGCCAGCGGGACTCCTCCCCCGGGCAGAGCAGGAAGTAGATGGCGGTGGCCGCCGTCCGCGTGCCGGGGTAGCCGGTGGGCGTGAAGGAATGGTCCGACGCCCAGGTCTCGACGAACCAGCCGCCTTCGGGGTGCGGCTCCATGCCCAGCTCGCGCGCCAGGGCGGGGCGTTCGCTCGCGTCGTTCATGCGTGTTCTCCGTTTCGGAAGTCGGCGGGGTCGTGGGGGGTGCCCCTCATGGGGGCGTGAGGAAAGCCTGCACGGTGGGTGCGTACCGCTCGGTGATTTCGGCCACGGGTGCGCCACGCAGGTGTGGCCCGCGGGCTATCCCGTACATCACGCCGAGACCGAGCAGCGTGCCCACCGCCAGCTCGGCGCGTACGCCCGCGTCCGGCCCTTCGAGGCGTTCCCTGAGCCGGTCCACCACCTGCGTACGGAAGTTGGCGCGCAGAGTGTCGCCCTGTTCGCGGTGGAGCGGGGCGAAGACGATCCGCAGGATGGGGTCGGCGCCGTGCTCGGCCTGGCTGGTCAGCAAGTGGTGGACCATGTGGCGGCCCAGTACCGCAAGGGGCGCGTTCAGCAGGGCCTCGGTGTCGGCCTCGAAGGACATGATGCGGGCGAAGAGCGCGTCCTTGTTGCCGAAGTACTTCAGGACCAGGGGCGCGCTCACCCCGGCCCGTTCGGCCACCGCCTTGAGCGTGATGTCGGCGTGGGCGTGCCGGGCCAGGAGGTGTCGGGCGGCGAGGATGATGGCGGCCTTCGTCGCCTCGGCGTCGCGGCGGGCGGATGTTCCCGTGGCGTCAGTGGCGTTCATGGCGTCGGGTGCTTCCTTCAGGGCGACGCATATGCCTGTGCTATCTGCGGAAGATATCGGGGCGAACTTCATGATCACTCCAGCGTGGGCACGGAAGTCCGGAGAAGTGAAGAAAGACGGAAGGTAGTGAATGGAAATTCACCATAGCGGGTGAATGGGCTTTCACCACCGCTGAGTTCGGACACGAGATCAGGCCACCTGCGACTCGGACGCAAGAGCCAAGAGCCGCCAACTGCCTTGCGAGCACTGGGCTTCACCGCTGCCGACGGTATGGAGTCAGCCATAATGCCGACCATGAAGAGATTGCGCATTGGTCTGGTCGGCACGGGCCCCTGGGCCTCGTCCACGCACGCGCCCGCGCTCGCCGCGCACCCGGAGGTGGAGTTCTCCGGCGTGTGGGGACGGCGGCCCGAGGCGGCGACCGCGCTGGCAGCGGCGCACGCGGCCACGGCGTACGCGGAGGTGGACGACCTGTTCGCCGCGAGCGACGCCGTGGCGTTCGCCGTGCCGCCGGACGTGCAGGCACCCCTGGCCACGCGGGCCGCGGCGGCGGGCTGTCATCTGCTCCTGGACAAGCCGGTGGCGACGACGGTGACCGCGGCACGGGACCTCACGGCGGCGGCCGAGACGGCAGGGGTGGCGTCCGTCGTCTTCTTCACGCTGCGCTTCGACGGGGCGACGGCGGCCTGGGTGACGGAGCAGGCCGCGACGGACGGCTGGTTCACGGGCCGCGCCGACTGGTACGGCTCGTTCTACGCGGCGGACGGGACCAGCCCTTTCTCCTCGCCCTGGCGGGCGCGGCGGGGCGGCCTGTGGGACGTCGGCCCGCACGCCCTCTCGATTCTGATGCCGGTGCTCGGCGATGTCACCGACGTGACGGCGGCGGCGGGACAGGCGGACCTGGTCCATCTGATCCTGCGCCACAGCGGCGGGGCGTCGAGCACGGCGACGCTGAGTCTGACCGCGCCGGCGAAGGCCGCGGGGGTGACGGTGGAGCTGCGTGGCGAGGCGGGGACGGCGCTGATGCCGTCGGGGGGTGGGGCAGTTGACGCGTTCCGCTCCGCGGTCGACGCGCTCCTCGATGCGGCGCGTTCCGGCCGGTCTCACGCCTGCGACGTGCGGTTCGGCCTGCGCGTGACGGAGATCCTGGCCCGGGCCGAGGAGTAGCTCCCCACCAGGTGAACCGCCCCGGAACGACCGCGGGCGGCCGGTACCGTGGCCGCTACGTAATGGCGAGTGACGGCACCGGCCGCAGCCAGTGAACCCAGGAACCGGTCCGGGAAGTCATGCGTCGTACGTCCCGGGTGCGACGTTTCCGACCACACACATCGGAATACGAACAACCGATCCATACTCTTCCCGCAGCGACCCAATGGGCCTAGGGGGTACCCGAAGCCGAGGAATTTCAGCCAATTTCGAGCTCCTCGGCGAAGGTGCCCCACACTTGTGTCCGCGTGCCCACCGCCGATGGAACTCGCAGGTCGGTGGTCCCGCTCCATCCATGGTGCAGCATCGACTGATCGTTTTTCTTCGGGCAATCTTTACTACCAAAGCTGGTGGGAATATTTAGACTGCTGATGCTCAACTCGGCGTGCATCAAGAGGGATTACCCACCATGAACAAGACGGCGCTGCGCGCTCTGCTCCGCGAACGACGCGCCCTCATAGCCCCCGAATCGCACGGCTTCAGCCGCCCCACGGGCCAGGGGCGACGCGCCCGTGGTCTCTCGCAGCACCAGGTGGACCAGTTGCTGCACCGCGCCATCGGGACGTACCACCGCCTGGAGTCGGGCAGCTATCCCAATCCTCCTGCCTCGCTGTTGCGAGACGTCGCCCTGCTGTTCGGTCTCAACGAGCAGGAGTGGGTGTCGCTCTGCCGGTTCGCGCTGCTGCAGGAGCCGCCGGGGCCGCTCCACCAGTCGTCGGGCAAGGAGGTGCCCGGTGTATGGCAGGACGCGGTCAACGGGATCAGCCACATGGCGTACGTCACCGACGCGTCGTGGGACATGCTCGCGTACAACGAGCCCCTGGCGGGCATGTTCCCCGACGGGAACGTGCCGGCCAACACGATGCGCTGGATGGTGCTCGACGCCCACGGGCGTGAGGCCCTGATGGACTGGCACACGTCCTGGGCCCCCATGGTCCTGCCACAGTTGCGTGCCGCGCTCGCGTCCCGGCCCCACGACGAGGTCCTGCGGCAGATAGAGAAGGAAGTACTCGCGGACCCCGAGACCGCCGATCTCTACAACGAGGGCGTCTCCTACCCCCACCCCGACGGTGACGAGCGACCCCTGATGCACCCGCGGCTCGGTCCAGGATGGGCGAGCATGTGCACGGCTCAGCCCCTGACCGCTCCCGGTGCGCGCCTGATGATCCTCGTGTTCCGGCCCGGCCAGCGACGCTCCCACTCTCGCGCTCCCATGCTGAGAGCCCGCTGACGGTACCTCAACGGTCTCTGTGCTCCATGGGGTTGCAGGGGAACGGGTCCAGCAGGGTGAAGTACTTTAAGCGACACCCCCACATCCCCAACCTCCGTGGGAGTCGCCCTCATGCCCGCCTATGTTTCCAGACCGCGAACCGTTGTCGGTGATCACAAGATCACCACCGCTGAGATAGCCGACGACATACGCACCCACCACCCTGGTCATCCACGGCTCGGCGCGTTCCTCCGTGTCATCGGCAACTGCGGTGTTCACACCCGCTACTTCACACGCCCGCTGGACTCCCCCACCATCACCGGCGACGCCGACGTCGGTGACCGTGCCCGCGCCGCCTTCGGAGACGCACTGGCCATGGCCGAGCGAGCCGCGCTCGCGGCCCTCGGGACGGCTGGTCTCGCGGCCGGCGACATCGACGCGATCGTCACCACACACACCACCGGCTGGGCCGTCCCCAACCTCGACATGCACCTCATCGCGCGGCTCGGCCTGCGCCCCACGGTGCGTCGTATCGCGCTGACCACCCTGGCCTGCCCGGGCGGCGCCCAGTCCCTGATGCGCGCAGCCGACCTCGTCGCCGCGCGGCCCGGCAGCAAGGTCCTCGTCGTGGGAGCGGAGGTCATCTCCAGCGTCTACCACCACGGCGACACCGGCATCGAATCGATGATCTACAAGGCCCTGTTCGGTGACTCCGCTGCCGCGACCGTCGTCTCCGATGTGCCGCTGGGCCCTGGCATCGCGATCGACGACTCCTTCGAGTACGTCCTGCCGGACAGCCTCGACCGGCAGCGCGGCCGGATCTCCCCGTACGGCTTCCACTTCGACTCCACGAAGAAGGCCCTGACCGCCGCGGACGACGTCCTGCCCCAGCTCATGGAGTGGGTCGGCCCGCGGAACATGGACTTCGCCGTCATCCACCCAGGAAGCCCCCGCATCATCTCCGACACCACCACCGCCCTCGGCCTCACCCCCCACGACTCCCGTCACTCCACCGACACCCTCGCCGACGAGGGCAACCTCGGCGGCGTCAGTGTCCTGCGGGTCCTTGAGCGCACCCACGCCGCTCCCCCCGCCGACGGCGCCCGCGGCATCGTCGTCGCCTTCGGCCCCGGCTTCGCCACCGCCGCGTTGCGCTGTCACTGGCAGGCCTGATCAATTCGGTTGCCGTTCCCCCTGCGCCCTGCTGAAGTGCCCGCATGGACCAAGCAGCGGTACTGGCGACGTACGACCGGCAGATGCGGCGCGACGCGCAGACGGACAGCCCCGGCGCACGGGTCGAACGCGCCGGGGCCGTCGTCCGGCAGATCGGCGCGGCGCACGACTGGAACGGCGTCCACTGGGCGGACGTCGACGTGGCCACGGCGGACGACGTCATCGCCGAGCAGGTGCGGTACTTCACGTCTCTCGGGCGCGAGTTCGAGTGGAAGCTGCACTCCCACGACCTCCCCACCGACCTCGCCGACCGGCTGCTGGCGGCCGGTTTCGTTCCCGAGCCGCCGGAGACCGTGCTGGTGGCCGAGGTCGCCGAGCTGCCCACGGAGCCCGCACTGCCCGAGGGGGTACGCCTGCTCCCGGTCACGGACGCGGCGGGCGTACAGCTCATGACTCAGGCCCACGACGTCGCCTTCGGCGAGAACTCCTCGGATCTCGGCGAGCGTCTAGCCAAGCGGGTCCTCACCCAGCTGACCGAGACTCCGGATGCCGTCGTCGCGGTCGTCGCGATGGCCGGCGACGTGCCGGTGAGCTCGGCCCGGATGGAGTTCTGCCCGGGCACGGACTTCGCCGGCCTCTGGGGCGGCGGCACCGACCCGCGGTGGCGGGGCAAGGGCATCTACCGCGCCCTCGTCGCGTACCGCACCCGCGTCGCCGCCGAACGCGGCTGCCGCTACCTCCAGGTGGACGCCTCGGACGACAGCCGCCCGATCCTCCAACGCCTGGGTTTCGTGCCGCTGAGCGTGACCACGCCGTACGTGTACAAGCCGTAGAGCCGTCCGCATTCCGAGCCGCTCAGAGCAGCTTCGCGATCGCCTGAGCCGTGTCCGTCTCGCCGAGCCTCGGGAAGATCTTCTCGATGCTGTTGCGGTGCGCGTCGGCGTCCATGTCGGTCACCGCGTCGACGGCCACCGTCACGTGGTAGCCGTGCTCGTGTGCCGCGCGGGCCGTCGACTCGACGCCGATGCTCGTCGCGATGCCGGCGACCACTACCTGGGTGACGCCGCGGCGGCGCAGCTGGAGGTCGAGGTCGGTGCCGTAGAAGGCGCCCCACTGCCGCTTGGTGACGACGATGTCGCTTTCCTGGCGGCCGAGTTCGGGGACCAGGTCGGCCCAGTCCGCGGGCGTCTCGCCGCCGCCGACGGGGCCTTCGGTGCGGCCGGGAGCGCTGCCGGTGACCCGGACCAGGACGACGGGCAGGCCGCGCTCGCGGAAGGCGGCGGCCAGGCGGGCGGAGCGCTCGACGATCTCCGCGGAGGGGTGGGCGGTGGGCAGGGCTGTGATGCCCTTCTGGAGGTCGACGAGGACCAGGGCCGTCGTGGGGTCGAGGGTGGTGGCAGTCATGGTGCGGGGCTCTCTCTTGCGTAGGTGTGGCCGGGAGATGATCAGGTGCGGGCGCGCAGGGCGAGTGGAGGGCCGCTTGAGGTAGGGAACAGGCGAGCGCGGCAAGGGACATGGGCAGCATGACGACCCTGTGAGCAGGGAGGAGAGGTCGCGGGCCTCTTCCAGCACCTGGGTGAAGCCGTACATCACGCAGTACACGACGAGGTAGCTCAGGCCGTGCCGCAGGCAGATCCGGGCGAGTGCGTGGTTGCGGCCGAGCACGCGCGGGTCGATGAACGG
The DNA here is from genome assembly GCF_040660195.1 of Streptomyces sp. NPDC050147. Taxonomy (NCBI): domain Bacteria; kingdom Bacillati; phylum Actinomycetota; class Actinomycetes; order Kitasatosporales; family Streptomycetaceae; genus Streptomyces; species Streptomyces sp. NPDC050147. The sequence continues at coordinate 179,747 of NZ_JBFALJ010000012.1, read as the reverse complement.
GCGCGGGCGACACGGCTGTCACCAGGTCAACGCGGTGGAGAGCACCGCGGGGACGTTCACCGCGAAGGCGGAGGGCGGGCACCGCTCTCACTGCTGCACCAGTCGCTCCAACAGCACGGCGGCTTCGGCCAGTTGGCGCCGCTCGTCGGCGTCGAGGCTGTCGGCGATGGCGCCCGAGAGCCACCCGTGCTTGGCGGCGCGCGTCTCCGCGAGGGTGCGGCGGCCCTTGTCGGTCACCGAGACGACCGACTGCCGCCCGTCGTCCGGATCGGGTGCGCGCTCGATCAGCTCCATGCTCTCCAGGGCGCCCACCGTCATGCGCATCGACTGCGGCCGTACGAGTTCGGCGCGGGCCAGGGCCGCCGTGGTGGCGGGCCCCTCCCGGTCGAGGAGGGCGAGGACGGTGCGCTGCGAGGCGCTGAGCCCGGCCCCTGGAGAGGCGGTCCGCAGCCGGCGCGCCACGCGTCCGATGACGGAGGTGAGATCGGCGGCGACCTGCTCGGGGGTCGGGGCGCCAGGCTTCTCGGTCATGACACGACCGTAGGAGATAGACAGGCAAACTTGCAAACTTGCCTGTCTATCTCCCCTCTGCCCTCAGCGGCCTCGCCGGCGCCCAGGGCCCTAGCGGATCGGCATCCCCGACAGCGTGCGCGCGATCACCAGACGCTGGATCTCGCTCGTACCCTCGAAGATCGTGTAGATCGCGGCGTCCCGGTGCATCCGCTCCACCGGGTACTCGCGCGTGAAGCCGTTGCCGCCGAGGATCTGCACCGCCTGCGCGGTGACCTTCTTGGCGACCTCGCTCGCGTACAGCTTCGACATGGAGCCCTCGGCCGACTCGAACTTCTTGCCCGTGCTCGCCATCCACGAGGCGCGCCAGACGAGCAGACGGGCTGCGTCGATCTGCGTAGCCATGTCGGCGAGCTGGAAGGCGACCCCCTGGTTGTCGATGATCGGGCGACCGAACTGCGTACGCGTCTTGGCGTACTCCAGAGCCTCTTCGTACGCGGCGCGCGCCGTGCCCACGGCCATGGCGCCGACCGCCGGGCGGGACGCCTCGAAGGTGGCCATCGCGGCGTTCTTCACGCGCTCGCCACCGGTCTTGGCGCGCTCACGGGCGCGGGCGAGGCGCTCGTCGAGCTTCTCCTTGCCGCCGAGCAGACAGTGACCGGGGACGCGGACGTCCTCCAGGACGACCTCGGCGGTGTGCGAGGCGCGGATGCCGTGCTTCTTGAACTTCTGCCCCTGGGAGAGGCCGGGAGTGTTCGGCGGGACGATGAAGGAGGCGTGGCCCTTGGAGCCGAGCTCGGCGTCGACCACCGCGACGACGACGTGCACGTTGGCTATGCCGCCGTTGGTCGCCCAGGTCTTGGTGCCGTTGAGGACCCATTCGTCCTTGGCCGCGTCGTAGACGGCGCGGGTGCGCATCGCCGCCACGTCCGAACCCGCGTCGGGCTCGGAGGAGCAGAAGGCGGCGACCTTGACGTCGTTCACGTCGCCGTACATCTGCGGGATCCAGGTCCCGATCTGCTCCTCGGTGCCGTTGGCGAGGACGCCGACAGCGGCCAGACCGGTGCCCATGATGGACAGGCCGATGCCCGCGTCGCCCCAGAAGATCTCCTCCGTCACCATCGGGATGCCGAGGCCGGTGGGATCGAAGAACTGCTGGGCGTAGAAGTCCAGGGAGTAGATCCCCAGCTTCGACGCCTCCTGGATGATGGGCCAGGGGGTCTCTTCGCGCTCGTCCCACTCGGCGGCGGCGGGCCGGATCACGTCAGCGGCGAACCCGTGGAGCCAGTCCCGGACCTCCTTCTGTTCGTCGTTGAGCTCCATGGTGAACTCGGCCATGACCCCTCCAGGACCTGCGGTGAAGACGTGCGTTACTTGCGGTAACTGGAGTCTGTTACTGGCGGGTAGCCAATGTCAACTCCCGGCCGCCCGTTCGATCGTCCCCGCTCGCGGGGTGTTACGTTGCGCGTGCGTCACGCAATCGCACGGGCGGGGAGAGAAACGCTATGGAGACCACCACACAGCAGACCGATCAGCAACGGTCTGCGGAGCGCCGGCGGCGCGAGTTGCTGGAGGCCGCCGACCGGGTGGTGCTCCGCGACGGCCCCGGCGCCTCCATGAACGCCATCGCCGCGGAAGCCGGCATCACCAAGCCGATCCTGTACCGGCACTTCGGTGACAAGGGCGGACTGTACGCCGCGCTCGCCAAGCGGCACACCGACGCACTCCTCGAAGCGCTGCGCGCCGCCCTGGACGCCCCGGCCGAGCGACGGGAGCGGGTCGAAAGGACCCTGGACACCTACCTCGCGGCGATCGAGGCCCGCCCGCAGGTCTACCGCTTCCTCATGCACCCCTCGGACGCCGCCGCCCCCGGCGACCAGGGCTTCGACGTAGGCCTGCACTCCGCGCCCGTGCTGCGCCGCATGGGCGAGGAGCTCGCGCAGGTCATAGAGGAGCGGGTCGATCTCGGCCCCGGCAGCGCGCAGCTCGCGCGCGTGTGGGGGCACGGCATCGTCGGCATGATGCACGCGGCGGGCGACTGGTGGCTGGGCGAACGCCCGTGCCCGCGGGCGGAGTTGGTCAGCAGCCTGGCCGACCTGCTGTGGGGGCGGCTCGCCGCGGCGGGCGACCGCGTCGGCGGCCCCGGCTTCTGAGAACCTCGTCGGACCGGCCGGCTCCGGTCAGGACCGGCCGACTCCGAGAAGTCAACTGCTCCAGGACGCCTTGGCGGCGGCCCGCAGCACCCTGCGGCGCCGCCAGCCCGTGACGTGATCGGTGTAGACCCCGCCCTCCAGGTGGTCGCACTCGTGCTGCAAGCAGCGCGCGAACCAGCCGGTTCCGTTCACCCGCACCGGCTCACCGAGCACGGTGACGCCCTCCACCACCGCGTGGTCGAACCGCGGGGTGCTCGCCTCCAGGCCCGGCAAGGACAGACAGCCCTCCGGCCCGCGCACGCTCACCCCGTCCGCTTCCACGAGGCGGGGGTTGACCACGTACCCGAGATGACGCACATCCTCGTCGTCCGGGCAGTCGTACACGAAGACCCGCCGGCTCACGCCGATCTGGTTGGCGGCCAGACCCACGCCCTGGGCGGCGTACATCGTGGCGTACATGTCCTCGATGAGCCGGGCCAGTTCGGGGCCGAAGTCGGTGACCTCCTCGCAGGGCTTGTGCAGCACGGGGTCACCGAGCAGTGTCAGAGGTCGTACGCGCCCCGAGGCGCCCGGGATCGAGCCGTGTCGCATGGCCGCAAGGGTACGGTCCTTGGAGAGCCCCGAGGTCGGGGTGGTGCCGCGGTTCGGGCTTGTGAGTGGATCTCGATAGGCTGAGGTTCATCGCGTTGCCGGGGGCAGACGCGGCGCCGTAAGCAAGGAGGATCCAGAACTGATGGCAGGCAACACGGACCCGCTGTCGCCGCGGGCCAAGCTGGCCGTGACGGCGGGCAAGGCGGCCGCGGCGGTGTCGCGCGCGGCGGGCCGCGGCAGCGGATCGGTGATCGGCGGCCGCGTCTCACTCAAACTCGACCCCGACCTGCTCGGGCGACTCGCCACGCACCTGGACGTGGTGCTCGTCTCTGCCACGAACGGCAAGACGACCACGACCCGGCTGCTCGCGGAGGCGCTGCGCGCCAGCGGGCCCGTCGTGTCGAACGCGCTTGGCGCGAACATGCCAGCCGGTATCACCTCGGCCCTCGCGGGCGGCTCGGACGCCAGATACGGCGTGATCGAGGTCGACGAGAAGTACCTCGCCGGTGTCGCCCGTGACGTGGAGCCGAAGGCGATCGCGCTGCTCAACCTCTCGCGCGACCAGCTCGACCGCGCCGCCGAGACGCGCATGATGGCCGAGAACTGGCGCGAGGGCCTGGCCGGGTCCAAGGCGGTCGTGATCGCGAACGCGGACGACCCGCTGGTCGTCTGGGCCGCTTCCTCGTCGCCGAACGTCGTATGGGTGGCCGCCGGTCAGGAGTGGAAGGACGACGCCTGGTCGTGCCCCTCCTGCGGCGGTGTCATGCAGCGCCCCGGGGACGACTGGTTCTGCGGCGAGTGCGGCTTCCGCCGCCCCGCGCCGAGCTGGGTGCTCTCCGGCGACCACGTCCTGGACCCGCACGGCTCGGCCTGGCCGATCCACCTGCAGCTGCCGGGCCGGGCGAACAAGGCGAACGCCACCACGTCGGCCGCCGTCGCCGCCGTCTTCGGCGTGCCGCCGCAGGTCGCCCTGGAGCGGATGTACCAGGTGCAGGCCGTCGCCGGACGCTATGACGTCGTGCAGTTCCAGGGCCGCGAGCTGCGTCTGCTGCTCGCGAAGAACCCCGCGGGCTGGCTCGAGACGTTCTCGCTGATCGACCCGCCGCCCACCCCGGTGGTGCTCTCCGTGAACGCCCGTGGCGCCGACGGCACCGACACCTCCTGGCTGTGGGACGTCGACTACACCCGCCTTGCCGGTCACCCGATCTTCGTGCTCGGCGACCGCAAGCTGGACCTCGCCGTGCGCCTTGAGGTCGCGGGCCTGGACTTCCGGGTCTGCGAGTCCCTCGACGAGGCCGTACAGCTCGCGCCGCCCGGACGGATCGAGACGATCGCGAACTACACCGCGTTCCAGGACCTGCGCCGCCGCGTCGGCAACTGACCCCACCGGACCCTCTAGACCCTCGTAGGGACGAATGAGCATGAGCGACAACAGCCTGCGGCTGGTGTGGGTCTACCCCGACCTGCTCAGCACGTACGGAGACCAGGGCAACGCCCTGGTCGTGGAGCGCCGCGCCCAGCAGCGCGGCCTCCAGGTCGAGCGTTACGACGTGCGCAGCGACCAGCCGGTGCCCACCTCCGGCGACATCTACCTGATCGGCGGCGGCGAGGACCGCCCGCAGCGTCTCGCGGCCGAGCGGCTTCGCCGCGACGGCGGACTGCAGCGGGCCGTGGGCAACGGCGCGATCGTCTTCTCGGTCTGCGCGGGCTACCAGATCCTGGGCCAGGAGTTCATCAACGACCTCGGCCAGCGCGAGCCGGGCCTCGGCCTGCTCGACGTGATCTCCACCCGCGGCGAGGGCGACCGCTGCGTCGGCGACGTCCTCGGCGACATCGACCCTCAGCTGGGCCTGCCCCCGCTGACCGGCTTCGAGAACCACCAGGGCATCACGCACATCGGCCCCTCCGCGCGACCGCTCGCCCGCGTCACGCTCGGCCGGGGCAACGGTACGGGTGACGGCACGGAGGGCGCGTACAACGGCACCGTTTTCGGCACGTACATGCACGGTCCCGTCCTGGCCCGCAACCCGCTGATCGCGGACCTGCTCCTGAAGCTGGCCCTCGACGTGAACGCGCTGCCGCCGACGGACGACCGCTGGTACGACGCGCTGCGCGCCGAGCGCATGACGGCGGCGCAGCAGCCCGCCTGAAGCCCCGGCCGCACAGGTGAGCGGCCGAGTCCAGCAGTCGGACGCCCGGTGCTGCCCCGCCCCCTGTCGCCTATAGGGTGGCGGGGTTCCAGCCGGACGACGTGGTCCGGACTTCGGCCCACGTTGCAAAGGTTTCCCGGGCTATGCGCATTGGTGTCCTCACCTCCGGCGGCGACTGCCCCGGTCTGAACGCCGTCATCCGTTCGGTCGTGCACCGCGCCGTCGTCGACCACGGCGACGAGGTCATCGGCTTCCACGACGGCTGGCGTGGTCTGCTCGAATGCGACTACCGCAAGCTCGACCTCGACGCGGTGGGCGGCATCCTGGCGCGTGGCGGAACGATTCTCGGTTCCTCGCGCGTCCAGCCCGCCCATCTGCGCGACGGCGTCGAGCGGGCCAAGGGTCACCTCGCCGACCTCGGCCTCGACGCGGTCATCCCGATCGGCGGCGAAGGCACCCTGAAGGCGGCCAGGCTCCTGTCGGACGCCGGTCTGCCGATCGTCGGGGTGCCCAAGACGATCGACAACGACATCGCGGTGACCGACGTGACGTTCGGCTTCGACACCGCCGTCGGCGTGGCGACCGAAGCCCTCGACCGTCTCAAGACCACCGCCGAGTCGCACCAGCGGGTCCTGATCGTCGAGGTCATGGGCCGGCACACCGGCTGGATCGCGCTGCACTCGGGCATGGCCGCGGGCGCGCACGCGATCGTCGTGCCGGAGCGTCCCTTCGACATCGAGGAACTGGCGCGGAAGGTCGGCGAACGGTTCTCCGCGGGCAAGAAGTTCGCGATCGTCGTGGCCGCCGAGGGCGCCAAGCCCCGCGCGGGCACGATGGAGTTCGACGAGGGCACCAAGGACATGTACGGCCACGAGCGGTTCGCCGGCATCGCCACGCGGCTCTCCGGTGAACTGGAGCAGCGCCTGGGCAAGGAGGCACGCCCGGTGATCCTCGGGCACGTGCAGCGCGGCGGCACCCCCACCGCGTACGACCGCGTGCTCGCCACCCGCTTCGGCTGGCACGCCGTGGAGGCCGTGCACCGGGGCGAGTTCGGCAAGATGACCGCGCTGCGCGGCACGGACATCACGATGGTGCCGCTGGCCGAGGCCGTCGAGACGCTGAAGACGGTGCCGGACGAGCGCTATGCCGAGGCGGAGTGCGTGCTCTAGGGCCAGGCCCTGCTTCAAGGCTGAAGGAACGGCCCCCGGACGCGTCGGCGTCCGGGGGCCGTTCTAGTCTGGTGCGGACACACAGCGCACAACCGCACGAATCAGGAGCCAGTGGATGGATCACAGCGGGCACGGCATGAACATGGATCTGCCGCCGTTCACGCTGGGGCGCGGGCTCGAACTCTCGGCCGACCCCTTCTTCCTGATCAGCTGCCTGGTGGCGCTCGCCCTCTACGGCTGGGGTGTGGTCCGGCTCGTACGGCGCGGTGACAAGTGGCCGATCGGCCGCACCATCTCCTTCGTGGCGGGCGTGCTGACCATCCTGCTCGTGATGTGCACCAAGCTGAACGACTACGGCATGGTCATGTTCAGCGTGCACATGGTGCAACACATGATCATCAGCATGCTCTCGCCCATCCTGATCCTGATGGGCGCCCCGATCACCCTCGCCCTGCGCGCGCTGCCGGTCGCGGCCCGGCGCGGCCACAAGGGCCCCCGCGAGTGGCTGCTGTGGATCCTGCAGAGCCGCTACATGAAGATCATCACGCACCCCGCGTTCACGATCCCGCTGTTCATCGCGAGCCTGTACGCCCTGTACTTCACCCCGATCTTCGACACCCTGATGGAGTCCAAGGTCGGCCACATCGGCATGATGGTGCACTTCCTCGCCGTCGGCCTGGTCTTTTTCTGGCCGATCATGGGCGTCGACCCGGGTCCGCACCGGCCCGGATACATCATGCGGATGCTGGAGCTGTTCGCGGGCATGCCGTTCCACGCGTTCTTCGGCATCGCGCTGATGATGGCCTCGGAACCCATGATCGGGACGTACAAGAACCCGCCGGCCTCGCTCGGCATCGACGCACTCGCTGATCAGAGCGCCGCCGGCGGCATCGCGTGGGCGTTCAGCGAGGTGCCGTCGGTCCTCGTGCTGCTCGCGCTGCTCTTCCAGTGGTACCGCTCCGAACAGCGCCAGGCACGGCGCACGGACCGGGCCGCCGACCGCGACGGTGACAAGGAGCTGGAGGCGTACAACGCCTATCTGGCCTCATTGGCCGCGCGCGGGCGCTAGCGGCAAAGGGTCTTCGCGGGTCAGGATGGTCTCAGGCCGCGGTCCTGGCGTCGAGGCGCCGGGCTGCCGGAAGGAGGCAGGACGATGCCTGATTCTACGAAGACGATGGGTGCGTTCACCATCGGAGGCTTGGTCGCGGTGACCGCGTATACGGTCGCGCTCGGAAGCAACGGCTGGCTGTGGTTCGGCTGGATCGTCATCGGGATGCTCACGCTGGCCATGGTGCTCTCGCGCAGCACGCCCTGAGGCGCCGCGCGCGGTCGAGGAAAGGTGCGGGGCGGCGCTCGGGGTGGGCGGTCGGCAGGTGCTGTCGGAAGCGGCAGGTGCGGTCAGAAGCGGAAGACTGCGCCCGTCGAGTACTCCATCTCGCAGGTGTTGCCGTACGTCTTGTTCCAGCTGACCGGCTTGCCGCGATGCACTCCCGTCGCGCTCACGGTGACCGGGGCGTACTGCTTGGTACAGATTCCCGACTTCGCGGGCAGCGCCTCGAAGTCGCCTTCCGCCTTGTCGATCGCCGCGCAGGCCTCGGCCGCGTGCGGATGGTGTCCGGGCCGCTCGGTCACGCAGTCGAGCAGCACCCCGCGGACCCAGGTGTTGTCCTGGCCCGTGACGGTGAGGAAGACGCCGCTCGGCCGCTCGGGGGCCGTTTCGCCGGCCGCGTGGGCGGGCGCGGCCACGGCGAGGGAGACAAGCGCGGCGGCGGTGGCGACCGGGCGCAGGCGGGACGTGGGACGAGACCTCATGGGACCTCCTGTGGCGGTGACGTACTACTGCGTCGGAGAGAGGCCAGGCCACCCCCGCACGGGCCGCCCACGCGGCCGACACGCCGGGCGGTCACCCGGACGTGTACGGCGCGGGGTCCGGACGGGTGCGCCGTCGGCCGGCGCGCGGTTGCCCGAAGGGACCGAGGCCACCCGGCTTCGGTCCCTTCTCCCGTCGAGGCGGCACACTTAAACTGACCGCTGCGCGAGGACCCGTGACCTGCGACGACGCAGCACCCAGGCCGGTCCATCTACGTCAAGGAGCAACGGGTGTTCTACTACCTGCTCAAGTACGTCGTCCTTGGGCCGCTGCTGCGGCTCATGTTCCGGCCGCGCATCGAGGGGCTCGAGCATGTACCGGAATCGGGTCCGGCGATCGTGGCGGGCAACCACCTCTCGTTCTCGGACCACTTCCTGATGCCCGCCATCATCAAGCGGCGGATCACTTTCCTGGCCAAGGCCGAGTACTTCACGGGCCCCGGCCTCAGGGGCCGCCTGACCGCCGCGTTCTTCCACAGTGCCGGGCAGATTCCGGTGGACCGCTCCGGCAAGGAGGCGGGCCAGGCAGCGATCCGTGAGGGCCTCGGGGTGCTGCGCAAGGGAGAGCTGCTCGGCATTTACCCGGAGGGCACACGCTCGCACGACGGGCGTCTGTACAAGGGGAAGGTCGGTGTCGCCGCGATGGCGCTCAAGGCGCAGGTGCCGGTGATCCCGTGCGCGATGATCGGCACGTTCGAGGCGCAGCCGCCGGGTCAGAAGATGCCGAACTTCAAAAGCGTGTCCATCCGTTTCGGCGCCCCGCTGGACTTCTCGCGGTACGCGGGCATGGAGAACGAGAAGGCGGTCCTGCGCGCCGTCACGGACGAGATCATGTACGCCATCCTCGGGCTCTCAGGTCAGGAGTACGTCGACAAGTACGCAGCGGTCGTGAAGGCGGAGGAGGCCGAGCGTGCCGCCGCGGCGGGCAGACGGAAATTCCCCCGGCTGCCGCTGAGTTGATGTCCTGACGTACGGTCCTGTCAGGATCGGCACCGTGCGGACAAGACGCCTTGCCGGCACCAGGGGAGAAGAAGCGGATGAGCGAGCACAGCCTGTACACCAAGCTGATCGGGCTGCTTGACGAGCGGGGCGCGGGCTACCGCGTCATCGAGCACGACGCGGAGGGCGCCACTCAGGCGGTGAGCGCGCTGCGGGGCAACACGCTTCAGCAGGCCGCCAAGTGCATCGTGGTGATGGTGAAGATCGGCAAGAAGACGAAGCGGTACGTGCTGGCGGTGGTGCCCGGTGACCGGCGTGTCGACCTGAACGCCGTCAAGCAGCTCCTTGGCGGGACGTACGCGGGCTTCGCGACCCAGGAAGCGGCTGAGCGGCTCGCCGGCAGCGTGAGCGGCACGATCCTGCCGTTCTCCTTCGACCCGGAGCTCGAACTGGTCGTGGATCCGGCGCTGCTCGCCCATGACGAGCTGTTCTTCAACGCGGCGCGCCTCGACCGTTCGCTGGCGCTGCGGACCGCGGACTACGAGGCGATCGCCGAGCCGCGCCTGGCCACGATCGCGCAGGACGCGGCGTAACGGAGGAAGCGGCATGACGAAGGGGCGACCGGGTGGTGCTTCCGGTCGCCCCTCGCTCAGCTGCCTGGCGGTCGCCTAGCGGCGGACCGTCACGGCTTGGGCGTGGCGTGCGGCGCGCACGTCACGTCCTTGCTGTCCACCTTGCCGGTCAGCAGGTAGGTGTCGACACGGTCGTTGAGGCACGGGTTGGCCAGGTTCGTGATGCCGTGCGAGCCGGCGTCCTTCTCCGTGATCAGGCGCGAGCCCTTGAACCGCTTGTGCAGCTCGACGGCACCCCCGTACGGGGTGGCCGCGTCGCGGGTCGCCTGGGCGATCAGGACGGGCGGCAGGCCCTTGCCGGTCTTGACCTCGACGGGCTCGTGCTGCTTGCTCTTCCAGGTCGCGCAGGGCAGGTTCATCCAGGCGTTGGCCCACGTCATGAACGGGTTGTCGCGGTGGATGCGGGTGTTGTCGCGGTCCCACTTCTTCCAGCTGGTGGGCCACTTGGCGTCCGCGCACTCGACGGCCGTGTAGACGGCGTTGCCGTTCTCCGAGGCGATGTTGCCCGCGGTGTCCGACAGGTCGGGGCTCGCGGCCTCGATCAGCGGCTTGGCGTCACCGGCGACGTACTTGCTGAAGTTCGTCGCGATCCCCACCCAGGCGGAGTCGTAGTACGGAGCGCTCTGGAAGTAGGCGATGAGCTCGGCGGGGCCGACCACTCCGCCCAGCGGCTCCTTCTTCGCGGCGGCGCGCAGCTTGTCCCAGTTCTTGGCGACCTTGTCCGCGGTGTCCCCGAGGTGGAAGGTGGCGTCGTACTTGGCGACCCACTCCATCCAGTCCTTGAGGCGGATCTCGAAGGCGATGTCCTGGTCGAGGTTGGCCTCGTACCAGATCTTCTTCTTCGACGGGTTGACCACCGAGTCGAGGACCATGCGGCGCACGTGCGTCGGGAAGAGCGTTCCGTAGACCGCGCCGAGGTAGGTGCCGTAGGAGACGCCGAGGAAGTTCAGCTTCTTCTCGCCGAGCGCGGCCCGGATGACGTCCAGGTCGCGTGCGGTGTTCGGCGTCGTCATGTGCGGCAGCATCTCGCCGCTGCGCTCGGCGCAGCCGTCCGCGTACTGGGCGGCGAGCTTGCGCTGGGCGCGCTTGTCCGCCTCGGAGTCCGGCACCGGGTCGAGCTTGGGAGCCTTGACGAACTCCTGCGGGTCCACACAGGAGATGGGCGCCGAGTGACCGACACCGCGCGGCTCGAAGCCCACGAAGTCGTACGCCTTCGCCGTCTTCTCCCAGAGCTTGGCCTTGGTGACCACGCGGTTGGGGAAGCGGAGCCCGGAGGCGCCGGGGCCGCCCGGGTTGTAGAGGAGCGCGCCCTGGCGCTCCTTCTTCGTCCCGGTGCTGCCGATGCGGTCGACAGCGAGCTTGATCTTCTTGCCGTTGGGCTTGGCGTAATCGAGCGGGACGGTGACCCAGCCGCACTTGATCGCCTTGTCCAGACCCCAGTCGTCGGGGCATGTCTGCCAGTCGATGCCGGCCTTGGCGGCACGCTGCGCCGCGAGCGCGACACCGCGCGCCTCGGAGCTGGTGCGCTGGCGGGCGTCAGCGCTGCCGCTGCCCTGGCGGGCGTCGGCATTGGCGACCGGCGCCATGATCGCGCCCGCTATGAGCGAGCCCGTGATCAGCGTGCCGGCTGCGCCGAATGCTGTGGTGCGTCTCAACTGGTTCCTCCCCCTGTCGGTTTACCTGTCGATTTCGAACAGTAGGAGGATCCTGTCGGTCAACAGGTTCAGTGCGACAGACGGAGCAGGGGTTCTTTACCAATCCGATAGACGGTGCAGGGAACTCCGCTGAGCGGTTATGCCCCTGTTCACGTGAGTGTGCGCAAGGCCCGGTCGAGGACACGGCGGACCCGCAGGGCGTCGGAGGCGACGGCGGTGACGAGCACCGCGGGTCCGGCGAGCGGGGTGAGCGCGGCTGAGTCCCCGAGCAGCGCGGGCTCGGGCCGTTCCCGCTCGAACTCCGGCCGTATGACGACGAGCTGGCCGATCGCGCGGTGTCCCGCCAGGACGGCGGGTCCGTCCCAACCGCCGGGCGCGCCGGGGCCGCAGGAGAGCTCCTGATCGAGGAGGAGCCGCCCGGCCCGGCGCACGGTGAGGCGGCTGCTGAGGCGTCCCGGTTCTTCACCGGTCCGCCCGAGCACCTGCTCCTCCCGGAGCACGAGGCGTGCGCTCGCGGCGAGCTCGGCCCGCGTGGTCACCCGCAGATCGCTGTCGCGTACGGAGATCAACTGCTCCGGCAGCCAGCACAGTTCGGCGTCGTCGCCCACCGTGATCCGCACGTCGTAACGCGCCGCCTCCTTCGCCTGCCCCGGCAGGGCGAGCGTCGCGGCGGCCGAGCCGATGTGCAGCCGGGCCCCGTCGTGGGCGGCGGCCTCGACCGTGAGGTGGTCTCCTCCGAGGGGGCCGCTCATCGCCCCGACGAGAGTGACCTGTGCGCCCACTCCGGTGGACCGGGTGCGGCGCGGCACGATCGGCCCTTCTCCGTCGAGCACGGGCAGGGCGGTGCCGCCCCGACCGTCGCCCCGCGCGGTGATGCGGACGGTGCCGCGCACCCCCGATGCCACGACGGCCTCCATGCTCATGCGGACGCGGTCCAGGCGGTGTACTGGGCTCGCACCCAGGCGGCGACGGGCCCCACGCCCTCGTCCGACCTCAACGACTGGAAGACGACGGGCAGTTCGGCCCGCTGGGCCTTGGCGTCCGCGGCCATGCGGGCCAGGTCGGAGCCGACGTGCGGCGCGAGGTCGGTCTTGTTGACGACCAGGAGGTCGGCGGTGCTGACGCCGGGGCCGCCCTTGCGCGGGATGTCGTCGCCGCCCGCGACGTCGATGACGAAGATCTGCGCGTCGACGAGCCCCTTGGAGAAGGTGGCGGTGAGGTTGTCCCCGCCGGACTCGACGAGGATCAGGTCCAGCGGTCCGACCTCGTCCTCAAGGTCCTCCACGGCCTCCAGGTTGGCGGAGATGTCGTCACGGATCGCGGTGTGCGGGCACGCGCCGGTCTCCACGGCGGTGATCCGCTCGGGCGGGAGCACGGCCTCGCGCAGCAGGAACTCGGCGTCCTCGCGGGTGTAGATGTCGTTCGTGACGACGGCCAGGGACCGCTCGTTGCGCAGCTCCTTGCAGAGCGCGGCGACGGTGGCGGTCTTGCCGGATCCGACGGGCCCACCGAGCCCGATCCGCAGGGCGCGGCGGCGCCCGTCGGGCCGGTGCGCGTCGGCGCTCACGGCGGTGGATTCGTCGTGGGAGTGGTCGAGATGCATGGTGCGACTCCTAGGTGCCGGCTGCGGGCGTTTCAGCCCGTCCGGCGTTTGACGACCGGGGTCCGGGGCGGAGCACCCGGTTTCGGGAGGGGGCGGGCGGGGTGTGCGTTGGGCGGGTGCGGGTGGTGCGGGTGGTGTGGGCGGTGGGCAGGTGCGGTGGGCGGTGGGCAGGTGCGGGTGGTGTGGGCGGGCGCGGTGCAGGTGCGGGTGCGGGGGTGCGGGGGTGCGGGTGCGGGTCCGAGTGCAGGTGCGGTGTGCAGATGCGGGTGGTGTGTGTGGGTACGGGCGCGGTGCAGGTGCGGGCGCGGTGTGCGGGGGTGCGGGTCCGAGTGCAGGTGCGGTTCAGGTGTGCGGGTCCGGGTGCAGTGTGCGGGTGCGGGTGCGGGTCAGGGTCAGGTGTGCAGGTGCGGGTCAGGTCTGCGGGGAGAGCGCGGGGAGAAAGAGCGTCCCTACGACGCGAACAAACGCGCAGGCCACCCCGCGTGCGCCTCCGCCCCGACCTCCAGCAACGGCGCGGAAGAGGCGGGCAGCGCGTCCACCCCCTCGGCAAGGACGCACCGCGCGGCGTCCGCCGCCGCACGGGCGACGAGGTCGAGCTCAGGTGCCAGCCGGGCCAGCACCCCGGTCGCGTCGAACGGGTCGAGGCTCAGCAACCGCACGGTCGCCGTCGCCGGTCCGCTGACGCACTCGTACGCGGAGCAGTACGCGGCATCCTCCGCCCCGAGCCCCGCAGCCCGCGCGGCGAGACCGAGGACGACGGGCTGGTGGGCACCTTTGGGCCGGGCCGCGGCCAATCGGTCCAGCGAGGGGTCGGGCCACGCGGCTCGCGCGGCCCGCATCATCTGCCGCCCGAGCCGCCGACCGGCACCTCGCAGCGCGGCCGACGGTGTCCGCGCGTCGGCGGCTTCGTCCAACTCCAGCGGATCGACACCGAGCGCGGCGGCCGCCGCCAGAGCGGCGGAGACCAGTCCCGTCGTGTGCAGCCGCCCCCGGCAGAACTCCTCCAGGCTCACGGCACCGGTGACGCGTCCCGCCTTGACTGCCTCCTCGGCCCCGCCGGAGTGGGCATGCCCACCGGCGGGGAACCGGCCGTCGGCCAGGACGAGAAGCGCGGCTCTAGACATGGCGTACCACTCTCGTCAGGACCCTCGCCTCAACGCGCATCAGAAGAGGAAGTACCGCTGCGCGAGCGGCAGTTCGGCGGCGGGAGACGGCTCGACGAGTTCGCCGTCGATGGTGACGGCGAAGCTGTCGGGAGCGACCTCCACCCTCGGCAGGGCGTCGTTCTCGTGCATGTCCGCCTTCGTGCGTCCGCGCGTGGAGCGGATCGCGGTGAACTCCTTGGCCAGGGCGAGCCGCTCCGGCAGCCCGTCGTCCAGTGCCGACTGCGTCACGAAGTTGAGGGAGTTGAGCCCCGGCGCCTTGCCGCGCGCACCGAACATGGGGCGTGGCAGGACCGGCTGCGGAGTGGGGATGGAGGCATTGGCGTCGCCCATCTGCGCGTACGCGATCTGCCCGCCCTTGATGACCAGCTGGGGCTTGACGCCGAAGAACCGCGGGTCCCACAGCACCAGGTCGGCGAGCTTGCCGCTCTCCACCGAGCCGATCTCGTGGTCGACGCCCTGTGCGACCGCCGGGTTGATCGTGTACTTGGCGACATAGCGACGCGCGCGCCGGTTGTCGGCGCGGGTGTCCCCCGGCAGGAAGCCGCGCCGCCGCTTCATCACGTGCGCGGTCTGCCAGGTCCGCATGACGACCTCGCCGATGCGCCCCATGGCCTGCGAGTCCGACGACATGATCGAGATGGCGCCGAGGTCGTGCAGGATGTCCTCGGCTCCGATGGTGGTGGGCCGGATCCGCGACTCGGCGAAGGCGAGGTCCTCGGGGACCGCCGCGTTGAGGTGGTGGCAGACCATCAGCATGTCGAGGTGCTCCTCGACGGTGTTGACGGTGTGCGGCCGGGTCGGGTTGGTGGAGCTGGGCAGCATGTTCGGCAGCGACACCGCCGTGATCATGTCCGGGGCGTGCCCGCCGCCGGCGCCCTCGACGTGGAAGGCGTGCAGGGTGCGGCCCGCGACGGCGGCGAACGTGGCGTCGATGAAGCCCGCTTCGTTCAGGGTGTCGGTGTGCACGGCGAGCTGGGCGCCGGTGTCCTCGCAGACGTTCAGGCACGCGTCGATGGTGGCGGGCGTCGCGCCCCAGTCCTCGTGAATCTTGAAGCTGACGGCTCCGGCCCGCAGTTGGGCGTGCATGGACTCGGCGGAGACCGTGTTGCCCTTGCCGAGGAAGCCGATGTTGACGGGGCTGGACTCCATCGCCGCGAACATCCGGGCCAGATGCCAGGAGCCGGGCGTGATCGTGGTCGCCTTGCTGCCTTCGGCGGGTCCGGTGCCGCCGCCGAAGAGCGTGGTGACCCCGGAGGCGAGCGCCTCGTCGACGATGGTCGGCGAGATGAAGTGGATGTGGGTGTCGATGCCGCCGGCGGTGAGGATCTTGCCGTTGCCGGAGAGGACTTCGGTCTCCGGGCCGATCACGAGATCGGGGTGCACGCCGTCCATGGTGTCCGGGTTGCCGGACTTGCCGATGCCGGTGATGCGGCCGTCGCGTATGCCGATGTCGGCCTTGACGACGCCCCAGTGGTCGATGATCACGGCGCCGGTGACGACGGTGTCGGGGGCGCCTTCGGCGCGCGTCGTGCGCGACTGTCCCATCGACTCGCGGATGACCTTGCCGCCGCCGAACACGGCCTCGTCGCCCGAGCGTCCGGGGCCGCCTGAGCGGTCCTCCTCGATCTCGACGAGGAGGTCGGTGTCGGCGAGCCGGATCCGGTCGCCCACGGTGGGGCCGAACAGGTCGGCGTACGCGGCGCGGGAGAGCTCAGGCATCGAGGGGGCCTCCGGTCTCGCCGCGCAGTCCGGGCACGATGCGCAGACCGGCCAGGGGGACGAGTTCGACGTCGACGGGTATTCCGGGTTCGAAGCGCACGGCGGTCCCGGCGGCGATGTTGAGCCGCTTGCCGCGCGCGGCCCCGCGGTCGAAGTCGAGGCCGGGGTTGGCCTCGGCGAAGTGGTAGTGGGAGCCGACCTGGACAGGGCGGTCGGCGGCGTTGAGGACGGTGAGGGCGGTGACCTCGCGGCCTTCGTTGTAGACGACGGGGTCGTCGGCGAAGAGGATCTCGCCGGGGACGAGGGGCTGCGTGGGGCGTGTGGGGCTCTGCGCGGGATTCATGTGGCCGGCCCCCCGTCAGACGATCGGGTCGTGGACGGTGACGAGCTTGGTGCCGTCCGGGAAGGTGGCCTCGACCTGGACGTCGTGGATCATCTCGGGGATGCCGCTCATGACGTCGTCACGGGTGAGCACCTTGCGCCCCGACGACATGAGTTCGGAGACGGTGCGACCGTCACGGGCACCTTCGAGGATGTGGGACGTGATGAGCGCGATCGCCTCGGGGTGGTTGAGCAGCAGCCCCCGCGCCCTTCGCTTCTCGGCCACGTCCGCGGCCACATGGATGAGCAGTCTCTCCTGCTCGTGCGGGGTCAATTGCACGCGTCCCACCTCACAGTCCTCGCTCCGGACCGTGCGGGGTCCGGCTGCCGCGGCCACCGCGACGGATATAGATGTAACACACATGCAGCGCGCTCGATCTTGCGCACCCCGGCTACGAAATCCCCTGGTGGCGTGGCATCGCAGGCTAGTTGGGAGGAGTTTCAACGAGGTTAACCAGCACTTGACCGCTCCATGACCATCAGCTGGGCCGCCCCATACTCATCAGTCCGCGCAGACCGTCCTCCAGCGCCTCGACCGGGACCTCGTCGAACAGCGCGAGCTGGGCCGCGAATCCCTGCGCCGCGGCGACCATCACGCGAGCGACATGGTCGGCCGGGATGTCGTCCCGCATCATGCCCGCCTCCTGATATCCCTCGACGATCTTCACCCAGGCGACCCGCACCTTGGCGTACCCCTCGTTCATCAGGGCCGCGAGCTCTTCGTTGCGCAGGGTCTCCGCCCACACCTGCACGATCAGCCGCGGGAAGTACGAGACCTCCCCCTCCGGGGCGCCGGACTTCCGGCTGAGGACCTGGCCCAACGCCCGGCCCACCAGCACGTCCGGCGGCGGTGGCGGAGCCTCCTCGGCCGCCGCCTCGAAGGTCGCCCGGAGGTACTCGAGGACCTCGCCGACGATCGCCCCGATCAACTCCTCCTTGCCCCCGAAGTAGCGGTAGACCGCTCCGGCCGAGAGGCCGACCTCCTTGAGCACGTCCTGCATCGAGGTGGCGTGGAAGCCATTGCGGGCGAAGCAGAGGGCGGCGCCGTCGAGGATCTGACGGCGGCGGGCGTCGAGGTGCTCCTGGGATACGCGGGCCATGCCGCCAAACTAAAACGAACATTCCTTCTTGACAAGCTCCCCACCCGGCAGCACAGTGAGGGCATCTCGTAAAACGAACGATCCTTCTCTTTAAATCCCGAAGAGCACGCGGCAGAGCACGCGGCACCACAACACACGGCACACGACCCTCGAAGGAGCTCAGTCCCATGCCCACGCCCGTCGCCACCTCGCCCCCACAGGGCCGCCGCATGGTGGCGGTGGCCATCTTGGTCTCCGCCGTCGCGGCCCTCGCCCTGTGGGCCTTCGCCTGGCCCGCCACCAGGACCGCCCCGCGCGACCTGCCCCTCGGCGTCGCGGGGACCGCCGCGGCGACAGCTCCGCTCAAGTCCCAACTCGCGGACCAAGGAGGCGCTTTCGACGTTCATCAGTACGCCGACGAGGCCGCGGCCCGTGAGGCCGTCAAGGACCGAGCGGTGTACGGAGCGGTCGTCGTCACGCCGCAGGGCGTGCGGCTGCTGACCGCGACGGCTGCCGGGCCTGTGGTGGCTCAGCTCCTGGAGCAGGCGGTGGCGGACCAGGCTCCCCAGGGGGCCGAGGTGCGGACCATCGATGTGGTGGCGGCGCCCGCGGCCGACCCGCGGGGCTCCGCCCTCGGGGCGAGCGTCCTGCCGCTGGCCATCGCGGGAGTCGCGGCCGGCGCGATGGTGACGATGCTCGGCCTGCGCGGCATCCGCGCGGTGACCTCCCTCGTACTGGCCGCCGGGGCGGTCGGCGTGGTCGCCACGGCCGTGACGCACAGCTGGCTGGGCGTCCTGACGGGCAACTGGTGGGCGGAGGCCGGGGTGTTGGGGCTCTCGGCGCTCGCGGTGGGCGGCGCCGTCGCCGGGTGCGCCGCGCTCTTCGGTCCGGCGGGCATCGGGGCCGGCGCGCTGACCATGGTCCTGCTCGGCAACCCGTTCTCCGGTGTGACGTCCGCGCCGCAGCTGCTGCCCGAACCTGTCGGATTCATCGGTCAGTTGCTGCCGCCGGGCGCCGGGGGCACCTTGTTGCGCTCGGTGTCCTTCTTTGACGGCGCGCGCGTCGCGGGCCCGCTCGTCACCCTCGCCGTCTGGGTTCTGCTCGGCCTGACGGCCGTCCTGCTCGGCGCGCTCCGCCGCCGTCCCGCTGCCGCGGCGCGCGACGAGGCGCCGACGGCGACGGAAGCGGTGCCGGTCTCCTGACCTGGCGGCGCTCCGAGACAGCCGTACGCCCCCGCTGTAGCGGACGGGGGCGTACGGCCATGTCTGGGATCGATCGTCCGACTGCTACGTCGCGCTGGGGCCCCGGTGCTCGGCCGCGATGCCGAAGCGCCGCCGCTCACCCGCGCCGGATGACGGAGACGACGTGGGGGTCAACGACGAGACGGAGCTGACGACCTGCTCCTCGTCCGCCGCCAACGCCTCGAGCCGCTCCAGGTCGGCGGCGGAGACAAGGGCCACGAGGGGCTTGCCATGACGCGTGACGACCACCCGCTCACCGCCGTACACGACGCGGTTGATCAGGTCGGCGAGCTCTGCACGGGCTTGCGTCACCGGAATCTCGTAGGCCATGCTCCCCAGCTTAACCGGCGCCCGGTCCGCCATCCCGGTCCGCGAGAAGCGGATGCGCCGCAGGTCAGCCCACACATCACGAGTCGGACTTCAGGCTGCGCGCGTGCGGTGGTGCCGACTCCAACTGCCGCGAGCCGTCCCCGTGGTCCGCATCGTGCTGGGCGAGGAGCGTGAGGAGCTCCGCAACGGCGAGCCCCGATTCGGCGGGATGACGCAGGATCGTCCCCTCTTCGATGCGATACGTGTTGGAGCGGCCTCGTCGTGTGTGCGAGAGATATCCGCCCTCCTCCAGATCGGAGACGATCTTCTGCACGGCACGCTCGGTGAGCCGGCAGCGAGCGGCGATGTCCCGGATGCGGGTGGCGGGATCGGCGGCGATCGCGGCCAGCACGCGGGCGTGGTTGGTGAGGAAGGTCCAACCGCTGTGTGATTCAGGTACGGCACCCATCCCTACAAGATAGGTGGTTTGATTCACGCATTCAAAAGGGCGAACCACATTTCCGGTATCCCTTGACGGGTATGCCCTCTCGGGCCGACGCTGGGTGAGGTGATGACGCCCGGACGCCTACGGAGTGGCCGCCATGACAGAACCTGCACTTTCCACGCAGCTCGCGGAGGAGATGGCCATCGCGGATGACCTGGTATGCGTGTCGGACGACTTGGTGTCCATGCCGGATGACCTGATGGCCGCCTCGGACGCGGACGTGGAGCAGGACCCGCGCGCCGAACTCGTCCAGTTGCGGCGGGCCATGGAGACGAGGCCCGCCATCGACATGGCCCGCGGAGTCCTGATGGCCTCCTTCGGCCTGGCCCCCGAGGACGCGTGGAGCGTGCTGGTGTCGGTCTCCCAGAACACGAACACCAAGCTGCATGTCGTCGCCGACGAACTGGTCGGCGCCGTCACGGGAGGACAGATCCCGAAGCCGTTCCGACGGCAACTGGCCGCGACGATCGCCCGAGTCCAGGAGACACCGGCGGCGGTCGGCCTCGACAAGGTATGAGGCATGCCTGCCCGGGCCCCGGCCCGGGCAGGTCCGACAGGCCGACAGGCCGACAGGTCCGAGAGGAACTCCGCCCCGGAGGGGCACCGAATCAGTGCCCCTCCGCACACGTGCAGTGCTAAAGCGCCGCGGCCCGCAAGGGCACCGGCCGGGCCGCGGGCGCGGTGGCCTCGCCCTGGCTGACCTCCGCCCACCACGCGCCGCCGTCCTCCATATGGCGCAGAAGTACGCCTTCGCGGATGGCCCACGGGCAGAGGGTGACCGTCTTGACACCGGTCAGCTTCATCGCCGTATGCCCCACGATCGCCCCGGCCAGGCTCTGCGCGGCCCGCGGCGCCGAGACCCCTGGCAGAGCGGCGCGCTCGGCCACCGGCAGCTCGGCGAGCCGGTCGCGGCAGCGGCGCAGGTCCGCCCGGCTCAATTGCCGTGCCATGAAGGGACCGTGGCGGCCGGGAGCGGCGCCTCCGAGGCGCGCGAGCTGCTGGAACGTCCGGGATGTGCCCACAGCGGTGCGCGGGCCCTCCCAGCGGATCCGAGCGGCGACATCCCGCAGCTGGTGCCGCACCTTGCGCCGCAGCGCCTTCACGCTCTGCTCGGTCGGCGGGTCCTCGCCGTCGAAGAACTCCCGGGTCAGCCGGCGGGCGCCGAGGGGCAGCGAGGCGACGTAATCCGGGAGCCGTCCGCGCCCGAAGGCCACCTCCAGCGAACCACCGCCGATGTCGAACATGGCGAGGGGCCCGGCCCGCCAGCCCATCCACCGCCGGGCGCCGAGGAAGGTGAGTTCGGCCTCCACCTCCCCGGGCAGCGTGCACAGCGGTACGCCGGTCTCCTCGCCTATCGCCCGCAGCACCTCCACCCGGTTGGGCGCACTGCGTACCACTGTCGTCGCGAAGGCCAGCGGCTCCGCCGCGCCCCATCTCCGGGCGGTCCTGGCCGCCTCGGCCACCGCCTCGACGAGCCGGCCCACCGATTCTTCGGGGATCACCCCGCTCGGCCCCGTCTCCTCGGAGAGTCTCACCTTCCACTTGGCGGTGTGGACCGGCAAGGGCACACCGTCCTCCGCGTCCACGACAACCAGCCGGACCGCATTCGCACCCACGTCCATCACACACATCCGCATGTAACTCTGAGTACCCAGGAGACCCGGGCTCAGTCACTCTGATTGACCTGCGCGGGACCAGGGAACCCGTGATCCGTGACTGTCGTTCGTGCCGGAGTCCCCGTGCTCGAAGCCCTGGCGGACCACCGCAGGAACGGACGGCCACCAGAGACCGACACACCGATCCCCCGCGAGGAAGAAAGCCCGGACGTCTCCGTCCGAGCCCCTACAAGGAGAGTGAGCATCCATGCGTATCGCATTCCTGATGGCGCCCGAGGGCGTCGAGCAGATCGAACTCACCGACCCCTGGAAGGCGGTCACCGACGCGGGCGGCGAGCCCGTCCTCGTGTCGACCGAGCCGGGCCGGGTCCAGGCCTTCAACCATCTCGACAAGGCCGACACGTTCCCCGTGGACAAGGTCGCCGGCGAAGTGTCCGCGGATTCCTTCGACGGGCTCGTGCTGCCGGGTGGCGTGGCCAACCCGGACGCCCTGCGCCTCGACGAGGGGGCCGTCTCCTTCGTACGCGGCTTCTTCGACAGCGGTCGTCCGGTGGCCGCCATCTGCCACGCGCCGTGGATCCTCATCGAGGCCGACGTCGTTTCGGGCCGGGAACTCACCTCGTTCCCGAGTCTCCGTACGGACATCCGCAATGCGGGCGGCACCTGGGTCGACGAACAGGTGAAGGTCTGCGACGGCGGGTCCAACACGCTGATCACCAGCCGCAAGCCGGACGACCTGAAGGCATTCTGCGACGCGTTCCTGACGGAGTTCGCGAAGCCGATCGCTTCCTGAGCTCCCTGAGCTACTCCCTCGGAAGGAGCGGCCCCAGCGGCCCGAGGTCCAGATTCAGGTCCTCGGGCCGCAGCCCGTAGCGCTCGCGCAGTTCGGCCATACGGTCGTCGAGGAGCATCAGCGTGAGGCCGATGCGTTCCTCCTGGTCCTCGTCCAGCTCTCCGGTGTCGAACCGGCGCACGGCCTGCCGCTCCATGAGCTGCCGCAGCAGCTCCACGACGGTCAGGACGAGTTTGATCAGGTCGCGTTCCACCGTGTCCGGCTCGAGTTCCAGCCGGTTCTTCCCCGCTGTCCGCTCCCGTCCCGGCTCCCGCTCGCTCACAGCAACTCCTCGAAGGGGGAGGGCACTTGCTCGTTCACCGAGCTGATGAGTGCGTTCAGGTCGATGCGGACGAGATCGACGTCCGCGATGCGCAGGGTGAGGTCCCCGGTGATGACGACCCCGCCCGCGAGCAGCCGGTCGAGCAGGTCGACCAGGGCGACCTCGCGGCGTTCTACGACAGTCACAGTCCCGCCTCCCCCGCCATGTCGTCCCCTTCGGCCTCCATGCCCGCGAAGGAGTACGCGGCCCACGGCCCGGTGAGTTCCACGCGCATGCCGGACTCCTCGCCCTTCACGCGTTCCACCAGTTCGACGAAGGCCTCCGAGTCCGCCCGCGGCACCAGGTAGGCCGCGTTGAGTACGTTGCGGCCCGATTCCTTGGAGAGCGCGGAGTTCTGCGGTGCGTGCAGCCGGGCATCCTCCGCCTGCTCGCAGAGCGTGTCGTGCAGCCGTCGCGCGAACTTCTCGGCGCTCTCCCACATCTCTTCGTGAGCCCTGTTGCGCTGCCGGCGCTGGCGCAGATAGTCCCGGCCCGACACGGCCTTCTCGGGCTCGGCCGCCGGGCGGGCGGCCTCCGCGTCGGCGTAGATCTTGACGCCCCATTCCACGCGGCCGTCGAGCCGTTCGAGCGTGCGCCTGAGGGAGTCCTCCCGTGCCTCCATCATCGCGCGCACCCCCGCGTCGTCCCGGAACACCGTGGCCAGGCGCAGCGGCAACGGCGTGGTGACCGCCGTGAGCGCGTCGATCACGGACTGGTGAGCGCGCGCGGTCGCGCTCAGCCAGTCCAGGTCCTCCAGATGGCGCCGCAGCGGCTCCTCGGCGAAGTCCTGCTCCGGCACGGTGCCGACCACGGCGATCAGGCCGTGGTGCGACACCTGGCCGGGTGGCGCGCCGTCCACTCCGGTCACCTGCGCCTGAAGCGCCGCGTCGAAGGGCCGGCAGATCGCGTAGACGTACCGCAGCCCACTCATGCGCTCTCCTCCGCCTCGCCGCGCCTCGTCTCGCCCTGCTCCACCTTGCCTTGCTCCGTCCTGCCCTCTTGTCCGGTCCTGCTCTCCTGCTCCGGCCTGCCGCGTTCCAGTTCGGCGACATGGGCGCGCAACTCGGCGTTCTCACGGGTGAGTTCGTCACGGCGTGCGCGAGTGGAAAGCGCGGGGTCGTCCTCCCACCAGTCGATCCCCATCTCCTTCGCCTTGTCGACGGAGGCGACGATGAGCCGCAGCTTGATCGTCAGCAGCTCGATGTCGAGCAGGTTGATCCGGATGTCCCCGGCGATCACGATTCCCTTGTCGAGCACGCGCTCCAGGATGTCGGCGAGGTTCGCCCCGCCGCCCTGCCCGTACGGCTCCGGCATCCGACCAGCCATAGTCATCGACGACTCCCGCTCGCCGCGGCGTCTTCGTCGTACTTCGCCTCGTCGTCCTCGTACTCGTCCTCTTCCTCGCCCTCGTCATACTTCGCTTCGCCCTCGTCCTCCTCGTCCTCGTAGGACTCCTCGGGCAGCTCCTCTTCCTCGCGCTGGTCCTCGTCGCGCGCTTCCTCGTCCTCGTAGGACTCCTCGGGTCGTTCCTCTTCGCCCTCGTACTCGTCCTCGGCGACGTCCTCCCGCTCGTCCTCGGCCTGCTCCTCCGCGACCGCGTCATCGTGGCTGTGGACGACCTCGCCGTCGCGGATCTCGCCGCGCCAGCCGTCTTCCGCCTCGCCCTTGATGGTGATGAACCGCGCGAAGTTCTTCAGGTCGAGCCGGGCCCGGCGGCCCTGGGCGCGCCAGATGTTGCCGGTCTTCTCGAAGAGACCCTTCGGGTAGTACTCCAGGACCAGCAGGACGCGCGTGAGGTTCTCGGCCAGCGAGTGGAAGGAGACGACGCCCTTCGTCGTGCCCTTCGCGCCCTCCGAGGACCACGCGATCCGGTCGTCCGCCACCTGTTCCGTGGTGTGGGACTTCCAGCTCCGGCTGGACCAGAAGACCTTGGCCTGCCAGTCGGAGGTGGTGTCGTCGGCGCGGTTCGCGTTCTTGACGCCCTTGGCGAAGGTCCCGAAATCCTGATACTGCGTCCACTGGTCGTAGGCCGTGCGCAGCGGCACGCCGACGTCGACGAACTCCATGATGACCGTCGGCTTCTTGCCGGCCCCGCTCTTGCGACGGCCCTTGCCGCCGCTCATGTTCTTGAAGGCGCCGACGACACTGTCCTTGGCCCGGCCGGCGCCGATCTCCACGGCGGACCGCAGCGGCCCCTTGCCCTCGGCCAGCTTGCGGCCACCGTCGCGGGCGAGCTTGGCGAAGCCCGGACTGTTGCCCTCGGCGATGTCGTTGAGCTTGCCCGTCGTCTGGCCGAGCTTGTGGCCCACTCCGACGAGCAGGCGCTGGGCCTGGGCGCCGAGATACTCCTGGACCTCTGCCTTCAGCCGGTCAGCGGCCTCGCTCTGCGCGATGCCGGTGAGCGGATTGTCCTTCGCCTTGCCCGTCGCGGACTTCACGGTGTCAGTCATCGCGGCCCCCATCCTTCTTCGGCAGCCGGGCCCCGGTGGCACGGCGTCCGGACGTCTTCGCCGCGGCCCTGGCGGGGGCCTTCTTCGCCGTCTTCTTCGCAGGGCTCTTCTTCGCCGCCGACTTTCCGGCGGGAGTCTTCTTGGCGGCCGCCTTCTTGGGGGCGGCCTTCTGCGCGGGGGCCTTCTTCCGCGACCGGGGCCTTTCGTCGGGTTCGTCCTCGGACTCCCCCTCCGCGGTCCCCTCGCGGTCCCGCTCATCGCGGTCGTCCCGGTCGTTTTCGTCCTCGTCGTCGTACTCGTCGTACGCGTCGTCCGGCTCTTCCGCGTCTTCCTCGCCACCGCGGCCCGGTATGTCAGGTTTCACGCCCGCGAGCTGGTCCCGCACATCCGCGGTCCGGCCGTGCAGCCGGTCGGCGAGACCCGAGATCTGCCGCTCGACCAGCGCTCCGGACGCGGCCTTGCCGACCCCGCGCATGTCCTCGCGCAGCTGATCGCCGATCTCCTTGAACTGCGGGTTGTTCTGCAGCTGTTGAGACAGCAGGTCGCCCAGGGCACGCGGGCTCAGATTCATCCGCTTGCCGGCCACCATGGTGCCGACCGCGAACGCCAGCTTCATCTTCTTCGTACGTCCGAGGACGTATCCGGCCCCTACGGCGAGGCCAAGTCCGACTCGATTCATTGTGTCGTCCCGTTGTCGGTTCCCGCGCCGGTGCGCAGGCCAATTTCCAGACGGTCGAGCAACTCGTCCTCCCTGCGGTCGAATTCCTCCTCACCGATCTCGCCCGACTCGAGCTGCTGCTCGAGAAGGGCGAGTTCGGACCGGACGGTGGCCGGGTCGTAATACAGGCGCTCGGCTTCGGCGAGTACCTGGCTCACCGCCCAGAGGCCGCCGCGCACCGGGGCGAGCGGCAGCATCAGTACTTCGCCGATGAGTCCCATGTGCTACTCCCGGCCGGCCTGCGAGCTCGCGGACTCCGGCGAGGCCCCGGCCGGCTCGGCGGGGCCGGGCTCGACGAAGCTGTAGGGCGGCAGCGGGCCGTTGACGCGCAGTTCGATGTGCGGGTGGGCCTTGCGGGCTTCCTCGACGGCGGCGAGGAACACCTCGGCCGACTTGCGCTCCACGAGGAACGAGAGATTGGCCAGCCACCCCGTGGACTCGGGTCCCACGCTGACGGAGTGCGCCGCCGGCTCCAGGGCGCGGTGCAGTTCCACCGCGTCCTCGGCCTCGCGGGCCTGGAGCGCGGCCACCACCATCTCGCCGAGCTGCAGCTTCTGCTCGTAACTGCCCCCGCCTGCCTGGCGGTTGGCCTCGGCGAGCGCCTGTACCTCGGGGTTGTCCGCCATCACACGGTGCAGTGCGGCCTGTTCGTCGTGGCTGGCCTTGACGTTGTACTCGACCTTGCCGGCCAGCGTCGAGAGCCGCTCCTGGTAGTGCTCGGCGCGCTCCGCGAGGACGCTCGTGACGGCCGCGTCGTCGGGGGCGACGTTTCCGAACCGCATGGGAAGGACCGGACCCGCCGCGCCCGCCTCGCTCAGCACGTTCTGATGGGCCAGCAGGTCGTTGCGCTTGGCGCGCAGCCCGTCGGGGGCGTCACTGACGATCGCCGCCAGGTCACCTTCCTTGATGATGCGCACGGGGCGGGCCGGCTTCCCCACGCCTTCCATGCCCTCGGGGAGCGAAGGGTGCGAAGCCGCGGTGATGCCGTAGACGTACGTGCTCATTCCTGCTCCTCCTTCCGGCGCGCCGACGTGCTCTTGCGGGCGCGCGGGCGGGACTCCGACTGGCTCTCTTCACGGGACTGCTTGAACGCGTCGGAAATGGTCTCGGCCGCACCGGACAGGGCGCCCTTGGACTTGCCGCGCGCACCGGATTCGGTGATCTCGCCCATGAGGTCGGGGAGTCCGGGGTTCTTGTGCGGGCCCGCCTCCAGGTCGAGGCGGTTGCACGCCTCTGCGAAGCGCAGATAGGTGTCGACGCTGGCGACCACCACACGCACGTCGATCTTCAGGATCTCGATGCCCACGAGCGAGACACGCACGAAGGCGTCGATCACGAGGCCACGGTCGAGGACCAGCTCCAGGACGTCGTACAGACCACTGGTGCCGCCCGATCCGCCGGATTGTTGTGCAGGGACAACGGTCATGCCGATCGACCCTCCTTAGTCTGGGATGTTGTGGACATTTCGCTGGAAATCGCGACAGCCGCTTAGCGGCCGCCGGCCTTGCTGCCGTCGGCGCGACCGCGTTCGTAGCGGCGGACGCGCCGGTAACCCCGGAGTTCGCCCTGCGGGTCGCACTCCACCCGATAGCTCGCCAGGAGGCTCATCGTGTCCGGCACCCGGGTGAGTTCCAGGACCTCCACCTCCAACGTCCAGCCGTCCTCGGTCTGTTCGAAGGACGACACGGATTCGGCGGTCATCCCGGTCAGCTCGGCGAGCTGGCTGCAGGCGATGCGCAGGACCTCCGTGAGGCCCGGGCTGCGCTTCGCGCTGCCGCTTTCCCCATTTCCGGTTGAATTCCGCGAGTTTTGTGAACTCGCCTTCTTCTTCTCTGGATCCGATGATGTGTTCAATACCGTCACCTCGATTTCCCGAGTGGCCCGTAAGTCGTTGGCCAAACATCCGTGTCCGGGGTGTCGAAAATCACTGTCCCCAGCGGTGCGGCGGGTCGGGCTCCGCGCCGCCCGGGTGTATCGCGTCCACGGTCGGCGGCGCCACCGGCCGCTCGGGCGTCGGCGGCGTCACGGGCGGCGGGGTCATGGCCGGTCCGTCCACGGAGGGCAGGTCCGCGGACGGGTGTTCGGGGGAACTCCGGTCGGTGGAAGCCCGGTCCGGGGAATGGCGGTCCGCGGAAGAGCGGTCCGCGGCAGGGCGCGCCGCACTTCGCAGCAGATAGGCCACGCCACCGAGCACCACCGCGGTGATCAGCGCCGCCGCCCAGTCGGGCAGCGCCAGAGCAAGCGCGAGGCCGAAGGCGAGTGCCAGTGCGGCGCCGGCGTAGAGGCCGACGGCTCCCGCACCCGCGTACAGCGCGGCCTTGCGGCGCTGCCCACGCGTCTGCTCCCTCAGTTCGTCCCGTACGGCCTCGCGGGCCGCACGCGTCAGTTCATCGACGAGGCTCTTGTCCAGATGCTCCAAACGATTCATGGCGCCCGAGTACCCGTCCGTCCGGGCGCGTAACGCCCTGCCCCGGCCTGCGCTCGCCGTGCCGGGTGGCTTGTTCGAAGGCGTGCCCGATCCGCAGAACTCGTAAGTCGCAGCGGTGCGGCCCAACGATCTGCAGGCCGACCGGCAGTCCGCCCGGAGTGAAACCCGCGGGCACGGACAGGGCCGGGCTGCCGGTGGCGGACACCAGGTACGCCGAGCGCATCCACTCCAGGTAGTCCTTCATCGGCACCCCCTCGACGTTGTCCGGATACTCCAACTCCAGAGGGAAGGGTGGCACTTGGCTGGTCGGCAGGATCAGCGCGTCGTACCGGTCGAAGAACTCCCGCACCCGGTGGAACAGCCGCCCTTGCAGCACGGTGGCCCGCTCCAGGTCGACACCGGTGAGCGCGCGCCCCTGTCGTACGTTGTGGACCAGGCTGGGTTTCATCCGGTCTCCCGCGCTCTCCACGAGCGCGCCGAGCGCCAGGTGGAACTGCCAGGCGCGGAAGGTCCGGAACACCTCGTCGGCGCCGGTCAGTTCGGGGCACGCCTCCTCGACCACGCAACCCAGGTCGGCGAAGACCGTGACGGCGGACGCGAGTACGTCCCTGACCTCGCGGTCGACCGGCACCGCTCCTCCCAGGTCGGGAGACCAGGCGATCCGCAGCCCCTTCGGATCCCGTTCCAGCGGACCGCCGAACGCGCTCCCCGGCGTCTCAAGGGCGATCGGCGAGCGCGGGTCGGGGCCGGCGACGACGGAAAGAAGGAGGGCCGCGTCGGCGACCGTGCGCGCCATCGGCCCCTGCACGGCCATCGTCGACCAGGGTGCGGTCTCCGGCCAGCTCGGCACCCGGCCAGGCGAGGGGCGCAGGCCCACCACGTTGCAGAACGACGCGGGGTTGCGCAGCGAACCGCCCATGTCGCTGCCGTCGGCCAGGGGATGCATGCCGCACGCGAGCGCCGCCGCCGCTCCCCCGCTGCTGCCACCCGCCGATCGCCGGAGGTCGTACGGGTTACGGGTCGCCCCGAAGACCGGGTTGACAGTGTGCGAACCGGCCGCGAACTCGGGCACGTTGGTCTTGCCGAGGGTGATCGCCCCGGCGGCGCGGATCCGCTCGACGATCAACTCGTCCCGGGCCGGGACGTTGTCGGCCAGGAGCGGCGTCCCGTAGGTGGTCCGGATGCCGCGGGTGTCATGGGTGTCCTTGTGGGCGACGGGCAGCCCGTGCAGCGGGCCGAGCGGCCCACCGCGCGCGGCGGTCTCGTCGGCGGCGTGCGCCTCGTCGAGCGCGCGTTCCGCCACGAGCGTCACCACCGCGTTCACGGGTCCGTTGACCTGCTCGATCCGGTCCAGGTGCGCCCGGACGACCTCGCGCGCGGACACCTCGCGGGTGCGGATCCTGACGGCGAGTTCGCGGGCGGTGAGGTGGACGAGCTCGGGGGGCGGGGGGAATGGGTGAGCGTCCGCGGCTTCGGCGGATCGGTGCGTTTCGGGGCTCATGCGACACCTTCGGCTCGGGGCGGCGGAGATCGCGACGAGGCGGAGTATGCCCACGCCGCCGCGCCGGTCATCCGTTCCGCACCAGAACCCTCGCCACAACGCTACGTACGTCCTGTACATTTTTTACAGGAAGTCTTGGGGAGCAGCCGACCCCGGCAGAGGAGAGACGCGCCATGAACCGACCGATCGCCCGTTATGTCCTGCCCGAGTTCACCGAACGCTCCAGCACGGGGCAGCGGACGCTGGACCCGTACTCGAAGCTGCTCGAGGAGCGCATCGTCTTTCTGGGGACGCCGATCGACGACACGTCGGCCAACGACGTGATGGCGCAGTTCATGCACCTCGAATACCTGGCGCCCGATCGCGACATCTCGCTCTACATCAACTCCCCGGGCGGCTCGTTCAGCGCGATGACCGCGATCTACGACACGATCCAGTTCGTCACCTGCGACGTGGCGACGACCTGCCTGGGACAGGCCGCGTCGTCGGCCGCCGTCCTGCTGGCCGCCGGCACCCCCGGCAAGCGGTCCGCGCTGCCCGGCGCCCGCGTGCTGATCCACCAGCCCTCGCTCGCCGAGCCGATCCAGGGCCAGACCTCCGACCTGGCGATCCAGGCCGACGAACTCCTGCGCACCCGCGCGCGGCTGGAGAAGCTGCTCGTCCAACACACGGGCCAGAGCGCCGAACGTGTCGCGGCCGACATCGAGCGGGACAAGATCCTCGACGCGGCCGAGGCAGTTGAGTACGGCCTGGTGGACCGAGTCATCGCCAGCCGCAAGTCGTCTTCGCGCACTCCGAACCCGCACACCCCGGACGCGGGGTGAACCGCCGATGCTGCCGCCCGAACTGCCCCCGCTGCCCGCTCTGACCCGCGCCGAGGGCGAGTTGATCGACCGGTACCTCGAAGTGGTCGACCTGCTGGGCCGGATCAACCCCGGCCGCGCCTCGGACACCTACGGCGGACTGCGTGCCGCCCAGGCCCTGGTGGCCGGCGCGACCGCCCTGCGGGACGCGCTGACGCTCATGCATCAGCGGGGCGAGAGCACCGTGCACGCGCCGACGTTGGCCCGTGCGCTGCGCGTTCTCGACGGGGAGCGGCGGACAGGACGGGTCACCGTGCCGCCCCCGTCGGCGTCCTGAGCGCCCGTCACCCGGGCCCTCGAACTCAGTTGTGTCCGGGGCCGATCTCAAACGAACCAAACGGGCTACCTCGTTCGGCGTAGACATCCGTCCTTTTTTGAGACGTCTTCAGTTGCGTCAGTTGTGTACGCGTGAGCCGGAATTACTCGTTCCGGTGCTGGTCGAACGATCATCCGGTGCCCTCTCCGCTCCCCGAATCCGACCTTGTCCACCCGAACGGTTCAGGCGTGAGGAGCCTCACAAAACACCGTTTCGACTCGGAATTCGTGCCCTTGACGGGTCAAGATCCCTTCCGACGACAAGCCCCCGCCACCACGGCGGGGCGGTCCGAGCGGACGCCAAATCCTGCCGCCGCCCGGATGACCGGTCGACATCTGTGCATCGGCAGGAGTGGAGGACCCAGGCATGACGGGTCGGTCCGGAAAGTCCGGACGACGGCCCTTGGGGTGAAGCCGCACACAGCGGCCGGGCAACTTCGCCAGCCCGAATCCGACAGGTCATCCTTCACAGGCGGTTGACGAAGGGTTGCGCATGACCGCGCTGAATCATGTCCCGTCGCTGCTCACCAGGGCCGGATCCGTGTCCGCCCTCACGCTCGCCGTCGTAGGCGGCACCCTCGTGGCCCCAGGGCTCACGTCGGAGGCAGAGGCGGCCACTCACGGGACGAAGGCGCTCAAGATCGCCGCCGCCAAGAAAGGCTCCCCGTACCGCTACGGAGCGACGGGACCGAACCGGTTCGACTGCTCGGGCCTGACCCAGTACTCGTTCAAGCGCGCGGGCAAGAAACTGCCGCGCACCGCCGGACAGCAGTACAACAAGACCCGCCACATCTCCGCGTCCAACCGAGTCCGCGGTGACCTGGTCTTCTTCCACTCCGGCCGGAACGTCTACCACGTCGGCATCTACGCGGGTAAGGGCCGCATCTGGCACGCCCCCAAGTCGAACACCGTGGTGCGGCTCGAGAAGATCTGGACGAAGAGCGTCTGGTACGGCAGGGTGCGCTGATCTTCCGTCACCGGCGGTCGGCCGGGCGGCGGTAGCGGTGGCGGTGGCCTCACGGCCGCCGTCACCGCCCGCCCGGCCCGGCGCGGCCCCCGCCCGGCCCTCTGGTCGGCGCGCCCGCCAGGCGTGGGGCGCGTGGGCGCGGATACTCGTGCGCCATGGCCGAAAACAACAGCTCTCACACCTCGGACGACCCACCGCGCAACGAGACGCGCTTCGAGCGCGCCGACCGCAACTTCGCGGAGCTTCTCCAGGAGCTGCGCGTCACGCAGGCCGGGGTGCAGATCCTCTTCGCCTTCCTGCTGACGCTCGCCTTCACCGAGCGCTTTCCCTCCCTCGACACGATGCAGCGCACCACCTACGTGACCACGCTGCTGCTCGCCGTGCTCGCCGCGGCGCTGTTCACCGCTCCGGCCGCCGTGCACAGGTCGCTCTTCCAGCAGCACGCCAAGCCACTGATCGTGCGCGTGTCGTCCCGCCTCGCCGGCATCGGTCTGACGGTCCTGGTGTTCGCGGTCTCCAGCGCCGTGCTCCTGGTCGTCGACGTGGCGGTGGGCCGGACCGGCGGGATCATCGCGGGGGCGGGCACGCTGGTGGTGTGCGCGGGCCTGTGGGGGCTGCTTCCCCTTCTGGTGCGCCGCGCGCGCGACGAGGGAGATGCGGACACGTCGGACGACGTCAGGCCGTCAGCGCCTCGGTGAGGAGCACCAGGCCGAGGACGCTCAGCGCGACGCCCGTGCCCCCCTCGATCGCACGGGCCGTACGCGGCTTGCGCAACCACCGCCCGAGCCGGTCGACAAGGAGCGCGACGACCGGGAACCACACCAGGGCGAGGGCCACGATGATCGACGCGAGCAGCAGTGTCCTGGGCATCGCGGGGCTGCCCGCGGGCACGAACTGCGGCAGCACGCTGAGGAAGGTGATGGGCGCCTTGGGATTGAGGGCGTTGGTGAAGAAGCCCTGACGCAGACTGCCCCCGACCGCCTCCTGCCGCGCACCGTCCCGGAGGCCGAAGCTCTCCAGCGGCCGCGCCGCCGACCGCAGCGCGCGACACCCCAGGTACAGGACATAGGCCCCGCCCACGACCTGCAACGCCCTGAAGAGGGTGGGGACGGCCGCGAGGACCGCCGCGACCCCGGCCACCGCGAGCGCCGTGTGCACCACAAGCCCGCCCGCCACACCGATCGCGCAGGCGACTCCGGCGCGGCGGGAGGTGAGGGCATTGCGCACCACGACGGCGAAATCGGCGCCCGGCAGCGCGACCATGCCCGCGGCGACGCCCGTGAAAGCGACCAGTTGTGCGTCCATGGCGGCAAGCCTGCCGTTCTCGTGCCTTCAGCAGGTATGTGGAATATTCTGGGTCTGCCTTAAGCAGTTGTTTACCCCCGTCGTTTACCCCGCCACCGGGAGAGACCATGTACGACCCCACGCGGCTCGCCGCACTGGTGGCCGTCTCCGAGGCCGGGTCGATCACACGCGCCGCCGAGCGCCTCGGCTACACCGTGCCCGCCCTCTCCCAGCAGCTGGCCAAGCTCGAACGTGAGGCGGGCACCGCGCTCCTGGTGCGGCATCACCGCGGGGCACGGCTGACCGGAGCGGGCGAGCTGCTGCTCGCGCGGGCTCGCCGGGTCCTTGACGAGATGGAGCAGGCCCGGCACGAGCTGGCCCGGCTGACGGGCCTGACCGGCGGCAGGCTTCGCGTGGGCACCTTCACCACCGCCGGAATCCATCTGGTGCCGCCCGCGCTGACCGCGTTCCGCCGCGCCCATCCGGACATCGAGCTGACGGTACGGGGCTACGAACCGCCGCTCGGCGTCGCTGCCGTGGCGGCGGGCGAGGTCGATCTGGCCCTCACGCACACGTATGAGCCCACGGATCCGGCACCGCTGCCCGCGTCCGTGAGCGCGGAGCCGGTCCTGGTCGAGGAGCTGGTCCTGGTGACCTCGCCCGGGCACGTGCTCGCGAGCGGCACCTCAAGGCTGCCCCTGAGCGAACTCGCCGGGCAGCCGCTCATCAGCATGGCGCCGACGCACCCGCCCCGGCAGGGCGTGGAGTCCGCGCTCGTCCGGGCCGGTGCGACCCCCTCGGTCCTGGTCGAGACTCCGGGCTACGCGCTGGTGTGCGCGCTGGTCAGCGCCGGGCTCGGCGTCGCCGTCGTACCGGAGATGGTGGCGCGGACGGCTGCCACCCCGGTGGGGACGAGGCCGCTGGAGCCGGGCAGTCTGCGCCGCACGATCTCGGTCGTCCACCGCACCGATCAGTCGCATCCGGCGGCGGACACCTTCCGGGCCCTGCTCCGGGGGGCCTTCGGCCGGTCAGTGGGGTGAGGTCGAGGTCGAGGGGGCCGCTGCCTCGCCGCGGACCGGCGCGGTCCACGGCAGTTCGATCCAGACCGTCTTGCCGCCCTCGGCAGTGGGCGTGACGGAGAGTCTGCCGCCGCACTCCGTTGTCAGCCAGCGGATGATGACCAGACCACGGCCGTTGTCCTGCTGGACGGCGGCGGGCAGCCGCTTGGGGTAGCGGGGGTGGCTGTCGGTGACACCGATGCGCAGCTGCTCGTCCCGGTCCAGCTGGACGTCCACCCGGAAGGTGGGCGACTCGCCCCGGGTGTGCTGGACGGCGTTCGTGGCGAGTTCGGAGACGATGAGCCGGACAGTGTCGGCCTCTTCGGTCTCACTCGGCAGGCCCCACTCGGCCAGGACGGTCGAGACGTATTTCCGGGCCGCGGAGACCGAGGCAGGATCGCTCGGCAGGGTGACGGATGCTTCCTGAAGGTCTGCCATGGCGACGTTGTCCCTTTCCCACCGGGGCTCGGCTCCGACTCGTAGCGAAGGCCCGAGGACAGTCCCGGAATGGTGCTTCGAATCAGCCTGCCACTCTTGGGCCCCTCAGAGGTGGCCATCCACCAAGATGTGCATATATCTGTCGCTCAAAGCGGTGAACTCTGCTACGAGAGACCATATTTGGGCGCGGGTTCGGCACTTCCTCTACTGTCGCCCCTGAGCGGCCCGGGGGAGGCCGAAAAGAAGCGCTCCGTCGGGAAGGAGACGGACATGCCGTACGGTCCCGCGGTGCGCCGCCGGAAACTCGGCGCCGAACTGCGTGCGCTGCGCACGCACGCCGGGCTCACCAGTGGCCAGGCGGCGGACCGGGTCGGCTGGCATCAGTCGAAGGTCAGCCGGATCGAGACCGGCCGTAGCAGCGTCAAGGCGGCTGACGTAGGGCTGCTGCTCGATGCGTACGAGGTGCGGGACCCTCAACTCCGCCAGTTGCTGGTGGCATTGGCGGGCTCGGACGACGACGGTGGCCGCCGCCACTGGTGGCACGCCTATCGCGAGCTGTTGCCGCCCGCCTACCGCGACTTCATCAGTCTGGAGTCGCAGGCCTGTCGGATGCGCACCCTGGAGACGACCGTCGTACCGGGCCTGTTGCAGACGCCGGACTACGCGCGTGCGGTGACGCGGGCGGCGCTCGACGGCCTGCCGGACCAGCAGGTGGACACGCTGGTGGAGGTGCGTCTGGCCCGTCAGGACGTGCTGCGCACGGCCCCGCCGCTACGACTGAGCGTGATCCTGGACGAGGCGGTGCTGCACCGGCCGGTGGGCGGCGGCACGGTGCTCGCGGGTCAGTTGAAACGGTTACTGGAGGCGGCGCGGCTGCCCCACGTACGGCTTCAGGTCCTGCCGTTCGCCGCCGGAGAACACGTGGGCCTCATCGGCCCTTTCGTTATTTTCTCATTTCCGAACATTGCTGATCTGGATGTGGTTGTTCTCGACCACTTGACGAGTAGCCTCTACCTCGAACGGAAAGAAGACCTCCAGGCCTACACCGAGGCCTTCAACTCCCTTCAGAGCAAAGCCCTTTCACCCGAGGAATCAACGGATCACATCGCCGGGATACGTGACGGCGCGTAAGGGGGCACCATGACGGCACTGCCTCGACACGTACCTTCCAGCACATCTCTGCACGGCGCACGGTGGTACCGCAGCAGTCGCAGCAACGGCATGAACAACTGTGTGGAGACAGCCTCGCTCGCTTCAGGGCCGAAGCAGGGGCTGCTCGCCGTGCGCGACTCGAAGAACACGGCGGGGCCCGCCCTGCTCTTCTCGCCCGCGACATGGGAGGCCTTCGTCCACGGCCTCCGGTGACTACCGGGGTGCGGTGCGGCTGATCACTCGTACGGCATCGGCGATCTGTTCGTCGGTGAGATCCGCTCGGGCGGTCAGCCGCAGCCGCGAGATGCCGTCGGGCACCGACGGCGGACGGAAGCAGCCGACGGCGAGCCCCGCGCCCCTGCAGTCGGCCGCCCACCGCACGGCCGCCTCCGGTGAGGGTGCGCGCACGGAGACGACGGCGGCGTCGGGACGTACCGCCGAAAGGCCTTCCGCCGTGAGGCGGGTCCGCAGCTCGGCCGCGACGGCGCGAGCCCGTGCGGCGCGCTCCGGCTCCCGGCGCAGCAGCCGCAGGGCCGCGAGGGCGGCGCCCACGGCGGCGGGCGCGAGCCCCGTGTCGAAGATGAAGGTCCGCGCCGCGTTGACCAGATGGTCGATGACCTTGGCGGGCCCGAGGACGGCGCCGCCCTGACTGCCGAAGGACTTCGACAGGGTGACCGTGGCCACCGTGTGGGACGTGCCCGCGAGCCCGGCCGCCTGCGGGGCGCCCCGGCCGCCGTCGCCGAGCACGCCGAGCCCATGGGCGTCGTCGACGACGAGAGCGGACCCGAACTCCTGGCAGGCGGAACTGAGTTCGGTCAGTGAAGCCGCGTCTCCGTCGACCGAGAAGACCGTGTCCGACACGACGATCGCGGGACCCGCGTGAGCGTCCAGTGTCTTGCGCACCGCTTCGGGATCGGCGTGCGGCACCACCTGCGTCGTGCCGCGGGCCAGGCGGCAGCCGTCGATCAGCGAGGCGTGGTTGCCCGCGTCCGAGACGATCAGCGAACCGTGCGGGGCGAGGGCGGTGACGGCGGCGAGGTTCGCGGCGTACCCGGAGGAGAGGACCAGGGCGGCCTCGAAGCCGCAGAACTCGGCGAGCTCGCGTTCGAGTTCCGCGTGCAGTTCGGTGGAGCCCGTCACCAGGCGGGAGCCGGTCGCCCCGCCTCCCCAGCGCCGGGCCGCGGCCGCCGCGCCTTCGGTGATCTCGGGGTGCCTGGCCAGGCCCAGATAGTCGTTGCTCGCCAGGTCGAGAAGGTCCCCGGCGTCGGCGGGGCGGGGACGCAGGGTGCGGACGAGTCCGGCCCGTGCGCGCAGGCTCGCCTGCTCGTCGATCCAGTCGAACGGCGAGCTCGCCATGGGGTCCCCTCCGGGTCGTCGGCACTGGCCGGTTTGTAGACAGTGCACAGACCCTAGCCGTCCGGCCACCGGGCCAGGATGTGGCAATACCCACACCTCTCAGCGTTTCTGTTGTGCGAAGTCTCCTTGGAAAGCGAGGCTCTCGTACGTAAGGATCAGCGCCATGGATCTGCTGAACACGCTGGTGGACAAGGGGCTTCGGCGCGAGCTGCCGACCCGTGACGAGGCGCTGGCCGTGCTGGCCACCTCCGACGACGAGCTTCTCGACGTGGTTTCCGCCGCCGGGAAGGTACGGCGGCAATGGTTCGGGCGCCGGGTGAAACTCAACTATCTGGTCAACCTCAAGTCAGGGCTCTGCCCCGAGGACTGCTCGTACTGTTCGCAGCGCCTCGGCTCGACGGCAGGCATCCTCAAGTACACCTGGCTCAAGCCCGACGAGGCCTCGCAGGCCGCGGCCGCCGGGGTGGCGGGCGGCGCCAAGCGGGTCTGTCTGGTCGCCAGCGGGCGCGGTCCCACCGACCGCGACGTCGACCGGGTCTCGCAGACCATCGAGGCGATCAAGGAGCAGAACGGCGGCGTCGAGGTGTGCGCGTGCCTCGGGCTGCTCTCCGCGGGCCAGGCGGACAGACTGCGCACGGCGGGCGCGGACGCGTACAACCACAACCTCAACACGTCCGAGGGCACGTACGGCGAGATCACCACGACCCACACGTACGCCGACCGCGTGGACACCGTGCGGCAGGCGCAGGCCGCGGGACTCTCCGCCTGTTCGGGACTGATCGCGGGTATGGGCGAGACGGACGAGGACCTGGTGGACGTGGTCTACGCGCTGCGCGACCTCGACCCCGACTCGGTGCCGGTCAACTTCCTGATCCCCTTCGAGGGCACGCCGCTGGCGAAGGAGTGGAACCTCACCCCGCAGCG
Organism: Streptomyces sp. NPDC050147; assembly: GCF_040660195.1. Classification (NCBI taxonomy): domain Bacteria; kingdom Bacillati; phylum Actinomycetota; class Actinomycetes; order Kitasatosporales; family Streptomycetaceae; genus Streptomyces; species Streptomyces sp. NPDC050147. The sequence continues at coordinate 141,852 of NZ_JBFALJ010000012.1, read as the reverse complement.
CTGCCTGCGCATCCTCGCCATGGTCCGCTTCGTCTGCCCCGACGTGGAGGTCCGCATCGCGGGCGGTCGCGAGGTGCACCTGCGCTCGATGCAGCCCCTGGCGCTGCACCTCGCCAACTCGATCTTCCTGGGCGACTACCTGACCAGCGAGGGCCAGGCCGGCAAGACCGACCTGGAGATGATCGCGGACGCCGGTTTCGAGGTCGAGGGCACGGACACGGTGACGCTGCCGGAACACCGCGCGGACGCCATCGCGGCCGCGGGGTGCGGGTCGCACGGCGAGAGCGGGGGCGGCTGCGGGCCGTGCGGCTCGTCGGAGCGCGAGCCGGCACCGGCCGAGGCCGCCTCGGACGAGACGTCCGAGGCGCGTACGGACCTGGTGGCGGTACGCCGCCGGGGTGCGGGAACGGATCTGGCGCCCAATGCCTGACCTCTCCGTTCCCGAACTGCTCGATCTCGACCGTCGCCACGTGTGGCACCCGTACGGCCCCATGCCCGGCCGCCAGGAGCCCCTGGTGGTCGAGGCGGCGAGCGGCGTGCGGCTCCGACTCGCGGGCGGAGGCGGCGAGTTGGTGGACGGCATGTCCTCCTGGTGGTCGGCGATCCATGGTTACAACCACCCCGTGCTCAACGACGCGGTGCGCGGTCAGCTGGACCGGATGAGCCATGTGATGTTCGGCGGGCTCACCCATGAGCCCGCCGTGCGCCTGGCGAAGCGTCTTGTCGACATATCTCCGGACGGGCTCGAGCATGTCTTCCTCGCGGACTCCGGTTCGGTGTCGGTCGAGGTCGCGGTCAAGATGTGCCTGCAGCACTGGCGCTCGCTCGGCCGCCCGGCCAAGCGGCGGATGCTGACCTGGCGCGGCGGCTACCACGGGGACACCTGGCAGCCCATGTCGGTGTGCGACCCCGAGGGCGGCATGCACGAGCTATGGCAGGGGGCGCTGCCCCAGCAGGTGTTCGCGGACGCGCCGCCCGCGGGCTTCGAGTCGTACGACGACGCCTACGCCGACCATCTGCGCGAGGTGATCGGGCGCCACGCCGACGATCTCGCCGGTGTGATCGTGGAGCCTGTGGTGCAGGGCGCGGGCGGTATGCGGTTCCACTCCCCCGCCTATCTGCGGGTCCTGCGGGAGGCGTGCGACGAGCATGACGTGCTGCTCGTGTTCGACGAGATCGCCACGGGGTTCGGCCGCACGGGCGCGCTGTTCGCCGCGGATCACGCGGGGGTCACGCCCGATGTGATGTGTCTGGGCAAGGCGCTGACCGGAGGCTATCTGACGCTGGCGGCGACGCTGTGCACCTCGCGGGTCGCGGACGGCATCTCTCGCGGCGAGGTTCCGGTCCTGGCCCACGGCCCGACGTTCATGGGCAATCCGCTCGCCACGGCGGTGGCCTGCGCCTCCATCGAGCTGCTGCTCGGGCAGGACTGGCAGAGCGAGGTCAAGCGCATCGAGGCGGGCCTGCGCGACACGCTGGCCGAGGCGGCGGAGCTGCCGGGTGTACGGGACGTACGCGTGCTCGGCGCGATCGGCGTCGTGCAGCTGGACCACGACGTGGACATGGCGGCGGCAACGCGCGCCGCGACGCGCGAAGGGGTGTGGGTGCGGCCGTTCCGTGACCTCATCTACACGATGCCGCCGTTCATCACGAGCGACGACGACGTGACACGGATCGGGCGCGCGGTGTGCGCGGCGGCGAAGGAGGGCTGAGATGACGGTCGTCGTGGTGTCCGGGACGGGCACCGAGATCGGCAAGACGGTGACGACGGCGGCGGTGTCCGCCCTCGCGCTCGCCTCGGGGCGCAGCGTCGCGGTGCTCAAGCCCGCGCAGACGGGAGTGGCGCCCGGTGAGCCGGGCGACGCGCGAGAGGTGACGCGACTTGCGGGCGACGCGGTCACCACCCTCGAACTCGCCCGCTTCCCGGAGCCGTTGGCGCCGAACACCGCCGCGCGGCGGGCGGGCATGGCGCAGGTCCGTCCGTACGAGGTCGCCGCGGCGGCGGAGAAGCTGGCGGCCGAACACGACCTGGTCCTGATCGAGGGGGCGGGCGGCCTGCTGGTCCACTACGACGACGAGGGCGCCACCCTCGCCGACGCCGCGCGCCTCCTCACGGCGCCGGTCCTGGTGGTCGCGTCGGCCGGCCTCGGCACGCTGAACACGACGGCCCTCACGGCCGAGGCACTGCGGGCACGCGACCTCACCGCCCTGGGGGTGGTGGTCGGCAGCTGGCCCGCGACACCGGACCTGGCATCACGCTGCAACCTCGCTGACCTGCCACGGTGCGCGGGCGCTCCCCTGCTGGGCGCTGTACCGGAGGGCGCCGGATCCCTTGCGCCCGTCGACTTCCGCGGCCGGTCCGGGACCTGGCTGTCCCCGGAACTGGGAGGAACGTGGAACGCCACGGCGTTCACCACGCGGGAGGCACCGCCGGGCGGCTGAGTTGACGAGGGTCCACGGGCGGCCTGGCATTACGGCGGGCCGCGCCTGGCACGGGTTGCGGGTCTCGCCTGGCACGGGTTGCGGGCCGCGTCTGGCACGGGTCGCGGGCCGCGCCTGGCACGGGTTGCGGGCCGCGCCGGGGGGGCTGCGAGACTCGCGCGGCGCCCACGCGGTCTCCGTCCGGCACCGATGCGGAACTCGCGCGGCACGGTCCGCCTTCGTGCGCCCGCGCGTGGCGCGGATCCCGGTGAACTCCTTGGCCAGGCCAGGGCGAGCCGTTCCGGCAGCCCGTCGTCCAGTGCCGACCGGCACGGCTACGGCTCTCGCCAGCTCCCCACCGAACTTTACGTCCGGTACCGCTGCGGGTCTTGCCCAGCGCCCCACGCGGACTTACGTCCGGCACCGCCGTCGGTCTCGCGCGGCGCCGCTGTGGCTCTCGCCCAGGGCCCGCGGTGTCCGTCCGCGGCTCTCGCCCAGCGCCCGCGGCGTTCGCCCGGCACAGCTGCGGCTCTAGCCCGGCGCCCCACGCGGTTTCGCCCAGCGGCTACGGGCCGCGCCCAGCACCACCGCGGCTCTCGCACGGTGCCCCGCAGCTTTCCGTTTCCGCCCGTGCCGCCCTCGTTCGGCGGTCCGTGAGTGTGCCTCGGCGCTCGGGCGGATCCGGCGCAGACGGGTGCCCCCGGCATCGTCGGGAGGACACGGTGTTCGACTCGCTTGCGTTCGGCGTAGGGGAAAGCGGCGTCGCGGGGGCACCATTGCCGTATCCGCTCGCCCCGCCGAGGAGGGCCCATGTCACCTCGCTCCGCCAAGGCCGCGTCACGAGATGCGGTGCATCATCCCGTCTTCGCCCGGTTCTACGCCCGTCAGAGCGTGGCCGCCGAGCGCGTCATCGCCACGTACCGCAAGGAGCTGCTCGCCGGTCTCTCCGGGCGGGTGATCGAGGTCGGCGCGGGGAACGGGCTGAACTTCGCGCACTACCCGGCGGCGGTCTCCGAGGTCGTGGCCATCGAACCGGAGCGCACCCTGCGCCAGTTGGCCGCGTCGGCGGCCGTGCGGGCCGACGTACCGGTCGACGTCGTGCCCGGCGCCGCCGAGGCGCTGCCCGTCAAGAGCGAGGCCTTCGACGGAGCCGTGGCCTCACTGGTGCTGTGCAGTGTGCGTGACGTACCCCGCGCCCTCGGCGAGCTGCGGCGTGTCCTGCGGCCGGGCGGCGAGCTGCGGTTCTTCGAGCACGGCATGGCTCCGGGCGCGGCGATGGCGGCCACGCAGCGCGCCCTGGACCGCACGGTCTGGCCTCTGCTCTTCGGCGGCTGTCATGTCGCACGGGACACCCTGGGCGCCCTGCGCGGCGCGGGCTTCGAGATCGGCCCGTACCGGAAGCTGTTGGTGCCCCCGAGGGGCCCGCGGCTGCCCACCTCCTACTGCGTGCTCGGCACGGCCCGGCGGCCCGAGAGCGACTGACCGCGGCGGCGGGACTCAGATCACCTGCGTGAGGTTGACCGCGTTGCCGTCCGGGTCCTTGATGTGCGCCACACGCTGACCCCACGGCATGTCGTTGGCCGGCCCGAGCGCCTCGCCGCCCAGGGATTCCACCTTCTCCAGGAGGACGTCCACGGCTTCCACAGCGACGCTCAGCAGAATGCGCTGCGGCGTGTCGAGCGGCACGCTCGTGTCCGAGACGACGCCGAGCTCCGAGTCGCCGATGCGCAGATCCACGAAGACCGCGGGCCCCTCCTCCGGAGTCCTCGACACCTCCTCGGCCCCGAGCAACTCCTGGTAGAAGCGCAGCAGACGGTCGAGATCCGGGGTGATGATCATCGGCTGGATGGCGACAGGCATGGACGTCCTCCTGGGGTGCGGCTCTTCCCGGCCGAACCTATCCCCGCCGCATGAGCAATGGTGCGCACCCGTGGGTGAACCTGTCCGCCAGGGCGTGCGGTGCGGCTATGCGGCTAAAGGCTCCATTTCCGCAGTTCGTCCGCGATGGCGCGCACGCTCGCGCCGTCCTCCTTCACCAGGCGGGCCAGTTCGCGCACCTGCTCGGGCGAGGTGACGACCTTCATGCCGCTGGCGACCAGGTAGGCGTAGGCGACGGACGAGGCGAAGAGCGCGTTGGAGCGTTCCAGAGCCGGGATGTGCAGAAGGACCTGGAGCAGGGCGGCGGCGCGGTCGTGCGGGCCTTCGTAGACGGGCACGCCGAAAATCTCCGCCTCGTGCCGACTGACGGCGGCCACGAGGGCGCCCCAGTCGGTGACCTGCGGGTCTCCGGGCGTCTTGTGTTCGGCGATCATCAACAACCACGCAAGATCGATTCTGAGGTTCAAGGGCTAACGACGACCCTCGCGCTCAGCACCGAACTCTTCGGCGAACACGGATTCGTACTGCTTCATGAAGTCGGCGGCAGCCTCGACAAAGGTGTGGCCGACCTCGCCGGCGTCCTGTTTGACCAGTTCCTCGATGTAGCGGTTCACGCTCATGCCGCGGGCGAGCGCTCGCTCGCGCGCGGCTCGGGCGGTACCTTCGTCCACCCGCACGTTCAGCTGGGTCTTCGCCATGCCTTCAAGCTAGCGCCGCGGCGCTAGCACCGGCAAGAGGGCGCAGGAGAGCGCGGAAGGGCGCACGCGCGCACCCGCGAAGGCTGCCCCCGTGCCCCTTACATACGTCTCGTGTTCACGACCTTGGAGGGATACCGACACCCGCTCCGAACCTCTACTCTCGGCAGAATCACGGCAGTTGGAGCGGCCACGACCCAGGAGGCGGCCTTGTCCACACCTGCTTCGGCATCGGCCACAGGCCTTGCGGAGCCCACCAAGGTCGCCGCGCGGGCACGCGGCCTGACCAAGGCGTACGGCTCCGGCGAGACCACCGTGCTCGCCCTCGACGCGGTCGACGTGGACATCGCACGCGGCCGTTTCACGGCAGTCATGGGCCCGTCGGGCTCGGGCAAATCCACGCTCATGCATCTGCTCGCCGGTCTCGACACGGTCTCCGCGGGCCAGGTCTGGCTCGGCGACACCGAGATCACCGGGCTCCGGGAGCGGGAGCTGACGCAGCTGCGGCGAGACCGCATCGGATTCATGTTCCAGTCCTTCAACCTCATCCCCACCCTGAACGCCGCCGAGAACATCACGCTGCCCATGGACATCGCGGGCCAGCGCCCGGACCGCGCGTGGCTGGACCACGTCATCGAGACGCTCGGCCTGCGAGACCGCCTCAAGCACCGGCCCGCCCAGCTCTCCGGCGGCCAGCAGCAGCGCGTGGCATGCGCGCGAGCGCTCGCCTCGCGCCCCGAGCTGATCTTCGCGGACGAACCGACCGGCAACCTCGACTCCCGTGCGGGCCTTGAAGTGCTCGGCTTCCTGCGCGAGGCCGTCGACAAGCTGGAGCAGACCGTTGTGATGGTGACCCACGATCCCGGCGCCGCCGCCCACGCCGACCTGGTGCTCTTCCTCGCGGACGGCCGCATCGTCGACGAGATGCCGCGTCCGACGGCGGAGTCGGTCCTCGAACGCCTCAAGCGTTTCGACGTGATCCACGCGCTGCCGCAGGAGAGCCGGGCAGAGACCGACGGCGGCCAGGCCGTCGACGACAGCAAGCCGGACCGGGACTGAGGCGGCTCGCGACCATGCTGAAGGCGACGCTCCGCAGCTTCCTCGCGCACAAGGGCCGACTTCTGCTCTCCGCGCTCGCCGTGATCCTCTCGGTGGCGTTCGTCGCGGGCAGCCTCATCTTCTCGGACACGGTGGCCCGCACCTTCGACCGGCTCTTCGCCTCGACGTCCGCCGACGTGATCGTCGAGCCGAAGGAGAACCTCGAAGAGGCGGTGCCGTCGGGGCGTACACCGACGGTCCCCGCGAAACTCGCCGACCGTCTCGCCGAGGTCGACGGCGTCGCGAGGACCCGTGTCGACGCGGCCGTCGAGAACATCACGGTCGTCGACAGCAAGAACGACCCGGTGGGGCCCACCACCGGCGCGCCCACCATCGCCACGAACTGGTACGTCACCGACCGCAGCCCCGTGGAGCTGACCTCGGGCCGCGCCCCGCGCGGCAAGGACCAGGCCCTGCTCGACGCGGACACGGCCGACAAGAAGGACGTGAAGATCGGCGACACCCTCACGGTGCTCGCCGCGCCCGGCTCGTTCAAGGTCGAGGTCGTCGGCATCGTCACCTTCACCACCACCAACCCCGGCGCGGCCCTGGTCTTCCTGGACACCCCGACCGCCCAGCGCGAACTCCTCGGCGACAAGGACGCCGCGACGGGCATCTCGGTGGACGCCTCCCCCGGCGTGAGCGACACCGAGCTCAAGCGACGTGTGGCCGCCGAACTCGGCTCGGGCTACGACCTGCAGACCGCCGACGAACAGGCCGACTCGGCGGCGTCCGAACTCGGCGGTTTCCTGGACGTCATCAAGTACGTGATGCTGGGCTTCGCCGGGATCGCCGTCCTGGTCGGCATCTTCCTGATCGTCAACACCTTCTCGATGCTGATCGCGCAGCGCACCCGCGAGCTCGGCCTGCTGCGCGCCCTCGGCGCCGACCGCAGGCAGGTGCGCCGCTCCGTGCTCACCGAAGCGGTCCTGCTCGGTGTGGTCGGTTCGACGGTCGGTCTCGCGGCCGGGATCGGTCTCGCGGCCGGGCTCATCGAGCTCATGGGCACCTTCGGGATGAACCTGAAGTCCACCGAGATGGTCATCGGGTGGCCAACTCCCGTCGCCTCGTATGTGGTCGGGGTCGGCGTCACGTTCGTCGCGGCGTATCTCCCGGCGCGGCGGGCGGCGCACGTCTCGCCGATGGCGGCACTCGCCGACGCGGAAATCGCCGGCGTGGGGCGGCCGTTGAAGATCCGCGCGGTACTCGGCGCGACGGTGGGGGCTGCGGGCGCCGCCGCGCTGGTGGGCTGTGCCACCGCGGAGAAGACCTCGTCGGCGGCGTCCCTGCTCGGGCTCGGCCTCGTCCTGACCCTGATCGCCACCGTGATAGCGGGGCCGCTCCTGGTCCGTCCGGTGATCCGGGTGCTCGGTGGCGCCTTCCCCGCCCTGTTCGGCTCGGTCGGCCGGATGAGCCAGCGCAACGCGCTGCGCAACCCACGGCGTACGGGCGCCACGGCCGCCGCGCTGATGGTGGGGCTCGCCCTGGTGAGCGGCATGTCCGTGGCGAGCGCGTCGATGAGCAAGTCGTTCGACGAACAGATAGACAAGACGCTGGGCGCCGACTTCGTCGTACAGAACAGCAACTTCATGCCCTTCTCGAAGGAGATCACCGAGCAGGTGAAGGACACCGAGGGCGCCGGGCTCGTCGTACGCCAGCGGTTCGCGCCCGTGAAGGTGTCCATGCCGGACGGCAAGAGCGTGGAGACGACCGCGGCGGGCTACGATCCGCGCCTCGACGACGTCGCCCGCGTCACGTACGTGGACGGCGGCACCTCGCGGGCGCTCGCACCCGGAAGCATCGCCATGCAGCGGGACTTCGCGCAGGACCACAAGGCCCGGATGGGTTCCAAGCTGCCCGTGGAATTCCCCGGCGGGCGCAAGACGGAACTGACGGTGGGCGCGCTCACCGATCAGCCGGGGGCCGAGGGGTTCGGCGTCGAGGGCGGGATCTTCTTCGGCATGGAGACGGTCGAGGAGTTCGTGCCGGGCGGCCAGGACTCCGCGCTGTACGTGAACGCGGCGTCGGGCACGCAGGCCGACACGCTGCGCGACCGGCTCGAGAAGACGCTGGACCCGTACCCGCAGGTGCAGGTCCGCGACCAGGCCGACTACAAGGAACTGATCCGCGAGCAGATCGCCGTGATGCTCTATCTCGTCTACGCGCTGCTCGGCCTGGCGATCATCATCGCGGTCCTCGGCGTGGTCAACACCCTTGCCCTTTCGGTCGTCGAGCGCACCCGCGAGATCGGTCTGCTGCGCGCCATCGGGCTCGGCCGGCGCCAACTGCGCCGGATGATCCGCCTGGAGTCGGTGGTCATCGCGGTGTTCGGCGCGCTCCTTGGACTCGCGCTGGGTCTGGTGTGGGGCGTCGCGGCGCAACAGGTGCTCGCGCTGCAGGGCATGACGGCGTTCGCGATCCCCTGGACGACGGTGATCGCGGTCCTGATCGGTTCGGTGATCGTCGGCCTGGCGGCGGCCCTGCTGCCCGCGCTGCGTGCCTCGCGCATGAACGTGCTGGCGGCCATCGCGCACGAGTGATGGACTGGGACCGTCATGCCCCACTGTCCCTATAGCTAAGGCGAGTTCATGACGCGTCCGTTCCGTTTCGGGGTCAACATGGTCATCGCTGCCACCGGTGACGAGTGGCGCAGGAAATGCCGCAAGGCAGAGGCGCTCGGCTACGACGTCATCCTGGTCGCCGACCATCTCGGCATGCCCGCGCCGTTCTCCTCGGTCGTCGCCGCCGCCGAGGCCACCGAGCGGCCCCGCGTCGGGACGTTCGTACTGAACACCGGGTTCTGGAACCCCACCCTGCTCGCCCGCGAGGTGGCTACCGCGGACGCGCTCACGGGCGGCCGCCTTGAGCTGGGGCTCGGCACGGGCTACGTCAAATCGGAGCACGACGCGGCCGGTCTGCCCTGGGGCACGCCCGGCGAGCGTGTCACCCATCTCCGGCGCACCGTCGAGGAGTTGGACCGGCTCTTCGCCTCCGACGAGTTCCAGCCGCAGCCTCGGCAGCAGCCCCGGCCGCCGATCCTCATTGGCGGCAACGGTGACCGCATGCTGGAGCTCACCGCCGAGCACGCCGACATCGCCGCGTTCACCGGCGCCAAGGCGGCCCCCGGTGACAGCAGCGGGAAGATGACCCACCTCACACCCGATGAGCTCGACGAACGCGTCGCCGTCTACCAGCGGTTCGCGGCGCGCCGCCCCGAACCGGCGGAGCTGAACCTGCTGATCCAGCTGGTCGAAGTGACCGGCGACCGCCGCAAGGCGGTACAACAGGTCCTCGAATACGTCCCGCATCTCACCGAGGACGCGGCACTCGGCCTGCCGCTCCTGCTGATCGGCACCGTCCGGCAGATCGCCGACCAGTTGCGCGCCCAGCGGGAGCGGTACGGCTTCTCGTACATCACCGTCCTCGAGCCGTACTTCGAGGCGTTCGGTCCCGTCATGGAGGAACTCGCCGGCGAGTGAGGCGCGTGAGCGGCGTCGATGGCCCGACCGCTCGCGCGGCCGGGCCGTGTCCGCCTACTTGGCGGCGAAGCCGAACATCATGATCGTCTTCTTGTCGCTGGAGTACTGACCGAGCAGATCGGAGCTGAGGAACAGCTTGTTGCGGTGGAAGCGCAGTTCGGAGATCAGGGGCGGCAGCGCGGTCGGCCGGGTGCCGGCGTCGAGGAGCACCGTCTCTTTCTTCAGATCCCTGCCGTCGAGGGAGACGACCTGCGCGTACGGACCGCTCTTGTAGACGAGTACGTTCCCGCCGTCCATGCGGATCGGGAAGATGGGGGAGCTGTCGCCCGCCTCCACCTTCTCGCCCGTGGTCTTTCCGGTGGTCAGGGAGAAGACCACGATGTCGTTCGTCGACGAGAACTCCTTCGCCCCGTCGCGCTGTTTGGTGGGGACGTAGAGCTTTCCGTTGCCCGCCGCGATGCCCCGGCAGTCCTGCACGACGGAGACGGTGCCGCACTCGTGCAGATACTTGCCGTCCGGCAGCGCGATCCTCGTACGCCGGTCGCCCTTCTCGTCGAGGGAGAAGACGTCCGTGGCGCCGGACGAGCTGATCTCACCGGAGTCGAGGGCGAGAACCACCGGCTTCGTCGAGACCACGCTGGGGCTGCGGACGCCCGCGGGCAGCTTGTGGGTCCACTTCGACTTTCCCGTGGCCGGGTCGAGGAGCTGGACCTGGAACCGCTCAGAGCCGTAGTCACCGCAGGAGCGGACCGCCAGGAGCCGCTCGCCGCCGCCGTACCCGACGTCGCGGCACTTCTCCCCCTGCTTCGGCTCCCACCGCACATCGCCAGTGCGCAGGTCGAAGGCCGCGCCACCGTAGAGGCCTCCGACGGCGACCGTGTCACCGCTGATGGTGACCTGATTGAACTCCGTCTTCTTCTTCTGGTAGCCGATGGTGATCGACTTGGTCCAGAGCTTCTTGCCGGTGTCCACCTCGAAGGCGGTGACCTCCGTGCACGCGTCCTTGAAGCCCCTTTCGTCGTGCACTTTCGCCCCCGTGACGACGACGGCGATGTTGCCCTTGCCGAGATCCGGGGAGCCCGCGCACGACTCCCCCGGCTTCGGCAGGCGCCAGAGCCCCTTACCCGACGTGGCGTCTACGCCCACGATCGCCTCGACCGAGGCCTTCGCGTACACCTTGTCGGTGAGCCAGGACCCCTGCGCCTTCCACGTGGTCTCCCCCTTGGGCAACTTGGGCTGTATCGCCTTGGTCGTGAAGAAGGCCTTGGGGTCCTTCGGTGCCGTCTCCTTCGGCTTCTCGTACTTGGGCGCCGCGCTGTCGCCGCCCGGCTTGGCCGCGGTCTCGTCCTTCGAGCCGCCGTCTGCCGAGGTGGCGTACCAGACGCCGCCGCCGACGATCAGGGCGATCGCGGTGACGACGGAGACGACGATCGCGGTGCGGCGACCGGGCCGTCTGCCCCCCGCGCCCGGTGGCGGGACGGGCGCCGGTATCGGGTGGTAGGCCTGATGGGGGCCGAAGCCGCTGGGCGGCGGGGCGACGGGCGGGCCGAAGCCCGGGGCCTGTCCCTGCGGAGGCGGGCCGAAGCCCGGGGCCTGTCCCTGCGGAGGCGGGCCGAAGCCCGGGGTCTGTCCCTGCTGGGGCGGGCCGAAGCCGTCTTGCGGGGGCGGGCCGAAGCCACCCTGCGGAGGCACGGGGCTCTGTGGGTGCTGCGGGGACTGCTCGGGGGGCGGCTGCGTCATCGTGGCTCCACTGCTGGTGAGGGTATGCGGGTGTACTGCTGGACCGGTGACCTCACCGGGCGAAGGAGAGCATGCGGGCGCTGCCTTCCTCGCCCTTGCCGCCGTGCGCCTTGCCGTCCAGGCGCGTCGGGGTCACGAAGAACCGCCCGTCGGCGTACAGAGTGTTGCCCGCGAACATCCCGGATTCCATGCTCTGGGCCGACGAGGTGTGCCGCAGCAGCACGTCCGGCTTGCCGCCACTCGGCCGGAACCGCACGGTCTGCCCGTTCTTGCCGTGCTGCGCCCGCGCGTAGGTGATCACCCCGGGCCGGTCGCCTCCGGCCACGGTGACGGGTGTGATCTGCCGTCCGCCCTCGGCCGAACCGGCCCATTTGGACTTCCCCGTACGGAGGTCGAAGGCGACGAGCTTGTTGGCTCCGAGGATGCCGTCCTTGGGCTCGCTCGCCAGGTACAGCGTGTCCTCGCTGACGGCGGCCCCCGGACAGTTCTGCACACCCTCGCCGGAGTCTCCTGCCCCCGCGCACATCTCGAACTCGTGCGGGCCCTTGTCGGCGCTGATCCAGGAGCGCTGGTTCCCCTTGTCGTCGACGGCGACGACGGCCCACTTGTCCATCTCGTCGCGGTTGCGGACGGCGACCACGACGGGGTCGACGGAGTAGACCTTCTGGATGCTCCAGCCCTTCTTCGTCCGGTGGCTCCACTCGACGTCGCCGGTGCGGGGGTCGAGCCTCTTGAGCCGACCGTGCGTGCTGGGGCTACCCGGTTGGCAGGACTCCACCTGGATCAGCCGTGAGCCGCCCGCGACGCCGTCGAGGGAGCAGCCGCCCTTCTTTTCCCGCTCGGTCGTGAACAGCCGCTTGCCGTCGCTGATCCGGTAGGCGCGCATGGTGGCGCTCTGGTCGACCATGACGGTGCTGCCCGTGATGGAGACGTGCGTCATGCTGGTGTCGTCCCAGAAGCCGCCGTCGACGAGCTCCTTGTGCCAGCCCTTCTCACCGGTCTTCAGGTCGATCATCCGGAGCTGGTCGCACTGCGAGTTCCCCTCGGACTTCCGCTTCGTGTACACGACCACGACCTTGCCGTCCGGTGTGGGGTTCACCGGGGTGTCGCACACCGTGCCGGGCAGCGGCACCGACCATGCCTTCGAGCCGTCGCCGGTCCGGTACCCGGTGACCTCGTTGTGCTCGGCCTGGGCGACGATTTTGGGCACGTGCCAGAGGTCGAGGAGCTGCGCGCCCTTGCCCGGCAGCTTGATGTCGTTCATGGCGACCCAGGCCTTGGCCTCACCGGGCTTGCGCCCCGCGTTGACGTCGATCACGGCGGGCGCCCCGTCGTCCTTCGCGTCGGCGTCCCGGTCCGGGTCCGCCGACTCCGGCCCGTCGTCCGGGGACTGACGTGTCTGCCCGGCGACGGGCTCGCGGGAACCGCTCCCCTTCCCGTCCTCGTCTGCTTGCGTGACGGCGTAGAAACCCACACCGATCAGGACCAGGGCGACGGCGCCGGCACCGAGAGCGAGACGAAGCCTTCGCGGGGTGCCTGCCGGGGGCGCCGGCTGGGCGTAGGGATTGCCGGGCACGGGCTTGTGCACCGGCTCGGACTCACGATTGACCATGAACGAGATTCTGGCCCAATCATCGCCCTTTCTAGAGACATTTTCTAGAAAAAGTTTTCAACGCAGGCTTCCGCTCCGAGCCGGAGGGCAGCGGGTGCTGCGTTTCTGGCGCGAGGCGGCAGAGGGGACGAGCGTCAGCGACGACCACAGGGGAGTGGCGGCCCTGCTCGCCGCGGGCTACGCGGCCCAGCCCCAGGGGAGCCGCTGGGTGAAGCACCTCGTCGACTGAGGGGCCGGGGCGTGGGTACCCGTAGGTGGTCCGCACGAGTGGGCTTTGCTGATCCTTTAACATGGACGGACCACTCGAACGTCTACGAAAGGTGTGAGCGTCCGCCCATGGGCGAGCCTCCCAGTACCCGACATCGCGCATTCCCCCGGTCCCTGCCCGATCATGGGACGGAGGTGACCCGATGACCGAAGTGCTCCTGCTCCTCGTGGCGGTGCTGCTCTCGCTGGCCTGCGGCGTCTTCGTCGCGGCCGAGTTCTCCCTCACTACGGTCGAGCGCAGCGAACTGGAGCGAGCCGCCGAACGCGGCGAGCGCGGTGCCGCGGGCGCTCTCAAAGCGGTCAAGAACCTCACCTTCCAGCTCTCCGGAGCCCAGCTGGGCATCACCGTCACCAATCTGGTCGTCGGCATGCTCTCCGAGGCCTCCATCGCCAAGCTGATCTCGGGCCCGCTGCGCTCCATGGGCATCCCCGCATCGGCGGCCTCGTCGATCGCCCTGGTCATCGGCACGGCCCTGTCGACGATCTTCCTGATGGTCGTCGGTGAGCTGGTCCCCAAGAACTGGGCGATCTCGTCGCCGCTGGCCGTCGCCAAACGGGTGGCGACCCCCCAGCGCCTGTTCAGCGCCGTGTTCCGCCCCTTCATCGCGCACCTGAACAACACCGCGAACCGCTCCGTACGCCGCTTCGGCATCCAGCCCACCGAGGAGCTGGCCTCCGCGCGCAGCCCCAAGGAGCTGGTGGCGCTCGCCCGGCACTCCGCCAAGGAGGGCTCACTGGAAGCGGACACCGCCGAGCTGTTCGTCCGCACCCTGAACCTCGCCGACCTCTCCGCCCAGAACGTGATGACGCCGCGGGTCCAGGTCATGGCTCTCGACACGATGGCCACCTGCGAGGACGTGGCGAACGCCACCCGCGCGACGGGCCTGTCCCGCTTCCCCGTCTACCGCGGCAACCTCGACTCGGTCGTCGGCGTCGCGCACATCAAGGACGTCCTGGCCGTACCGGCCGAGCGCCGGGCCCGCTTCCCCGTGGCCGAGGTGATGCGCGAGCCCCTCCTCGTACCGGAGACACTGACCGTCGACCGGCTGCTCGACCGGCTCTCCGGCAAACGCACGATGGCCGTGGTCATCGACGAGTACGGCGGCACGGCCGGCGTCGCGACCCTGGAGGACATCGTCGAGGAGGTGGTCGGCGAGGTGCGGGACGAACACGACCCGCACGAGACGCCCGACATCGCCACCGAGGGCAAGGACGACGAAGGCCGGACCCGGTACTCCGCCGACGGCTCGGCCCGGACCGACCAGCTGGCCCGCGTCGGCCTGCGCACACCGGACGGGCCGTACGAGACGCTCGCCGGACTCGTCGCCACCGAACTCGGACGCATCCCCGCCGAGGGCGACACCGTGGAGGTGGGCGGCTGGCGACTCGACGTCGTCGACGCCCGGGGCCGCCGCGCGGCCCGCGTCCTGCTGCACGCGCCCCTGCACGACGACCACCAGGAGGAGGAGCGATGACCGCGATCCAGCTGTTGATCGGCCTGGCGACCCTCGTCGTCAACGCCTTCTTCGTGGGCGCCGAGTTCGCCCTCATCTCCGTACGAAGGAGCCAGATCGAGCCGTATGCCGAGGACGGCGACCGGCGTGCCAAGAGCGTGCTGTGGGGGCTGCGGCACGTCTCCGCGCTGCTCGCCGCCGCGCAACTCGGCATCACGCTGTGCACGCTGGTGCTCGGTATCGTCGCCGAGCCCGCGATCGCACACATCCTGGAGCCGCTCTTCGACGGCGTCGGGATGCCGCACGGCCTGGTCCACCCCGTCTCGTTCGTCATCGCCCTGGCCCTCGCGACGTATCTGCACATGCTGCTCGGCGAGATGATCCCCAAGAACATCTCGCTGGCCGAGCCCGTGCGCACGGCTCTGCTGCTCGGCCCGCCGCTGGTCGCGATCGCCCGGGCGCTTCGCCCGGTCATCTTCGCGATCAACGCGTTCGCCAACGGCCTCCTGAAGCTGCTCAGGGTCGAGGCGAAGGACGAGGTGAGCGCCTCGTTCTCGGATGACGAGCTCGCTCGGATGGTCAAGGACTCCGGCGAGGCGGGGCTGCTCGACGACCGCGCCCAGGAGCGGCTGCACGACGCCCTGGAGCTGGGCCGCCGCCCCGTCAGGGATGTGGTCCTCCCGCTGGAGAGCGTGGTCTACGCCCGCATGGGCGTGACACCCGAGGAACTGGAGCGGCTTTCGTCGGAGTCCGGCTTCTCGCGCTTCCCCGTCGTGGACGACGGGCGTCGCATCGTCGGCTACCTCCACGTCAAGGACGCGCTCGACCGGATGCCGCGCGATCTGCCGTTCCGGGTGCCGGACATGCGGAAGATCGCCCAGGTCCGGGAGACCACACCGCTGGACGACGTGCTGACCGCGATGCGCGGCAGCCGCACGCATGTGGCGGCGGTCCTCGGCTCGGACGGCAGGCTTGCGGGCATGGTCACGATGGAGGATGTACTGAGGGAGCTGTTCGGTCAGCCTGTCTGACGCCGAGACCTTGCAGCCGTGGCTCCGCGGCGAGGGGGATGTGCACCGTGAGTCAACTCGTCCTGCGCGACGTGTCGTACGGCTATCCGGAGCGGCCCGTGCTCGAACGGGTCTCCCTGTCGGTGCGGCCCGGCGAGAAGGCGTGTGTCATCGGTGAGAACGGCTCGGGCAAGTCGACGCTCCTGCGCCTGATGGCGGGCGAGTTCGCGCCCGCCGACGGCGAGGTGGCCGTCGTCTCGGACGGCGGCACCGGCTGTCTCGCGCAGGTCCCGCGGCTGCCGCCGCATGCCACCGTGCGGGACGCCGTGGACGACGCGCTCGCCGAACTGCGGGACCTGGAGCGGCGGATCCGGGCGGCGGAGGAGTCGCTCGGCTCGGCGGGCCCCGCCGGACTGAGCGCGTACGGGGACCTCGTCGCCGCGTTCGAGGCGCGCGACGGCTACCGCGCCGACGCGCGCCTGGACGCCGCGCTTCACGGTCTCGGCGTACCGCACCTGGAGCGTTCGCGCACCCTGGGTTCGTTGTCCGGCGGTGAGGCCGCGCGCCTCGCGCTCGCCTGCGTCCTGGCCCCGCAGCCCGAGCTGCTCCTCCTGGACGAGCCGACGAACCACCTGGACGACCAGGCGCTCGGCTGGCTCGAGGAGCGGCTGCGCGCCCACCGGGGCACGGTCGTCGCCGTCACCCACGACCGGGTCTTCCTCGACCGGGTCGCGGAGGTGATCGTCGAGGTCGACGGCGACCGCAGGGCCGTGGCCCGCTTCGGCGGCGGCTGGCACGGCTACCTGCAACAGCGCGCCACGGCCCGGCGTCGCTGGGAGGAGCGTCACCGCGAGTGGAGCGACGAGGTCGCGCGCCAGGAGCGGCTCGCGGAGGGCGGCTCCGACCGGCTCTCGGTGGGCTGGCGCATGAGCGAAAGCCCCCGTTTCGCGGGCCACAACCGGTCGGTGGAGGGCCAGCTCTCCGGCATCGTGCGCAACGCGCGCGAGCGGCTGCGCAGACTGCGCGCGGACCCGGTGCCACGCCCGCCCGACCCCCTGCGTTTCACGGCCGGTGAGGGCCTGGCGGGCGGCGACCATCCCTTCGTACGCCCGGTCGCGCTGACGGACGTCACGGTGGGCGAGCGCCTCTCCGTCGACCGCCTCACCCTCGATCCGGGCTCGCGCACGCTGGTGACCGGGGCGAACGGCGCCGGCAAGTCGACGCTGCTCGGCGTCCTCGCCGGAGTGCTCGCCCCGGACCGCGGGGAGGTCCAACTCCCGTCCCGCATCGGCTACTTGCCGCAGGAGATCGAGTACATCACCTACGAGGACACGGCGAGGCCGCTGCTCGACGCCTTCGCGACGGGGCTCGCGGGGCTGCCCGAGGACCACACGGAGGCGCTCCTGTCCCTCGGCCTCTTCCGCGAGGAGGACCTGGCCGTGCCGGTGAAGGGGCTCTCCGTGGGCCAGCGGCGCCGCTTGGCGCTCGCACGGCTGGTGACGCGCCCCGCCGACCTCCTCCTGCTCGACGAGCCGACGAACCACCTCTCCCCCGCCCTTGTCGAGGAGCTCGACGAGGCGCTGGCGGGGTATCGGGGCACGCTGGTCGTGGTGTCGCACGACCGGAGGCTGCGGGAGCGGTTCCGAGGGGAGCGGCTCTCGGTGGAAGCCGGCCGGGTGGTTGGACCCTGGGGCCCCTAGGGCGTGGCCCGCCCCTGGCGGACGGTCGGCGTCTCCATGATGCCCGGCCCGTGCGTTCCGACGTGCGCGGCACCGACCGCCGTGAGTACGGCGAGCAGTGTCGCCATTCCCGCGGTGGCGAGCGCCGCCTGCCAGTCGACGTCCAGGAGGGTGGTCGCCCCGGCGACCAGAACGGCGGCGAGCGACTGCGCGAAGGTACGGAGCGCACGCTCCGCGGTGGCCTTCCAGAATCCAGCGGTCCACATGTCTGGCCCACCCTCTCGTGGTTGACGGTCACCCCTTGGCATACCGCTGTTGTGCGCCGCTGCCCAGAAGGCCGGTGGGGCGCCCTCAGAGTTCGAGGCCGTGGCCCGTCGTCGCGTCGATGTGGGACGGGATCTCGTCATGGCGGTCGCCGACCGTCGGGGTGCCCGTGGGCTCGAAGAGGAGGATTCTGGCACCGAGCGGGGCCGTCGGCTTGTGTTCGGTGCCGCGCGGGACCGTGAAGACGGCGTCCTTGGGGAGAGTGACCGTGCGTTCGCCGGTCGGCTCGCGCAGGCAGATGCGCAGTTCGCCGTCGAGAACCAGGAAGAACTCGTCGGTGTCGTCGTGGACGTGCCACAGGTGCTCGCCCTCGACCTTGGCGACGCGTACGTCGTAGTCGTTGACGCGGGTGACGATGCGGGGGCTCCAGAGGGCGTCGAAGGAGGCCAGGGCCTTGCCGAGGGCGATCGGTTCGTTCGGTTCGTTCGGTTCGCTGTTCATGCGTACAGCTTCCGACGGTCGACGGCGTCTGCGTGAGTGGTAGAAACAGCCTATGCCGCAAGAATCCTCTCAAGCCGTGCAGCGGCGGCCCCCGCACCGCGTCGTCGTCATCGTCGACGCGAACTCCAACCCCTTCGAGCTGGGGTGCGCCACCGAGGTCTTCGGCCTGCGCCGACCCGAACTCGGGCGTGAGCTTTATGACTTCACCCTGTGTTCGCCCGAGCCGCGCACCCTGATGCGGGACGGCTTCTTCACGCTCTCGGGGGTCGCGGCGCTGGACGCGGCAGAATCCGCGGACACCTTGATCGTGCCCAACCGGCCCGACGTCGAGGTCCCCCGCCGCCCGGCCGTCCTGGACGCCGTTCGCCGGGCGCACGCCCGGGGGGCTCGGCTCGTCGGGTTCTGCAGCGGTGCCTTCACGCTCGCCGAGGCCGGGGTCCTGGAGGGGCGCCGGGCCACCGCCCACTGGCAGTGGGCGGACGACTTCCGGGCCCGCTTCCCCGGGGTGCGGCTCGAACCGGACGTGCTCTTCGTCGACGACGGCGACATCCTCACCGCCGCGGGCAGCGCCGCCGCTCTCGATCTCGGGCTGCATCTGGTCCGCCGCGACCACGGCGCCGAGGTCGCCAACGCGGTGAGCCGGCGGCTCGTCTTCGCCGCCCACCGGGACGGCGGTCAGCGGCAGTTCGTGGAGCGACCGGTACCCGAGGTGCCGGACGAGTCCCTGGCCCCCGTCCTCGCCTGGGCCCAGGAACGGCTCGACTCGCCCCTTTCCGTGCCGGATCTCGCGGCACGCGCCGCCCTCAGCCCCGCGACCCTGCACCGCCGTTTCCAGGCCCAGTTGGGCACCACTCCCCTGGCCTGGCTCACCGGCGAACGGCTCGCGCTGGCCTGCCGGTTGATCGAGCGCGGCGTGGCTCCCTTCGACACGGTCGCCCGGCGCAGCGGTCTTGGCACCACCGCCAATCTGCGCGCCCTGCTGCGCCGCGAGACAGGGCTGACCCCCTCGGCGTACCGGCGCCGGTTCGGGCCCGCACCGGACTGATACAGCCAGTCTTGGCCGACTTGCGGCCTACTGCTCCCCCACCCCTTCTCCTAAGGTCACCGCTTGAAATGGCCATGACGAATAAGGACGAAGAAGAGGGAGCCCATGCGCAGACGTCTGCTTCACCTGGTCCTCGCCCCGCTCGCGGGGATCCTGATGGTCACGGCACCGGGACCGGCACCGGCACCGGCCTCCGCGGCGCCCACGCCACCGGGGGACGTGTACCGCCCCGTACGCGGCCCCGCCGCGCCCGCCGAGTACCGCTACCTGCAAAAGACCGTCCCCGGAGAGTCGATTCCGCGCCACGCCCACGAGGAGGCCGCCGCGCAGGCCCGTCAGCTCCCCACCACCGGCGGCCGGTGGAAGTCCGTCGGACCGACCAACATCGGCGGGCGCATCGTCTCCCTCGCACTCGACCCGAAGCGCGCGGACACCCTGTACGCCGCCGCGGCCAGCGGCGGCATCTGGCGCAGCACGGACGCCGGGCAGACCTTCAAGTCCGCCTGGCCCGACGGCTGGACGCAGGCGATGGGCGCGGTCGCCACGGGCCCCGACGGCACCTTGTACGCGGGGACGGGCGAGCCCAACCCCGGCGGCGGCAGCATCACGTACGAAGGAACGGGCCTCTACCGCAGCACCGACGGAGGCAAGCACTGGAAGCAGTCGGGCCTGCGCGACTCGGGCGCGATCAGCGCCATCACGGTGGACCCCGACAATCCGCGCCGCGTCTACGTGGCCGCGGCGGGCTCGCTCTACAACGGCGGCGGCGACCGCGGCGTCTACCGCTCGGAGAACGGCGGCAGGACCTGGCAGCGCATCCTCACCGGCGCCAACGAGTTCACGGGTGCCACCGAGATCGTCGTCCAGGGCAAGAAGCTGTACGCCGTGCTGTGGGACCACCGCCGCACACCCGAGCGCCGTACCTACGGCGGCGAGGGCTCCGGCGTCTTCCGCTCCGGTGACGACGGCAAGACCTGGAAGCGGCTCGGCGGTGGTCTGCCCGCGCGGGGCCCGGACGTGGGACGGATCGGTCTCGCCGTCGCGGGTGAGCGCGCCTACGCCATCGTCAACAAGACGGACGGCCCCTTCGAGGGCTTCTACGCCTCCACGGACGCGGGCGACACCTGGCAGCGGACCCCGGCCGACACGAAGCTCACCGAGTCGCAGTCCACGTTCGGCTGGTGGTTCGGGAAGGTCTGGACCGACCCCCGCGACGCCGAGCACGTGCACGTCGCCGGCGTCCCCCTGATGAGCTCGAAGGACGGCGCCGCCACCTGGACGGCCGACGACACCAGCATCCACGTCGACCAGCACGCGATGATCTGGGACCCGCGCCACCCCGGCCGCGTCTACCTGGGCAACGACGGCGGCGTCTACCGCTCCGACGCGAACGGCGACGGCGGCTGGGTCAAGGCACGCCACGAGCCGTACACCCAGCTCTACAGCGCGGCGATATCTCCCCAGGACACCTCGCGGATCTCCGGGGGCTCGCAGGACAACGGCTCGATACGTTCCTGGGGCGGCGACCGCTTCAACGAGTACCTCGGCGGGGACGG
This sequence comes from Streptomyces sp. NPDC050147, assembly GCF_040660195.1. Lineage (NCBI taxonomy): Bacteria > Bacillati > Actinomycetota > Actinomycetes > Kitasatosporales > Streptomycetaceae > Streptomyces > Streptomyces sp. NPDC050147. The sequence goes on along the minus strand of NZ_JBFALJ010000012.1, from coordinate 121,153 downwards.
CGAGGAGAACCTGATCAACCCGACCGACGTGAACAACGTCTACGCCTGCTACCAGTACGGCAACTGCTTCAGCTCCACCGACGGCGGCGACACCCTCACGTACTTCGCGGACAAGACCACATTCAAGCGCCGCAACTGGTTCACGCCGGTCGTCTTCGACCCCCGTGATCCCAAGGTCCTCTACTACGGCTCCGAAGTGCTCAACCGCTCCACGGACGGCGGCGCCACCTGGCAGGCCATCAGCCCCGACCTGTCGGGCGGCCCGGGCCCCGACCCGATCTACACCAACTACGGCACGATCACCTCGATCGCCCCGGCCGCGGACGGCCGCACCATCTACGCCGGCACGGACGACGGCCGCGTCTGGGTCACGAAGGACCGGGGCGCGCACTGGACGAAACTCGCCGAGGGGCTCCCCTGGGTGACCCGTGTCGTCGTCGACCCGCGCGACGCCGACCGGGTCTACACCACCCACTCCGCCTACCGTTCCGGCTCCGGCACACCGCACGTCTACGGCAGTACGGACGGCGGCGAGCACTGGAGGAACCTGTCGGGCAACCTGCCGGACGCGCCCGTCAACGACCTCGTCATCGCACGGGGCGGCAAGCTCCACATCGGCACCGACCAGGGAGTGTTCACCTCCGGCGCCAAGGGCAACCACTGGTCGCGCCTGGGCCGCGGGATGCCCGCGGTGCCGGTGGACGACATCGAGTACGACGCCGGGAACCATCGCCTGGTGGCCGCGACGTTCGGCAGGGGGTTCTACGAGCTGACCACTGCCTGATCCACTCCGTCAGCGCCGGTGCGCGCCCCGGCGGCGGGCCCGCGCCTTCGCGTCCTTCTTGAACGCCCACTCCATGTCGGGTTCCATCGCGAACCTGAAGAGCCGCTGCACCGGTGGGGTGCAGAGCACGGTGATGACGGCCGCGGCGGCGAGGGTGACGGCGATCTCGCCGGGCGGCGTGTGCAGCCAGGCGAGGTCGTACCAGTCCCAGAAGCGGGAGCCCTTGGCGAGGAATCCGTGCAGCAGGTAGCCGTAGAGCGTGCCCGCGCCCAGCGCGGTGAACCAGAGCCTGCGACCGGGGACCCAGGCGAAGAAGCACGCGACGAGGATCACCGAGCAGCCGAACATCGCGAGCGTCATCACGCCCCCGGACCAGCCGGGGGCGGCCAATTCCTGTGCGCTGTCCCGGCGGTAGAACCACGCCGCGTTCATGCGCGGCGCCGCCCAGTACGCGAACAGCAGGGCGCCCGCGAAGACGGGCAGCGCCAGGATGCGGGCCTCCCGGCGGCGCACGATCTGGAAGTGCTCGGGCTTCAGGCACAGGCCGAGGACGAAGAACGGCAGGAACTGCAGCACCCGTTGCAGGTCCAGGTCGTCGCCGATGTCCGGCGAGACCGAGGCGAGCACCGCGATGGCGAGCGCGATGGGCAGCGGCCGGCGGACCACCTTCCACAGCGGGGTGGTCAGCCGCCAGACGAAGAGCGCGACCAGGAACCAGGTGAGGTACCAGGGGTCGAGCAGACTGATCGGGTACGTCGGGTCGTCGCCCGCCCAGCGCTTGAAGAGGGTGTACGCGACCTCGAAGACGACGTACGGCACGGCGACGCCCGTCACCAGGCGCTTGAGACGGCCGGGGCTCGCGTCGAAGCTCCGCGAGAAGTAGCCGGAGATGACGATGAACGCCGGCATGTGGAAGGTGTAGACGGTGATGTAGAGCGCGGCGGCCGCCCGGCTGTCGCCGCGCAGCGGCTCCCAGGCGTGGCCCATCGCGACCAGCACGATCGCCAGGTACTTGGCGTTGTCGAAGAACGAGTCCCGGCGCTTGACCGGAGGCTTCGGCACCACGGTGGGGGCCGCCGGAGCCTGCGGAGGGGCACTGCGCGCGGCGGGCAGCGGCGCGCGCAGTGCCCCGCCCCGGTGCATTGAGCGGACAGGCTCACTCACGGGACCTCCCGGGGGATCCCGGAAGACCCCGGGCCCGCGGTCTCACGTCTTACGTCCGATGCGGGTGCTACACCTGTGTAGAACATCACGGGCACCCTAGCCACCGGAGCCCCCGCACGTACAGTCGCGCCACCTGTGAATCAGCTGAGCGCCGCCGGTGAGGGGCCGACCAGCTCGGACAGGACGTCCTCCATGGTGACGAACCCGAGCACCGTGCCGCTCTCGCCGGTGACCGCGGCCAGGTGGCTGCCCGCGGCCCGCAGCGCGGTGAGCGTGTCGTCCAGCGGGGTGTCGATGTGCACCCGGGTGACCACGTGCAACGCCCCGCGCGGGAAGGGCCGGTCCCGCTCGGCGATGCCCAGGGTGTCCTTGATGTGGAGGTAGCCGAGCAGGGTGCCGTCGGGTCCTGTCACCGGGAAGCGGGAGAAGCCGGCGTCCGCGGCCACGCGCTCCAGCCGCGCCGGGGTGACCGAGTGTTCGACGGTGCGCATCTTGGCCGTCGGCACCAGGATCTCGCCGACCGGCCGCGTCCCCAGCTCCAGTGCGTCGCGCAGCCGCTCGCCGTCGGCCGCCGAGAGGAGGCCGGCCGCGCTGGAGTCGACGACCATGCGGGCGAGCTGGTCGTCGGTGTAGACGGATTCGATCTCGTCCTTCGGTTCGACCCGCAGGAGCTTGAGGAGGGTGTTGGCGAAGGCGTTGATGCCGAAGACGACCGGCCTGAGCGCGCGGGTGAGCGCCACGAGTGGCGGGCCGAGGAGCAGGGCGGTCCGGGCGGGCGCGGCGAGTGCGATGTTCTTGGGGACCATCTCGCCGATCAGCATGTGCAGATACGTCGCCACGGTCAGGGCGATGACGAAGGCGATCGGGTGCACCAGGGCGTGCGGGATGTGGACGGCCTCGAAGCCGGGCTCCAGGAGATGCGCGATGGCGGGTTCGGCGACCGCGCCGAGCACCAAGGAGGAGACGGTGATGCCGAGTTGGGCGGTCGCCATCACCGCGGAGATGTGCTGCAGGCCCCACAGGGTGATGCGGGCGCGCTTGTCGCCTTCCTGGGCGCGGGGCTCGATCTGGCTGCGGCGTACGGAGATCAGGGCGAACTCGGCGCCGACGAAGAACGCGTTGGTGAGCAGGGTCAGGGCGCCGATGGCGAGCTGAAGCGTGGTCATCGTGCCTCCTCCACGGCTCGGCGGGGCGCCTGGAGCGCGGGTTCGGTGATGCGGATCCGGTCGGCGCGGTGGTGCTCGACCGTCAGGACGGCGAGTCGCCAGCCGTCGAGGTCGAGGGCGTCGCCCTCGGTCGGGATGCGGGAGAGCCGGGTGGCGATCAGTCCGGCCACGGTCTCGTAGGGTCCTTCGGGCGCGCTGAGTCCTATCGCGGCGAGCTGGTCGATGCGGACGCCGCCGTCGGCCTCCCACACGGTGCGGCCGTCCGGGGCCGCCTGGGCGGGCAGCAGGTCGGGGACCTCGATGGGGTCGTGCTCGTCGCGGACCTCGCCCACGACCTCCTCGACGATGTCCTCCACCGTCGCCACACCGGCCGTGCCGCCGTACTCGTCGATGACCACGGCCATCGTGCGCGCCTTCCGCATCCGCTCCAGGAGCCGGTCGGCGGGCAGGGTGTCGGGCACGAGCAGGGGCTCGGTGGCCAGGTCGGTGACCGGGGTGAGCCGGCGCTTCTCGGGGGCCAGGGCGAGCACGTCGCGGATGTGCACGGTGCCGATGACCTCGTCCAGGCTCTCGCGGAAGACGGGGAAACGGGACAGGCCCGTGGCGTGCGTCAGGTTCGCCGCGTCGGCGGCCGTGGCGTGCGCCTCAAGGGCCCGCACGTCCACCCGCGGCGTCATCACGTTCTCCGCGGTCAGCTCGCCCAGGTGCAGGGTGCGCACGAACAGTTCGGCGGAGTCCGCCTCCAGGGCGCCCTCGGCGGCCGAGCGCCGGGCGAGTGCGATCAGCTCCTCGGGGGTGCGCGCGGAGGCCAGCTCCTCGGCGGGTTCGAGACCGAAGCGGCGTACGACGCGGTTCGCGGTGTCGTTCAGGTGCCGGATGAACGGTCCGAAGGCGGCGGTGAAGCCGCGCTGCGGGGCCGCGACCACCTTGGCGACGGCCAGCGGCCGGGCGATCGCCCAGTTCTTGGGCACCAGCTCGCCGACGACCATCAGGATCACGGTGGACAGCGCCACACCGAGCAGGGTGGCCGTGGTCGGGGCGGCGCCCCCGAGACCGGCCGCCTCCAGCGGGCCGCGCAGCAGCGCCGCGAGGGACGGCTCGGCGAGCATGCCGATGACCAACGACGTGACGGTGATGCCGAGCTGGGCCCCGGACAGCTGGAGGGTCAGCCGCCGGACAGCCTTCAAAGCGCCTTCGGCACCCCGCTCACGCGCCTCGGCCGCGCGCTCCAGGTCACCGCGCTCGACGGTGGTCAGGGAGAACTCGGCCGCCACGAACAGCGCGCAGGCGAGCGTGAGGAGCAGGGCCAGCAGCAGAAGCAGGATCTCGGTCACCGTGCCACCCCCGTTCCCTCGCGCTCGGACAGCGGGCGGGACATGGCACGGTTCGTACTGGGAGGCTCACCCATTGCGGGTCCGTGGCTCCTTCTCGTACTCGTACGAAGCGTCGTACGAGGGCGGTGGCATGGAAGCGGTCGCGCTTCTACACCCACTGTAAAGGACTCGCAAAGCGAGCCGGCCGGGACCTGTGTGTCTAGAGCGGGGTGGCCGCGTGCAGGATCAGGACCATCGTCACGGCGGAGTTCGCCGACGACATCGCGGAGACCACCGCCCCCGCGGCGGCCGCCCACGCCGCGAGCCCCACCGCGGTGAACAGGGACGGCCAGCTGCGCGCCGTGGGAGCCGGGCCGAGCAGGGCCGCCACCCGGCGCGGCACGGGCCCCGGCGCGGCGAGTCCGGCCAGGGTCGGGGCCGGGGCACCCCGGGAGTGGAGAGCCGCCTTGCCGATCGCGCGGGCGACGGCCTTGCGGTCGCCGACGGCGTGGGCGGCGTCCTCGTCGGCCCAGCGCTCGGTCGTGTAGGACACGGCGGTACGCAGCGGGCGCAGGAACGGATTGGCGCGCGCCGCCAGCTGCACGGCGAGGAGGTAGCGGTGGTGCCGGGTCGCGAGGTGGGCCCGTTCATGGGCGAACAGGGCGCGGCGTTCGGCGGGCGCGAGGCAGTCGAGCAGAGCGGTGGTGACCACGACCCGGTCGCGGGCGCCGCCGGGAAGCGCGTACGCGTAGGGCAGGTTGTCGGGCAGGACGGCGACCGCGGTGCCGGGCAGCCCGGCAAGCGCGCGGTGGGCGCGGCGGCGTACCTGACGGTGGCGCCACAGTGTCCTGCCGCACGCCGCGGCCACGGCGAGCAGTCCCGGGATGGCGAGGCGCCCGGCGACCTCGTCGTACGGGACGGCCGCGCGCACCTCGGGGTCCGACCAGCCGTCGGGCAACGGGTTCCCGGGCAGTTGCGCCGTGCCGACGACCATCAGCAGGCCCAGGCACAGAGTGCTGCAGAGCGCCATGACCGCGGCGACCGTCGTGAGCAGCCGGGTGGCCGTCCGCGGGTGCAGACGCTGCTCGGCCAGCCGGGCGACCGGCCAGGCCGTCAGCGGCAGCACCAGCGGCAGAAGGACGAACATCCCCATGACGGTTCAGACGTCCTTCTCCGTCTCGGCCTCGGCCTCGGCCTGCCGCAGGAGTTCGCGCAGCACCTGTTCGTCGCCCGGCGGCAGGGCGGTGAGGAAACTGGCGAGGACCGCCTCCCGGTCGCGCTCGCCGTCGAGCACCTTGCGCATCTTGCGTGCCGCGAGGCCCGCCTCGTCGGCCGACGGCGTCCACGCGAAGGAGCGGCCCGCGCGCTCGCGCGTCACCGCGCCTTTCTCCAGGAGGCGGCTCAGAATCGTCACGACGGTCGTGTACGCGAGGTCCCCGCCGAGCCGCTCCTGCACCCAGCCCGCGGTCGCGGGACCCGCCGCATCGCGCAGGGCCGACAGGACCTGCGCCTCCAGCTCACCCTGCCCCCGCCGCCGGGGACGTCGCTCCTGCTCCGCCACGCCCGTCTCCCTTCCACCGCCCAGTCGTCCTGGACGAGGCTAACGCCCGGCCGCCGGTGGTGGGCCGCCGGTCACATCCGGCGCGGGAAATACGACGTTGCCCCGGCCCGCGGCGCCCATTAAGGTCACTCAGGTGACTGCCGGGTCGGCCATGGGCCACGTACGAGTGAGGCACCCGGCCTCGGCGTGAGCGCGAGGCGGGCCAGAGCCCCGCCGTCCCCTCTTCCAACTCCCCGCCGGCGCCCCATGGGGCGCACCGTCAGTGGAATCCATGACCCGGAAGAGACCTCACACATGCCGCAGGACCAGCATCCGCATGACCCCACTTTGCCTGTCACGACTGTCCAGTTGAACCACACCGTTGTCTACGCCAAGGACCGGCAGCTGTCCGCCGAGTTCCTCGCCGCGATCCTGGGTCTGAAGGTCGGCGCCCCGTTCGGGCCGTTCCTGCCCGTCGACCTCGGCAACGGCGTGACGCTCGACTATTACGAGCTGAGCGACGAGCCGGTCCAGTCCCAGCACTACGCGTTCCTCGTGCCCGACGATCAGTTCGACACCATGATCGCCCGCCTGGAGACGGTCGGGGTGACCTATTACGCCGACCCCAGCCACACCGAACCCGGTCACATCAACCGTCTGTTCGGCGGTCGTGGCGCGTACTTCGACGACCCGGACGGCCACAACATGGAGATCATGACCCGGCCCTACGCGCGCCCTTAGCTCCCGCGGACGGAACGGACCGCTCCCTGGGCCTGCTTGTTTGTTCGAGACGTGATTGAGGCACCGCGCCCCGCCCGCCCCGGCTGCGGGCGGGGCGTGGGTGCCCCGCGGTGGCTGCTGAGTCCCGGACCGAGGCCGTTCGCCGGGAGGCGGCCGGGTGTTCTGACGACCTGAGCGTCGAACGAGCCCTGCGGGGCGGTCTGTTGCCGCACCCGCTGCCCATCGCCCCGAAACACGCGCCTGCGCGACGTTCGGCGCAAAAGGCTCATTGCGCCACTTCTCCGGCGGCAGTAAGAACAGGGACACGACCCAGAAACGTTGCGGCCGCGGCGTCCTGCAAGGCATCACATCGCAGCTCTGAGAGAAGCCGGGTGATCCAGAATGGCGCACGATCCACACACCTCAGTGACGAACGAGCCGGACGACGGAGCGATAACACTGGCCGCCGAACAGGAGGCCGTACTCCAGCCGCCCTCGGAGGGGACCGAGGGCCAGGCCCAGCACTCGACGGGTGAGGGCCTGGAGCACGTAGAGGGCTACCGGCGCCCGGACCACTTCGCGCCGGAGGCCTGGACGGCCCCGACCGCCTCGCTTCCCGACATCGGTGAGGCGTCGTACGGCCCACCGCCCCTGGCCCCGGAGACCGTGCACGGTCCCGACGACCGCGTCCAGATCACCAACACCAGCGTGTATCCGTGGCGCGTGCACTGCTACCTGCTCATCACCGCCCGCGACAACGCCCTCTACCAGGGCACCGGATGGCTCCTCGGACCGCACACCCTCGCCACCGCGGGCCACTGCGTGTACATCAAGGGCAGCGGCGTGGCGGGACGGGACGGCTGGGTGAAGAGCATCCAGGTCATGCCGGGACGCAACGGCGCCTCGCTGCCCTACGGCAGCATCACCTGCACGAGCTTCCGCTCCGTGACCGGCTGGACGACCAACGGCGACGAGAACTTCGACTACGGCGCCATCGTCACGCCCTCCAACATCGGCTCCACCACCGGCTGGTTCGGCTTCGGCGTCTGGTCGGACTCGGACCTGCTCAAGACCACCGGCAACATCTCCGGCTATCCGGGCGACAAGCCGTCCGGGACGCAGTGGTACGCGGCGCGCGGGATCGACTCGGTCGCCCCGCGCAAGGTGTACTACGACATCGACACCGCGGGCGGGCAGAGCGGCAGCTCCGTCTACCGCATCGACAGCACCGGCCGCTACGGCTTCGGCATACACGCCTACGGCGGAGCCCGGGTGAACTCGGGAACCCGGTTCACCACACCCGTCTTCAACAACTACGTGGCATGGAAGGCGTGAGCGAACACCGATGAACGGCAGCAGGTCCGCAGTGGAGATCACCGGCGTCGTCCGCGACACCTCGGGCACCCCGGTGACGGGCGCCCACGTCCTGTTCACCGGAGGGCCGCAGCCTCTGCCGGACATCGCCGCCCTGACCGACACCGAGGGACGGTTCTCCCTCGTCGCCCCCACAGCGGGCGAGTACACGCTCATCTGCCGGGCGGACCCTCTCATGGGCTCGTCCGGCACGGCCGAGGCCACCGTCCGCGTCGAACCGTCGGCGCAAGCCGCTCACCAGGGGCGGCTGCGGGTCGACATGACGCTCGGCTAGCAGGGTGCGCGGCGCCGACCGGCATCGGTGGACGTGCGTGGTGCGCGACTCCTGGTCTAGCGTCACGTGCATGAACAGTGTCCCGCAGCGTTTCGAGATCCTGCTGGTCCCCGAGTTCTCGGGGGACGGCACGAGTACGACCGATGCCCGCGGCGCCCTGCGCTCGGCCGTCGTGGTGGCCACGGGCGAGACCGGGGCCTCCGGGTTTCCCCGGTTCACCGGTGACGGCATGGAGGCCGACATCGACCCCGAGACCCGTACCGTCGAGGCACTCCTGGTCGACGGGTCCGAACTGGACTACGGGCTCTCGGTGCGGGTCGCGGAGGCGTAGGAGGTCCGGGCCCCGCGGCAGGGGCCCGGACCACTCACGGCGGTGGGCTCACGTCGCCCGCGAGACGTGCCAGCACGTGCGCCAGCCCCGCCGGTGAACCGGCGGCAGTGGGTTCGACCGCGCCGTCGGCAAAGACCGCGCCCACCACGGTGTCGCCCGAGTGCACCAGGATGTGGCTGGGCGGCTGGAGTTGGCGCGCCTGGTCGATGACCGTCGCGGCGTCGCCGGCGAACCGGGCGGAGAGGTCGATGACCAGGACGTCGGGCAGCAGGGCCCGTGCCCGCGCCATGGCCAGGAAGCTCTCGTCCGTCTGGGAGATGACGTACACGCCGGGGACGGCCTCGATCCGCGGGATCAGGTCGCCCGCCCGGTGATCTGCGGCCAGCACCAGCACGGTCAGCACTTCGCCTTCGCCCTTCGCGTGGTCCAGGTACCACCGGCGGCTCGCCGTACGCGTACCGCGATCTCGACTTCACTGATCGTTTCAGCATGTCATCCGAAGCGGTCGATCCGGCGCCCTCCGGGAAGCGGGGCGTGTCGAACTGCGCTAGAGCGGCAGGTCGAGCCGGGTGAGGTGGTCGGGCGTGAGCGCACGCAGGAAGTCCACGGCGTCGAACGCCTCGCCGGCCGCGCGTACGCCCGGCCCCTTACCGCGTCCGTCGAGAAGACGCTCGACCGCCTCCACGACGAGCGGTGCCGTCACGGCGTAGATGTCGCGTCCGCCCGCGATCGCGCGGCGGGTCTCCTTGCCGCGCCGGACGACCGCCTCGACGAGGAAGGTCTGGGCGGAGCGCCCGGCGGCGTCGGCGGGCACGGGCGCCGGCGTCTCGTCGGCCCGGATGTCCCGCAGCGGCGCGAGGTTCATCACCGCCCGCACCTCGCGGGTGCGCACGTGACGCGGCAGGGTGACCTGGTCGGCCGTCGCGAACGCCGTGGCGTCCTGGGTGCCGAGCGGCTCGGGGAAGTCCCACGGGAAGACGTCCTGGGAGTAGTCGAACGGACGCAGTTCGTCTCCGGTGTACACGAGGTGCTGTCCGGCGTTGCTCTCACCGGTGCGCCGGGTGCCCTGGGTCGGATGCCAGCTGTCGAGGCCGTACGCCAGAGTGATCTCGTCCGCGTCCGGCCACTCCCCCAGCGCCGCGGTGGCCAGCAGGTCGCCCAGGCCGCCGTAGAACGCCAAGGACGGGGCGATGACGACGCCCGCCTCTCGCGCGCGGTCGCCGTACGTGTCGAAAAGGGCGGCGCTGACGCCCTGTTCGGCGGCGACGTCCAGGTACGGGATGCCCGCACGCAGCGCCGCGTCGGCGACAGGAAGAGCCGTGTCGAGGAACGGACCCGCGCAGTTGACAACCGCCGAGGCGCCGTCGAGCGCGCGGTCGAGGGACGCCGCGTCCCCGGTGGACGCCACGCGCACCGGGGCGTCGGGAGCCAGGCCGCGCAGCGCCTCGGTCTTCTCCCGGTCCCGTCCCACGAGCAGCGGCGTCATACCGCGGCGCAGCAGCTCCGCCACGACGAAGCGGCCGGTGTGGCCGTACGCGCCGATGACGGCCACCGTCCGGCCGTGAGACGGGGCGTCGGCGCCGTGTGCGAGGGGCGTGGAGAGGGTGTTGCGCATCGTTGACTCCCGTTGTCCGTAGGGCGGTTGTGCCCTGCCCGCACCATGATCCGCGCGGAGCCCGCACACCACCAGTGGCCGGAATGACGAGGGGCGTACAGTTTCGGACATGCGGACCGTGGCGATGGCACTTCCCGAGGGCAGCATGCTTTTCGAGGCCGCGGCGGCCTTCGAGGTCTTCGGTTCGGACCACTCCGACCTGGCCGGGTCCTGGTACTCGTTCACCGTGTGCGGCGCGGCCGGTACGCGCGTCGGGCCGTGGCTCCGCGCCGAGCCCGGCCATGGCCTGGAAGCCGTCGCCACCGCGCGGACGGTGATCGTCCCGGCCTGGCGCGACATCGACCGGGACCCGCCGGGCGAGCTGACCGAGGCGCTGCGCACCGCTCACGCGGCAGGCGCCCGGATCGTCTCGCTGTGCACCGGCGCCTTCGTCCTGGCCGCGGCGGGCCTGCTCGACGGCCGCCGGGCCACCACGCACTGGGCACACGCCGACCGGCTCGCCGCGCACTACCCCCGCGTCACGGTCGACGCCGGGGTGCTCTTCACCGACGAGGGCAGCGTGCTCACCTCGGCGGGGAAGGCCGCCGGAATGGACCTGTGTCTGCACATCGTGCGCGCCGACCACGGCGCGACGGTGGCCAACGCACTGGCCCGGCGGCTCGTGACGCCGCCCCACCGGGACGGCGGCCAGGCGCAGTTCATCCCGGCACCGGTGGCGCACGGACGCGACCACCCGCTGGCCGATCTGCTGCCCTGGATACTCGCCCGCCTCGGCCAACCGCTCACGGTGGAGGTCCTGGCCCGGCAGGCGGGCATGAGCAGCCGTAATCTGGCGCGGCACTTCCATGCCGTCACCGGCACGGCGCCGTTGCGCTGGGTGCTCGGCCAACGCGTGCGCCTCGCACAGGAGTTGCTGGAGTCCGGCGACGAGAGCGTCGAACGGATCGCGGCCCGGACGGGCATGGGGACGTCCGCCACGCTACGGCGCCACTTCACCCGTGTCACAGGCCTGCCGCCCGAGGCCTACCGGCGTACCTTCGGCGCCTCCTGAGCGCCGGTCAGCCGGTCCGTCCATCCCTGCGGCCCCGGGTCGCGGGAGGGGCGGACAGACGTGAATCGGGGCCCGGTCGACTGTTTGCCGGACATGGGGGTACTCGGCGGCCATGCGAAGCCGGAAGCAGTCGTTCAAACGCTGATCACAGACGCCCCGATCGGTGCCCGCGTCGCGTGGGCGCCCATCGGCCGGCCTCAGCGCTGAACGAAACACGACATCAGCTGGACAGAACAGCAACAGACCACGCAGCAAGGGAGGCAGCCATGATCACCGCCGTCATCATCGCCGTGGTCGTCATCGCGGCAGCCGCCGTCCTCTTCGTCGGACTGCGGCGAGCCCGGGGCGGCGGACGCGGCCTGAAGCACCGTTTCGGGCCCGAGTACGACTACGCCGTCGCCCGTCACGACGGGGACGTACGGGCAGCCGAACACGAGCTCCGCGAGCGCGTACGGCTCCACGGCTCCGTCAAGACCGAACCGCTGCCGCCCGGCGCGCGTGAGCGCTACCTGGCGCAGTGGGCAGACGTCCAGGAGCAGTTCGTCGAATCACCCCAGCAGGCCGTCGTCGAGGCCGACGCGCTCCTCGCCCGCCTGGCCAGGGACCGCGGCTTCCCCGACGGCGCGCGCTTCGATGAGCAGGCGGCCGCGCTCTCCGTCCACCACGCCCACCACGTCCACGGTTACCGCCGCGTGCACACGGCGGCGCGCGGACAGGGCGGCACCGAGGAGATGCGCGAGGCCATGGTCGAGGCCCGGCGCCTCTTCGACGTACTGGCCGCCGAGCACACGGTCGACTCCACCCGCAACGGCCGGCACTCCACCGCCGACCGCGGCCACACGCCGTGGGCGCTGCCCCGGCGCCACGCGAAGGGAAGTGGCACGTCATGACGGACGCCCGGCACACCAACCCGCGCGAGCAGGCCTTCGGCAGCGGCGTCCCCGCTGCTGCCCCCGCTCCCGAAGCGACCCCGGCCCCTTCTGCCGCGGGCTCCCCCGCGGCCGGCTCCCACGCCCGCGGCTCCCACGCCCCTGAGGCCGACGTGGGCTCCGCTCTGCTCCCGCAGAACGAACACGACAAGTTCGGCCTGCGGCTCCAGCAGGCTCTCAGCACCTTCGTCGAGAGCCCGCGCCAGGCGGTGGAGGAGGCCGACGCCCTCTACGACGACGCCGTCAGGCACTTGACCGAAACCCTCACGGAGCGACGGCGCGTCCTGCGCGCGAGCTGGCAGGGCCACGACACCGAAGCGCACACGGAGGAACTGCGCCTCGCGCTGCAGCAGTACCGGGAAGCCACGGAAAGGCTGCTGCGCATCTAGACACGGACACATCGGCACAGCACGCGTGGAGCCCGAGGCCGTCGCCTCGGGCTCCACGCGCGTGCTGTGCCGCCGGGGAAGGTCAGCCGTTGGGCAGGATGACCGCCCGGCCGTTGATCCGGCCCTCGTGCAGATGCTCGTACGCCTTGGGCGCGTCCTCCAGTGCGTACGTCTCCACATGGACGTCGATCGCGCCGGAACGGGCCAGGTCGAGGACCTCGATCAGCTCGGCCCTGCTCCCCCAGTACGGGGCGCGGACCGCCGCGTCATAGGGGGTCGTGCCGAAACCGACGGCCGCGGCCCCGCCGCCGATGCCGACGATCGTGACGTCCGCCTCCACCGCGGCGCAGGCGGTCGCCGTGGCGACGGTGGGCGGCGCGCCGACGAAGTCGAACACCGCCTGCGCGCCGAGGCCGCCGGTCAGTCCACGGACCTTCGTCGCCGCGTGCTCGTCCGAAAGGACGGTCTCGTGGGCGCCGACCTGGTGGGCCAGTCGCAGCTTCCCGTCGGTGACGTCGAGGGCGATCACCCGTGCCGGGGTCAGCGCGCGCAGCAGCTGGATGGCGACGTGTCCCAGGCCGCCGGTGCCGATGACCACGGCGGTGCTGCCGGGGGTCAGCTTGGGCAGCGAGGTCTTGATGGCGTGGTACGGGGTCAGGCCCGCGTCGGTGAGCGGCACGGCGGTCACGGGGTCGAGGCCGCCGAGCGGGACCAGGTGGCGGGTGCTGTCCACGATCATGTACTCGGCGATGGCCCCCGGCGCCCCGAGCCCGGGCGGGAGGATGCCCAGCTCAGCGGCGCGCGAGCAGTAGTTCTCCTTGCCCTGCGCACACATCAGGCAGGCTCCGCAGCCCCACGGCCCGTAGACGGCGACGGAGTCGCCGACCTCGAAGCCGGTCGCCCCGTCACCCAGCGCGGCGACGGTCCCCGCGCCCTCATGGCCGAGGGTGAGCGGCAGCGGGAAGGTCAGCGCATCCGCGGGCCAGCTCATCACCGCGATGTCGGAGTGGCACACGCCCGCGGCGGTGACCTTCAGGAGTACCTGGCCCGGGCCCGGCTCCGGGCGTGGGACGGTGACCACCTCGGGGGCGGCGCCGACGCTGCGGTACTGGACGGCCTTCATCTCGGCGGGCATGTCGGGGCCTTCTTGCGCTGACATCGGGGGTGCCTCTTCTCGTTCTTCGCTCGCGCTGTGCGCCTGGTGTCCCCCTCACCTCCGACTGTACTCCTCGAATGTCCCAACGGGACATGTGACCCGCCGGGACATCATGGGCGTACCCACCGAGGCATCGCGCGCGTACCCGCCGGACCTTCCCCCTGCCCATTTCCCCGCGCCGGGCAGCGCGGATCAGCCGCGGTCCTAGTGGTAGCCGTCCCCGTGGGCGGGCCCGACGTGGTGGCGGATGCCGCTCGGGGCGTCGAGGCTCAACTGGCCGCTGAGACCCCCGAGTTGCTGGGTACTGTAGAAAACCTGAGTGCCTGCTATCGATGGGGAAGGCGGCCGGGTCCGCATGACACGCAGCTATGAGCAGTCCTGTCCGGCGGCGCGGGCCCTGGACGTCATCGGCGGCCGGTGGTCCCTGCTGATCGTGCGCGAGCTGCTGCTCGGCCCCCGGCGCTACACCGACCTCGTCGCCGGGCTGCCCGGCATCGGCCCCAACGTCCTGACCGAGCGGCTGCGCGCGCTGCGCGACGCGGGCGTCCTCAGCCAGGCCGAGCTGCCGCCCCCGGCGTCGTCGGCGGTCTACGAACTGACCGAACTCGGCGCCGCCATGCGCCCGGTGCTCGACGAGCTGACCCGCTGGGGCATGCGACTGCCCACCGCTCCCCGGCCCGGCGACACCTTCCGGCTCAGCTGGGTGCTCGGTTGCCTGCGCGCCGGCTTCCGGCCCGAAGAGGCCGGCGGCGTGCGGGAGACGTACGAGTTCCGGGTGGACGGCGACACGTTCCACCTCCGCGTCGACGACGGCGTGCTCGACATCCACAACGGTGGCGCCACCGACCCCGTCTGCGCCATCACGACCGACCTCGGGACGTTTCTCGCCATCGGCGCCCGCCTCGTGGACATCGAGGACGCCGTCGCGCGCGGCCTCGCCCGGCTGGAGGGTGAACTGCCCGCCGCCGCACGGGTGGTCGCCATCCTCGGCGCGCACCCCGAGGCGACCGGCGGCCGGCACGGCATCGTCGGAGCCGTCGGTGCCACGTTCCGCCCCGAACACGCTCGCGGCGTGCGCGAGACCTACGAGTTCGTCATCGGGGACCTGGTCTTCCATGCCCGCGTCGACGACGGCACCGTCGAGACGGACCTGGGCCCCGCCCCGGACGCCGCCGCGACCCTCGTCACCGACCTGGGCACCCTGCTCCAGCTGGGCGCCGGCTCTCTGCCGCTCGAGGACGCGCTCAGCGCCCAGGTCATCGAAGTGAACGGCGATCTGGAGGCGGCCCTGCGGATGGCGGACGCCTTCGGCGTGGTCCGCGCCGACCGCTCGCCGGCCACTGCCTGACGCGGCCGAAGGCTGCCGGTAACGGGCGGCGGGCCCCGGCGGATCGCAATCCGCCAGGGCCCGCCGTCCGCTTGCGTACGTCAGGGGCCGTGTCAGTCCGTGCCGGACTCCATCGCGGCCCGGTCGAGCATCGACTCCTCGTCCGTGGTCTCGCCACGTGAGGCGATCGCCTCCGCGCCGCCGCCGTCCATGGCGCCGATCAGACCGGTCGAAGCCGCCTGCGCGGCACCGATCGGCGTCGGGTGGCCGGAGCCGACGAGGCCGAGGGCCGCGTACTGCTCCAGGCGGGCGCGGGAATCGGCGATGTCGAGGTTCCGCATGGTGAGCTGGCCGATCCGGTCCACCGGACCGAACGCCGAGTCCTCGGTGCGCTCCATGGAGAGCTTGTCCGGGTGGTAGCTGAACGCCGCGCCCGTGGTGTCGAGGATCGAGTAGTCCTCGCCGCGCCGCAGCCGCAGCGTCACCTCGCCGGTGATCGCCGCGCCGACCCAGCGCTGCAGCGACTCACGGATCATCAGCGCCTGCGGGTCCAGCCAGCGGCCCTCGTACATCAGCCGCCCGAGGCGCCGGCCCTCGTTGTGGTACGCGGCCAGCGTGTCCTCGTTGTGGATCGCGTTGACCAGGCGCTCGTAGGCGATGTGCAGGAGCGCCATGCCGGGCGCCTCGTAGATGCCACGGCTCTTCGCCTCGATGATCCGGTTCTCGATCTGGTCGGACATGCCGAGGCCGTGCCGGCCGCCGATCGCGTTGACCTCCATGACGAGGTCGACCGCCGAGGCGAATTCCTTGCCGTTGACGGTGACCGGGCGACCCTGGTCGAAGCCGATCGTCACGTCCTCCGTGTCGATCTCCACCGACGGGTCCCAGAACCGCACACCCATGATCGGGTCGACGGTCTCGAGGCCCGTGTCCAGGTGCTCCAGGGTCTTCGCCTCGTGCGTGGCGCCCCAGATGTTGGCGTCCGTGGAGTACGCCTTCTCCGTCGAGTCCCGGTAGGGCAGCTGGTGCGCGACCAGCCACTCCGACATCTCCTTGCGGCCGCCGAGCTCCGTGACGAAGTCCGCGTCCAGCCAGGGCTTGTAGATCCGCAGGTGCGGGTTGGCGAGCAGCCCGTACCGGTAGAACCGCTCGATGTCGTTGCCCTTGAACGTGGAGCCGTCGCCCCAGATCTGCACCCCGTCCTCCAGCATCGCCCGCACCAGGAGCGTGCCGGTCACGGCGCGGCCCAGCGGCGTGGTGTTGAAGTACGGACGTCCGCCGGACCTGATGTGGAAGGCGCCGCACGCGAGCGCCGCGAGCCCTTCCTCGACCAGCGCTTCACGGCAGTCGACGAGCCGGGTGATCTCGGCGCCGTACGCGGAGGCTCGGCCGGGCACGGAGGCGATGTCCGGCTCGTCGTACTGGCCGATGTCGGCGGTGTACGTGCAGGGGACGGCGCCCTTGTCACGCATCCAGGCGACGGCGACCGAGGTGTCGAGACCGCCGGAGAAGGCAATGCCGACGCGCTCGCCGGTGGGGAGGGAGGTGAGGACCTTGGACATAGGAAGAGTATGCATGACTTCGCATGACCATGCAACGTCGCTCACCGGGGCTCGCGGGCAATACCGCCGCCGACGGGCGATATCGCTTAATGCTTAGGATGTGCAAGTGCTTGAATACCGCATCAGGACGGCCACCGCCGATGATCTCGGCGCCGCACGCGCCGTCATGCTCGACACCGTCTACCACGACTTCGGCACCGGGTACGTGCCGCGCTGGCACGGCGACATCATCGACCTCGACGCCGCGTACCTGAGACCCGCTCGCCACACCCTCCTCGTCGCGGTGGACCAGCGGGACGGAGCGGTCGCCGCCACCGCCGCCCTCGACTCACGCGGCCCCGCGCACCCGCCGAACCCTCGCTGGATCGCCGAGCGCTTCCCCTCCGGCGAGACGGCGCAGTTGCGACGTGTCTACGTACGGGCCGAGCACCGGCGCCGCGGCCTCGCCCGGCGCCTGGTCGACGAGCTGCTCGACTTCGCCGCGGCGGACGGCGGATACCGGTCCGTCTACCTGCACACCGACCCGGCGGTCACCGGCGCCGAGGGCTTCTGGCGCTCCATGGGCAAGGTGGTGCACGACGAACGCGAGGACCGCGGCGCGTCGCGGGTCGTGCATTTCGAAGTTCCCATGCGGCCATAGCCCGGACCTCGGCGCGCCGCGGCCAGGGCCGCCGGCTCACAACCGCACCCCCGGCAGCACTAATGGAAATGGTTGTCATGTAGTCTTCGTGGCTGCCACCGCACTTCCAGACCCCCTCCATCCCCCAGAACGAGGACCATGCGCTCCGTCCGCCGCCGCCCCCTCATAGCCGGCCTGCTCGTCGCCCCCCTGCTCACCGGCTGTTTCGCCGCCAAGAACGACGCGTCCGGCGACAGCCCTGAAGGCGCCAGGCTCAAGGTCGCGCTGGCCTTCCCTCCCTCCGAGAACTTCTCCCCGTACGGCGCCGACGCCACCCTCCTCAGCCGCCTCGGCGTCACCGAGGGCCTGACCGAGCTGGACGCGAACGGCACCGCCGGCCCCGCGCTCGCCGCTTCCTGGGAGAAGGAGAGCGACCGCAGCTGGCTGTTCACCCTGCGCCAGGCCGACTTCCAGGACGGCACCCGCGTCACGCCGTCCGCCGTCGCGTCGGCCCTCACCCGCGCGGGCAAGGCCAAGCCCGTCACCGCCGCCCTGTCGGGGGCCGCCCTCACCGCCAAGGCCGTCGGCGACGACCGGGTCCGGATCACCACCGCGGACCCCGACCCGGCGCTCCCGCTGCGCCTGTCGAGCCCCGGCCTCGCCGTGCTCTCCCCGAAGGCGTACGAGAAGGGCGGCAAGGTCAGCCCGGTCGGCACCGCCACGGGGCCCTTCGAGCTCACGAAGACCACCGGGGCCACGGCAGCCACCCTCGACCGCTTCGACGACTACTGGGGCGGCCGCGCCCAGGCGTCCGGCGTCGACGCGCGGTTCATCGCCGACGGCACCGCGCGCACCAACGCCCTGCGCACCGGCGAGGTGGACATCGCCGAGGCCGTCCCCGTCTCCCAGGCCGCATCCCTGGACAAGGGCCACAGCCGCGAGACCGCCACGGCACGCACCACGGCCCTCCAGCTCAACACGGAGAAGGGTGTCTTCAAGGACCCCGGCCTGCGCGCCGCGGCCCGTGCCGCGATCGACACGTCCGCGCTCGCCAAGGACGTCTACGAGGGGCACGCGGACACCGGAAAGGGCATCTTCGGCCCTGCCCTGACCTGGGCCGGCGCACAGCGCGAGAAGCCCGAGGGGCAGGCGAAGGCGACGGCCCCCGGCGGGAAGTCCATCACCCTGGGCACGTACGACAACCGGCCCGAGCTCCCCGAGGTCGCACAGGTGCTCAAGCAGCAACTGCAGAAGGCCGGATTCAAGGTGACGCTGGAGGTGCGCGAGTCCTCCCGCATCGAAGGCGACGCGCTCGCCGGGAAGTTCGACGCGTTCGTCGGCGCCCGCAACACCATGCTCGACACCGGCGACCCCGTGTCGGTCCTCTCCAGCGACTACACCTGCGACGGCAGCTACAACCTCTCGCAACTGTGCGACACCACGGTCGACAAGGCCGTGCGGAAGGCCGAGAACGCGGCCGACAGCGCGCAGCGGCAGGACGCGACCATGGCCGCCGAGGCCGCGATCCTCGGCACCGACGCCGTCGTGCCGCTGGTCCACCAGCGGATCATCACGGGCGTCGGCGGCTCCGTACGGGGCGAGATCCTCGACCCGTACGAGCGGACGCTGGTCGCCGCCGGTACTCGGCGCTGAGGGCGGCGTGCGCAGGAGCATCGCCCGCGCCGGCGGACCGGCGCTGCTGTGGCGCGTGGTTCTCGCCGCGGCGCTGCTGTGCCTGATCGGCCTGCTCCCCTGGCTGTCGCGCACCGACCCGGCGCTCACCGTGCTCAAGGCGCGGGCGGCGGAGCGCGCACCCACCCCCGAGGCCCTGGCCGCCGTCCGTGGCGAACTCGGCCTGGACCAGGGCCCGTTGCATCTGCTCGGTCAGTGGACGGGCGGGCTCCTGCGCGGGGACGCCGGGCAGTCGTGGATCTCCGGCGAAGCGGTGCTGCCCTCCGTGGCGCAGGCCCTGGGCGTCTCGTTGCTGCTCATGTCGGCAGCGCTGGTGGTGGCCGTCGTGACGGCGGGCGCGGTGTGCTCCCGCACCCTGTGGCTCGGCTCCCGCCGCCGGCTCTCCGGGCGCCGCGCCTCCGGTGGAGGGGCCGCGGTGGTCGCCGCGTTGCCCGAGTTCCTGATCGCCTCGGTGCTCGCCACGGTGGTCGGCGTACATCTGGGCTGGCTGCCCGCCCTCGGCTGGTACGGGCCCCAGTGGCTCGTGCTGCCCGCGCTCTCGCTCGGGCTGCCCGCCGGGGCACTGCTCGGGCGGCTCGTCGGCGACCTGCTGCCCGGCGCCTTCGCCGAACCCTGGACGCGGGCCGCCGCGGCCCGCGGCATCCCGAGCGGACGCGTCGCGCGCCAGGCGCTGCGCCGCTGCCTCCCCGGCCTGCTGCCGAACGTCGGTCTGTTCCTGGTGGGCCTGACCGGGGGCGCGGTCGCCGTGGAGCAGATCTTCGACATCCCCGGGCTCGGCCGCTCCACCTTGCAGGCGGCGGTGGCGCAGGATCTGCCCGTTCTCCAGGCCGGAACGCTCGCGCTCGTCCTGCTCGCCACCGTGGCGGGCGGCCTCTTCCGCCTCGCTTCCCGCCTGACCAGCGGTCCTGCGCTACGCGACGGAGCCCTGCCGACGCTGCATCTTCCGGCGCCGCCCGCGCCCAGCCGGCTGCCACTGCTGTACGGCGGAGTGCTGCTGGGCGTCATCCTGTTCAGCCTGGCCCGGGATCCGCTGGCCCTGGACACCGCGGCCCGGCTCCAGGCGCCGTCCTTGGCGCACCCGTTCGGCACCGACGCCCTGGGGCGCGATGTGCTGGCCCGGGTCGGGCACGGCGCGCTGCACACCCTCGCGCTCGCCCTCGGGATCAGTGCCTTCGCCCTGGTGGCCGGCGTCCTGCTCGGGCTGCTGCCCCGCTTCTGCGGCCCGCTGCTCGACACGCTCAACGCGATCCCGCCGACGCTCGCGGGCCTCCTCGTCGCCGGTGTCGCGGGCAGCGGAGCGGCCACCCCCGCGATCGCCGTGGCCACCGTCGCCTGGGTCCCGCTGGCCGCCCATACCGCAGCCCTGCTCCTCCAGGAGCGCGCCACCCTGCACCTGACGGCGACCCGGAGCCTGGGCGCGGGCCGTCGCCACCAGCTACGGCGCCATCTGCTGCCCGCGGTGCTGCCGCCCGTCACCCGCCACGCGCTGCTGCGGCTCCCCGCCGTCGCGCTCGCCCTGGCAGCCCTCGGCTTCCTCGGCCTCGGCGCGCAGCCCCCGTCCCCCGAGTGGGGTCTGCTGCTCGCCGAGAACCAGCCCTACGCCGAACGTGCCCCCTGGGCCCTGCTCGCTCCGGCTGCCGCGCTCGCCCTCCTGGGGGCTCTCGCGGTGACGGCGGCGGGCGGAGTACCCGTCCACCGGCGGCTGCGGCGCGCACGTCGGCCCGACGAACCTCCTCGCGTGGCCGAAGTACGGCCGGTGGAGAAGGACTTGGCCACGGCCGGGACGGCTGCCCGGTGAGCGACCGACGACAGCCGTCCCTGCCCGCGCGGCTGCGGCCCGCGAAGCGCTCACGCCACGAACGGACCTGGCCCCACCTGCCGCCACTCCTTCGCCTGCTGATCCTGACCCAACTCGCCTTCAACATCGGCTTCTTCGCGGTGCTGCCCTTCCTGGCCGAGCACCTGGGCGCGGCGATCGGCATGGCGGGCTGGCTGGTCGGCCTGGTGCTCGGCCTGCGGACCTTCAGCCAGCAGGGGCTCTTCGTCGTCGGCGGCGCGCTGACCGACCGGTACGGCGTGCGGCCGGTCGTGCTCACCGGGTGCCTGCTGCGGATCGCCGGTTTCGCCTGGCTCGGCTACGCGCGGCAGACCTGGTCGGTCATCGGAGCGGTGCTCCTGATCGGGTTCGCCGCCGCCCTGTTCTCGCCCGCCGTGGAGTCCGAGGTCGCCCGGCAGGCGGTGCTCTGGGAGGAGTCGGGCCGCGGCCCGCGCACCCGCGTCCTGGCCCTGCTCACCGTGGCGGGCCAGGCCGGCGCGTTCGTCGGCCCTCTCATCGGCGCGCTGTTGCTCTCCGTCGACTTCCGCACCGTCTGTCTGGCCGGGGCCGGGGTCTTCGTCCTCGTCCTCGCCGGGCACCTGTGGCTGCTGCCGCAGCGCATCCCGGGGCGCGAGCGGGTCCGCGTCCAGGGCGGTGTCGGCGAGATGCTGCGCAACCGCCGGTTCCTCGCGGTGTGCTGTGCCTACGGCGCCTATCTCCTGGCGTACAACCAGCTCTATCTCGCCCTCCCGAGCGAGGTGGAGCGCGCGGCCGGGTCACAGGCGCCGCTCGCCTGGCTCTTCGCCCTCTCCTCCCTCCTCGTGGTGACCACTCAGCTTCCGGTCACCCACTGGGCCGCGGGCCGGCTCGACCAGCGGCGCTCGATGGCGGCGGGGCTCGTGCTCATCTCCGCCGGGTTCGCCGTCGTGGCCCTCGCGCGGCCGGCCGCCTGGTCCGGCGTGGCCGGGCTGCTGCCCGCCGCCGGCTTCGTCGTCCTGCTGACGCTGGGCCAGATGCTGGTCGCCCCGGCCGCCCGTGCCTGGATCCCGGATCTCACGCCCGACGGCAGGCTCGGCCTCTACACGGGGGCCCTGTCGTCGGTGTCCGGCTTGATCGTCCTCGCGGGCAGCGCCGTGACCGGGTCGCTCCTGGACGCGGGGCTCGCGCCGTGGGCGCCGTGGCTGGTGCTCGCCGCGATACCGCTGCTCGCCGTGCCGCTGCTGCCGGGCCGTGCCCAGGCCGCGGGCCGGTCAGCCGGCTGACGCGCCGGGCATCGCCGATGCCGTGAGGGCGGCCAACTCCTCGGGGGTGCGCGGCCCGTCGCCCGCCGCGGCCAGCAGGCCCTTCGTCCGCAGCAGCTCCGTGACGGCGATCCCCCAGGGCAGGCGCAGGCCCGCCTGCGCCAGGAGTTCGCGGTGGGCGAGCATCTCAGCGACCGGGCCGGTGCGCACGCCCGAGGGGGTGAGCAGCGCCGCTTCGTCGGCCCAGCGGAGGGCCAGGTCCACGTCGTGGGTGGCCATCACCACGGTCGTCCCCGCGTCCCGCAGACCTTGCAGGGTGGTCAGGAGTCGTTCCTGGCCGTCGGGGTCGAGCCCCGCGGTCGGCTCGTCGAGGATCAGGACGCGGGGGCGCATCGCCACGGCTCCGGCGATGGCCGTCCGCTTCCGCTGGCCGTAGGAGAGCAGATGGGTGGGGCGGTCCGCCAGGGCGCTGATGTCGAGCGCGGCGAGCGCCTCGGCGACCCGGCCGCGCACCTCGGCGTCCGGCAGCCCCAGGTTCAGCGGCCCGAAGGACACGTCCTGCTCGACGGAGGCGGCGAACAGTTGGTCGTCCGGGTCCTGCACCACCAGCTGAACGGTGGTGCGCAGCCGGGTGAGACCCTTGCGGTCGTACGCCACGGGGGCACCCCGGAGGGTCAACTCGCCCTGGGCCGGGCGGAGTCCGCCGCTGAGGAGCCGCATGAGGGTGGTCTTGCCGCTGCCGTTGCGCCCGAGCAGCGCGAGTGCGCGCCCCTCGGTGACGTCGAAGTCCAGGCCGCTGAGGACGGTGGGCCCGTCCTCGTACGCGTAGGAGACGGCGCGCAGAGCGACCAAGGATCCGCGCGGCTCGCGAGGAGCGCTCGGCTCGCTCATGGAAGAAGCCTTTCCAGTACGAGGGTGAGGGCCGTGAGGCCCATGAGGAGTACGGCGCTCGCGGCCACGAAGGGCCCGGAGACGCGGGCGTCGGGCACGAGCACCCGCAGGGTTCCGTCGTACCCGCGTCCGGCGAGCCCGGCCTGCAGCCGGCCGGCCCGGTCGAAGGCCCGCACGAACGCGGTGGCACCGAGACCGCCGAGGGAACGCCAGGTGGCGGCCCGGGTGGTGTGGCCGAGCCGCGCGGCCTGCGCCTGCCTGATCCGGCTCATGGAGTCCAGGAGCAGGAAGCTCATCCGGTACATGACGAGGGCCACGTCGACGACCGGCGCCGGCACACCGGCCTTCACCAGGCGGGGCAGCAGGTCCGACAGGGGGGTGGTGAAGGCGAAGAGCAGGACGCCGAGGGAGGCCGCCGACGTGCGAAGGAGCAGCCCGCCCGCCCGCGCGGGGCCGCCGTCGGCGAGCGTGACGAACCCTTCGGGCCCGCCGAGTTGCACGGTCAGGGTCAGCGCGCCGGTGACGCAGAAACCGAGGGGGACCCGGTAGGCGCGCCACAGTTTGCGCGGCGGCACACCGGCCGGTCCGAGCAGCACGGTGAGCGCGGCGACAAGCACCAGGACAGCTCCCGGCCACGGCGGCAGGGAGATGGCAAGGACGGTGAGGCCGAGCCCGAGCACGGCCTTGTCCACGGGGTGGCGGCGGCGCCAGCGACTGCTGTGCGCCGCCGCGTCGATGGGCAGCACGCCGGGTCAGACCTGCCCGGTCCCGGCCCGGGTGCTCTCCTCGCCGGCGGTCGGCTCCGCGGCGGCCGCCTCGGCTCGCGCCGTCTCGGCCCCCTGACGGCGCCCCTTGCGCACACCGAAGTAGTACGCGAGGACGCCCGCGCCGAGCGCCGCCTGCAGCGCGAAGAGCGCCGACTCCACCTCCCCGGAGGGCGGTTCGTACAGCGGTGAGAACCAGGGCTCGTAATCCGGCTCGATCTCGGTGATCGCGGTCTCGGCCTGGGCGTCGGCCCCGGCGAACGGCTCCTTCTCGTCGTCGCCGAGACCGAGCGCCAAGGGCAGTACCGCGAGCGCGGCGACGACGAGGAGCAGCAGAGTATTGATCTTCGCGTTCCGGCTCATCAGGCGCTGGCCCCCGTCTCGGTCTCCGTCTTGCTGCCGGTGTCCGCCTTCGCGGACGGCTTCTTGCCCTGGAGCAGCACGCCGAGCCGCGTGAGCTCGCCCCTGCTCGACTGCACGAGCAGCCGCATCACCACGACGGTGAGCAGTCCCTCGCTGACCGCGAGGGGGATCTGCGTGACGGCGAAGATGCCGCCGAACTTGCCCAGAGCGCCGATGAATCCGCTGCCGGGATCCGGGAACGCCAGGGCGAGCTGGACGCTGGTGACGCAGTAGGTGGACAGGTCGGCGACGAACGCGCCGCAGAACACGGCGACCATGAGCGGCGCGTCGTACCGCTTCAGGAGCCGGTAGACGGCGTATCCGGCCCATGGCCCGACGATCGCCATGGAGAACACGTTGGCGCCCAGGGTGGTGAGCCCGCCGTGGGCGAGCAGCAGCGCCTGGAACAGCAGAGTGATGGTGCCCAGCACCGCCATGATCGGTGGCCGGAACAGGATCGCGCCGAGCCCGGTCCCCGTCGGGTGCGAGCAACTGCCCGTGACGGACGGGATCTTCAGCGCGGAAAGGACGAAGGTGAACGCTCCGGACGCACCCAGGAGCAGTGTGCTCTCCGGGTGTTCCTTGACCTCACGGGTGAGGGAGCGGACTCCGTGGACGACGAACGGCGCGGACGCTACGCCCCAGGCGATCGCGTGCGCCGGTGGGAGGAAACCCTCGGCTATGTGCATGGCTAAGCAGACCCTCTCCAGCACCTCGTGGATGGACAACGCGCCTTGGCCGGTCTCCTGGCTGACGGGTCGTACCGACCGGACTCCGCCTTCCCGGGCGCGTGTCGCACCCAGTGGCTGCCGCGAGGGCTGGAGCCGGACTTCCCGATCACAGTGGCGAGGGCCGCACCGGCATCACACCGGATTTCCCGAGCACCAAGGCGTGGTGACCCTAGTGCGCAATCGAGTGGCCTGACAACTTGCGGGGCCGCTCCACCTGTGGCATGCGCGAGCACACGCGACCAGGGGCGTACGCCCCTGGTCAGCCCCTGTGCATCGGCTCGCGCGCACCGACGTGCCCCACGCTTTCCGGGAGCCCTTTCCCTCCCCGCCACCACCGCTGGTCCCGTGTCTCACCTCACGGTCCGGAATGTGATCAGTACTGCCCCAAGAAGCCGATCACCCTCTAGCCTGATCCGTGCAACTGGTTCGCCCTGTCCGCCAGGCAGGCGCGTCGCAAGAGGGAACCCGGTGGAAATCCGGGACTGCCCCGCAGCGGTGAGTGGGAACGACCGCCGTCATGAGCACTGGGTCCGAGCGCGGACCCGGGAAGCGACGGCCAGTAGGGATCTGCCTCGGCAGATGTGCCCGCGAGTCCGAAGACCTGCCCGTTGCCCGCATGTGATCCCTCACGTGCGGACATCCCGGTGACCTCGTGGGCGGGTCGGCGTACAGATCAGGTGGAGCACCGCGCCGGTGGCGCGCGTAGGTCCGCCCGGTTCGTCATCCCTTCGCGTCCGTGTCCCGTCCCGGGATTCTCAGGAGTCATCTCGCGAAGGAGATTTCCGTGACAGCGAAGTCCGCGGCCGCGGCAGCACGGGCCACCGTGTACGGCTACCCCCGCCAGGGCCCCGACCGGGAACTGAAGAAGGCCGTCGAGGGCTATTGGAAGGGCCGCGTCAGCGCCGACGCCCTCCGGGAGACCGCGGCGCGCCTGCGCCGGTCCACCTGGCGGCGCCTGGCCGACGCCGGCGTCCATGAAGTGCCGACCGGCGACTTCTCGTACTACGACCACGTCCTGGACACCAGCGTCATGGTCGGCGCCGTCCCCGGGCGCCACCGCACGGCGGTCGACGCGGACGCCCTCGACGGATACTTCGCGATGGCCCGCGGCACACAAGACGTGGCGCCGCTGGAGATGACCAAGTGGTTCGACACCAACTACCACTACCTGGTACCGGAGCTGGGCCCCGACACCGTCTTCGACGCGGACTCCGCCAAGCAGGTCGCCGAGCTCAAAGAGGCCGTCGCGCTCGGTCTCGCCGCGCGCCCGGTGCTCGTCGGCCCGGTGACCTATCTGCTGCTCGCCAAGCCCGCGCCCGGCGTGGCCGCCGGCTTCGAGCCGCTCACGCTCCTGGACCGCCTGCTGCCGGTGTACGCGGAGGTCCTCGCCGACCTGCGCGCCGCGGGCGCCGAGTGGGTGCAGCTCGACGAGCCCGCCCTGGTCCAGGACCGCACCCCGGCGGAGCTCAACGCCGCCGCCCGCGCCTACCGCGACCTCGGCGCGCTCACCGACCGTCCTCAACTCCTCGTCGCTTCCTACTTCGGCAGGCTCGGCGAGGCTCTCGCGGTGCTCACCAAAGCGCCGGTCGAGGGGCTCGCGCTGGACTTCACGGGGGCCGCCACCAGCCAGCTTGAAGACCTGGCCGCCGTCGGCGGGCTCCCCGGCAAGCGTCTGGTGGCAGGCGTCGTCGACGGCCGCAACATCTGGATCAACGACCTGGAGAAGTCCCTGTCGACGCTGGGCACGCTCCTTGGCCTCGCCGACCGGGTCGACGTCTCCGCGTCCTGCTCCCTGCTGCACGTCCCGCTGGACTCCACCGCCGAACGGGACATCGACCCGCAGGTCGCCCGTTGGCTGGCCTTCGCCCACCAGAAGACCACCGAGATCGCCACGCTGGCCCGCGGTCTGTCCCAGGGCGCGGGCGCCATCACGGCGCAGCTTGCGGCCAACCGCGCCGACTTGGCTTCGCGGTCGGGTTCGGCCCTCACGCACGACCCGGCCGTGCGCTCCCGCGTCGCCGCCGTCACGGGCGCCGATGCCCGCCGCGCACACCCCTATCCGGAGCGTGCGGCGGCCCAGCGGTCCCGCCTCGGCCTGCCCCAGCTGCCCACCACCACCATCGGGTCCTTCCCGCAGACCACGGAACTGCGCACCGCACGGGCCGACTTGCGGGCGGGCCGTATCGACACGAACGGCTACGAGGAACGCATTCGCTCGGAGATCCGCGAGGTCCTCGCCTTCCAGGAGAAGGCGGGCATCGACGTCCTGGTGCACGGCGAGCCCGAACGCAACGACATGGTGCAGTACTTCGCCGAGCAGCTCAGCGGGTACCTCGCCACGCAGCACGGCTGGGTCCAGTCGTACGGCACCCGCTACGTGCGTCCGCCGGTCCTCGCGGGCGACATCTCACGGCCCGAACCGATGACGGTGCGCTGGACCTCGTACGCCAACTCCCTCACCGACCGCCCCGTGAAGGGCATGCTCACCGGCCCGGTCACGATGCTCGCCTGGTCCTTCGTACGCGACGACCAGCCGCTCGCCGACACCGCGCGCCAGGTCGCCCTCGCCCTGCGCGACGAGGTCGGCGACCTGGAATCCGCGGGCACTTCGGTCATCCAGGTGGACGAGCCCGCACTGCGCGAGACGCTGCCGCTGCGCGCCGCCGAGCACGCCGCGTACCTGGAGTGGGCCACGGAGTCCTTCCGTCTCACCACCAGTGGCGTGCGGCCGGACACGCAGATCCACACGCACATGTGCTACGCCGAGTTCGGCGACATCGTCCGGGCCATCGACGATCTCGACGCCGACGTCATCAGCCTGGAGGCGGCCCGCTCGCACATGCAGGTGGCCCGCGAACTGGCCGAGCACGGCTACCCGCGCGAGGCGGGCCCGGGCGTCTATGACATCCACTCCCCGCGCGTACCGAGCGTCGAGGAAGCAGCGGCCCTGCTGCGCAAGGGACTTGAGGCCATCCCCGCGGAGCGCCTGTGGGTGAACCCCGACTGCGGTCTCAAGACCCGAGGCTGGCCCGAGACCCGGACCTCCCTGGAGAACCTGGTCGCGGCGGCGCGGCAGGTGCGGGCGGAGCTGCCGGAGCGCTCCTGACCGATGATCCGGGCATACGGGGGGGGTCAGGCCCCGCCCCCCGTATGCGCCATCCGCGAGAGCAGCTCATGCAGCATCTCCCGCTCCTGCGGGCCGAGCGGGGCCAGCAGCTCGTCGGTGACCCCGTGGGCCACCTCGTCCGAGTCGCGCAGGAAGTCGTGGCCCGCGGGCGCGAGAGCCACGATGCGGCGGCGGCGGTCGTCGGGGGCGGGGCGGCGTTCGACGAAGCCGAGGCGTTCCAGGTCGTCCACCAGGCCGACGATCGCGCTGGGGTCGTAACCGAGCTCCTGGCTCAGCTCGCGCTGTGCCGCGCCCTCCACGGTGGCCAGATAGCGCAGCAGCGCGTAGTGGCGCAGGCGCAGGCCGGATCTCTGGAGCGCCGCGTTGAAGAGCTGCCCCGAGCGCAGGCCGAGGCGGTACAGCAAATAGCCCGCGTCGGCGTGCAGGCCCCGCATCCAGGGCGCACCCTCGTCGACGGACCCTTTCTCCACGGGCTCGGCTGTGGTCTTCCGGCTGGTCATGAAGGGCGCTCTCCCTGATCGGCGGTTCGCGGGCGGACGGCGGTCGTCGCTGACAGTCTCCAGCATGCCCCATGATCGATGTCGGCAACAACCATTGACGTCAACAATGGTTTGTCTTAGCTTCCTTTCCGCGGGCCGATGTCGGCCGGGACCGCCGAGCGGGCTCCGGCTCCGCTCCACCCCTTGTGCCCGCCAACTCCATTGTTCTCGCTGCCTGTTGAAGGGAATTTCCAGTGCTGGACTCATACGCCGTGGACCTGCACGGCAAGGTCGCCGTCGTCACGGGATCCGGGCGCGGCCTCGGCCTCGCCTACGCCCGCGCTCTCGCTCGCTCCGGAGCCGCCGTGGTCGTCAACGACGTCGACGAGGAGGCAGCCGAGCAGGCCGTCAAGACCATCACGGAGGCAGGCGGGCGCGCCGTCGCCGAGGTGGCGGCGGTCGGCGGCAGGGAGGCCGCCGACCGCCTGGTCGACCGCGCCGTCGGGGAGTTCGGGCGGCTCGACGCGATGGTGACCAACGCCGGGATCCTGCGCGACCGGGTGCTGTGGAAGATGACCGACGACGACTTCGACGCGGTCGTCACCACCCATCTGCGGGGAACCTTCACCTGCGCCCGCGCCGCCGCCGTACGCATGCGGGAGCAGGGCGAGGGCGGCAGCCTCATCCTGGTCGGCTCCCCCGCCGGGCAGCGCGGCAACTTCGGGCAGACCAACTACGCCGCCGCCAAGGCCGGGATCGCGGCCATGGCGCGTACCTGGTCGATGGAGCTGGCCAGGGCCGGCATCACCGTCAACGCGATCGTGCCGGTGGCCGCCACCGCGATGACCGAGACGATCCCCGCCTTCGCCCCGCACATCGAGGCCATGAAGGAGGGCCGGCCGCTGCCGGACTTCCTCCGCAAGGGCGAGGGGTTCGGGACGGCCGACGACTGCGCCGCGCTCGTGCCCTTCCTGGCCTCGGCCGCCGCCCGCGACGTGACCGGCCAGTGCGTCGGCATCGGTGGCGACAAGCTCACCCTGTGGTCGCATCCGCGCGAGGTCTCCGTGGCCTACGCGGACGGTGGCTGGACCCCGCGGACCATCGCCGCCGCCTGGCACACCTCGGTGGGCAGCGCCCCGGAGACGGTCGGCGTACCCGCACCCAAGACCCCGGGGGCGTGAGGGAGTTGAACCTCTCCGAGCTCACCGCGATCGACGTCCACACGCACGCCGAGGTCTCCTCCCAGGGGCACGCCTCGCTCGACGAGGACCTCGACGCCGCCTCCAGCGCGTACTTCAAGGTCGAGGGCAAGCGGAAGCCCACCCTTGAGGAGATGGCCGCCTACTACCGCGAGCGCAGGATGGCCGCGGTCGTCTTCACCGTGGACGCCGAGTCCGCCACCGGCACCGCGCCCGTCCCGAACGAGGAGGTCGCCGAGGCCGCCGCCGCCCACCCCGACGTGCTGATCCCGTTCGCGTCCATCGACCCGTTCCGGGGAAAGGCCGGCGTGGGACAGGCCCGCAGGCTGGTGGCGGAGTACGGGGTGAAGGGCTTCAAGTTCCACCCCAGCATCCAGGGCTTCTTCCCCAACGACCGTTCCCTGGCCTACCCGTTGTACGAGGTCATCGAGGAGACCGGCTGCGTCGCCCTCTTCCACACCGGGCAGACCGGCATCGGCGCGGGCGTGCCCGGAGGCGGCGGTATCCGGCTGAAGTACTCGAACCCGATGTACGTCGACGACGTCGCCGCCGACTTCCCGCACCTGAAGATCATCCTTGCGCACCCCTCCTTCCCCTGGCAGGACGAGGCCCTCGCCGTCGCCACGCACAAGCCGGGCGTGCACATCGATCTCTCGGGGTGGTCGCCGAAGTACTTCCCGCCCCAACTCGTGCATTACGCCAACAGCTTGCTCAAGGACAAGGTGCTCTTCGGTTCCGACTTCCCCGTCCTCACGCCCGACCGCTGGCTCGCCGACTTCGCGAAGCTGGCGATCAAGGACGAGGTGCGCCCCAAGATCCTCAAGGAGAACGCCGCCCGCCTGCTCGGGCTCAAGTAGAGGGGGCGCCATGCGCAACGAAGGACTCGGCTCCTGGCCCGCACGCCGGGCCCGCAAGACCCCGCACCGCACCGCCTTCACCCACCAGGGCCGCACCACCACCTACGCCGAGCTGCACTCCCGCGTCCTGCGGCTCGCCCACGCGCTGCGCGCCCGTGGCGTCCGGCGAGGGGACCGGGTCGCCTACCTCGGGTCCAACCACCCGGCTTTTCTGGAGACCTTCTTCGCGGCAGGCGCGCTCGGCGCGGTCTTCGTGCCGCTCAACACCCGCCTGACTCCACCCGAGATCGCCTACCAACTCGCCGACGCGAGCGCCCGCACGATCGTCCACTCCCCCGCGCACACCGCTGCGCTGGCGGAGCTTCGGCAGGCCGCGGGCCACGTGGACCTCACCGTCGAAGTGGGCCCGGATATGGAGGCGTTGATCGAGGGTTCGGTCGAGGAACCCCTCGACGAGACGGTCGGCGGGGACGACGTGTGCCTCCTGATGTACACCTCCGGCACCACGGGCCGCCCCAAAGGCGCCATGCTCACCCACGCCAACCTCACCTGGAACGCCGTCAACGTCCTGGTCGACGCCGACCTCACCACCGACACCGTCGCCCTCGTCTCCGCCCCGCTCTTCCATGCCGCGGCGCTCGGCATGCTCACCCTGCCCGTGCTCCTCAAGGGCGGTCACTGCGTGCTCGTCGAGTCCTTCGACCCGGCCGAGACCCTGGGCCTCGTCGAACAGCACGGCGTCCGTGTGATGTTCGGGGTGCCCACGATGTACGAGCGCCTCACCCGCGAGCCGCGCTGGCGGAACGCCGACCTGTCCTCGCTGCGGATCCTGATGTGCGGCGGGGCGCCGGTGCCCACGCCGCTGATCGAGGCGTACGCGCAGCGCGGACTCGCCTTCCAGCAGGGGTACGGGATGACGGAGGCCGCACCCGGCGTGCTGTATCTCGACGCCGAGCACGCGGCGAGCAAGGCGGGCTCGGCCGGGGTGCCGCACTTCTTCACCGACGTACGCGTCGTACGACCCGATCTCTCCCCGGCGGCCACCGGGGAGACCGGCGAGGTGCTGGTGCGCGGCCCCCACGTCATGGCCGGGTACTGGCAGTTGCCCGATGAGACCGCCGCCGCCTTCGCCGACGGATGGTTCCGCACCGGTGACGCGGCGCGCGTGGACTCCGACGGCTTCGTCACCATCGCCGACCGGCTCAAGGACATGATCATCTCCGGCGGCGAGAACATCTACCCGGCCGAGGTCGAGAGCGCGCTGCTCGCCCACCCCGACGTGCTGGAGTGCGCCGTCATCGGCGTCCCTGACGCGCGCTGGGGCGAAGTACCGCGCGCCGTCGTCGTGCCGCGCGAGGGCTCGGCCCCCACCGCGGACGACGTGCTCGGCTTCCTCGCGGGACGGCTCGCCAAGTACAAGATCCCCGAGTCGGTCGTATGCGTGTCCGCACTGCCGCGCACCGCCTCCGGGAAGCTCCACAAACCCAGCCTGCGCCGCGACCACGGCGACACGCAGACACCCGCCCCCTGAAGGAGAAGAACCCCGATGACCGTCACCGCCAAGGGACTTGACGAACTGCACGCGCTCGCCGGCACCGAACTCGGCGTCACCGACTGGCTGGAGGTCGGCCAGGACCGCATCGACACCTTCGCCGACGCGACCGACGACCACCAGTGGATCCACACCGACCCCGAGAAGGCCGCACAGGGACCCTTCGGCGCGCCGATCGCGCACGGCTATCTGACTCTCTCCCTCTTCATCCCGCTGTTCACCGACCTCCTCGACGTCCAGGGCGTCACCACGAAGGTCAACTACGGCCTGGACAAGGTGCGTTTCCCCTCCCCCGTGACGGCGGGCTCCCGGATACGGCTGCGCGCCACGCTCGCCTCCGTCGACGAGGTGCGCGGCGGAGTGCAGATCGCGGTCGACGGCACCGTCGAGATCGAGGGCGGCTCCAAGCCCGCCTGCGTCCTGCGCAGCCTGTCCCGCTTCTACGCCTGAGGAGCCCGACGCCATGACGCACCCACCCGCCGGCACGACGAGTCGCGAGGCCGGACCCGAGGAAAGATCCGGGCAACTGCGCCGCGTCGCCCTGTCCGGACTGCTCGGCACCGCGATCGAGTTCTACGACTTCCTCGTGTACGGCACCGTCGCCGCGCTCGTCTTCGGTGACCTCTTCTTCCCCGAGGCCGACCCGGCGGTGGGCACGGTGGCCGCCTTCGGCACCTTCGCCGCCGGATATCTCGCCCGCCCCCTCGGCGGCATCGTCTTCGGCCACTTCGGCGACCGGCTCGGCCGCAAGTCGATGATGCTCATGACCATGGTCCTGATGGGCGCGGGCAGCTTCCTCATCGGTCTGCTGCCCACCTACGACGCGATCGGTTTCTGGGCGCCCGTGCTGCTCGTCCTGCTCCGCGTCGTACAGGGCATCGCGATCGGCGGCGAGTGGGGCGGCGCCACGCTCATGGTCGCCGAACACGCGGGCGACCGGCCGCGCGGCCTGTGGACCAGCTTCACCCAGCTCGGCGCCCCGCTGGGCACGGTGCTCTCCACCGGCGTCGTCGCGCTGGTGAGCACCCTGCCCGACGACGACTTCCGCGCCTGGGGCTGGCGCGTGCCGTTCCTGCTCTCTTTCCTGCTGCTCGGCGCGGGCCTGTACATCCGCCTCAAGGTCACCGAGAGTCCGCTCTTCGCCTCGCTCTCGCAGCGGCAGGAGCGAGCAAGGATGCCGCTGCTCGAAGTCCTGCGCGCGCCACGCCCCGTCCTGCTCGCCTCGGCCGTCGGCATCGGCCCGTTCACCGCTCAGGCGCTGATGACGAGCTTCATGATCTCGTACGCCGTCGACGAGGGGTACACACGCCCGCAGGTGCTGACCGGGGTCACCGTCGCGTCCTGCGTGGCCCTTGTGGTGCTGCCGTGCGCGAACCTGCTCTCCGACCGTTTCGGGCGCCGCCCCGTCGTCCTGGCCGGAGCGCTCCTCTCGGTGGCCACCGCCTTCCCGGTCTTCGCCCTCGTGGACAGCCACCGGCCCGGTCTGCTGATCCTCGCCTGCGTGATCGGCCACGGGATCGCCCAGTCCGTGATGTACGGGCCGCTGGGCGCCCTGTTCAGCGAGATGTTCTCGACCCGGGTCCGCTACACGGGCGCCTCGCTCGGCTACCAGACGGCGACGCTGCTCGGCGCCGGTTTCTCCCCGCTGATCGCCAGCGGGCTGCTCGCCGCGCACCACTCCAGCGACGCCGTCGCCCTGCTGCTCACGGCCGGGAGCGTGATCACCGCGGTCGCCGTCTGGCGGGTCGGGGAGACGTCCGCCAACAACCTTGA
The DNA here is from genome assembly GCF_040660195.1 of Streptomyces sp. NPDC050147. Lineage (NCBI taxonomy): Bacteria > Bacillati > Actinomycetota > Actinomycetes > Kitasatosporales > Streptomycetaceae > Streptomyces > Streptomyces sp. NPDC050147. The sequence goes on along the minus strand of NZ_JBFALJ010000012.1, from coordinate 87,315 downwards.
CGTACAAGGAGAACGCGCATGAAACGCCGATCCGTCTCCGCACTCGCCGCCCTGCTGCTCCTCGCGGCGGCGCCCCCGGCATCCGCCACGCCCACGCCGTCCACCGCCCGCCATCTGGAGGGCACCCTCCCCTCCGGCGCCGCGTACGTGATCGACACCCCGGACGACTGGAACGGCACCGTCCTGCTCTTCAGCCACGGTTACCGGCCCGAGGGCGCCCCGAACCCGGCCGCGAACGCCCCCGACGAGGCCACCAAGAGGCTGCTCCTGAAGGAGGGCTACGCGCTCGTCGGCTCCTCGTACGCGACGACCGGCTGGTCCGTGGAACAGGCGGTGCCCGACCAGCTGGCCGCCCTCGACGCCTTCACCGGGGAGATCGGCGAGGCCACGCGGACACTCGCCTGGGGCCAGTCGCTCGGCGGACTGATCACCACGATGATCGCCGAACGTCATCCGGGACGCGTCGACGGCTCCCTGTCCATGTGCGGCCTGGTACACGGCGCGGTCGCCAACTGGAACTCGACGCTGGACGCCACGTTCGCCCTGCGCACGCTCCTCGCGACCCGTCCCGGCGACGCCGGGGTCCGCCTGAGCGGCTTCAAGGACGCCTCCGACGCGGCGGCATCGGCCGAGCGGCTCGGCGAGACCCTGGACACGGCGCAGAAGACGGAGGACGGCAGGGCCCGCGTGGCCCTCGCCGCCGCACTGCACTCCATCCCGGGCTGGAACGACCCGGGCACGCCACGGCCGGCCCCGGACGACCACCCCGCCCAGCAGGCGAACCAGTACGCGGCGGTGCGCGGCCTGGTGGCGCAGCCCGGCTTCGTCTGGCGGGAGGAGGCCGAACGCCGCGCGGGCGGCAACATGTCCTGGAACACCGGTGTCGACTACGCGGCGATGCTGGCCCGCTCCGATGGCTACAAGGAGGTCAAGGCCCTCTACAAGTCGGCGGGCCTCTCGCTCCGGAACGACCTCCGCGACCTGGCCCGCGCACCCCGCGTCAGCGCCGAGCCGCGTGCGGTGCGCTACATGGCCGAGCACGCGGCGCCCTCAGGACGCCTGAGCAAGCCTCAATTCACCATCCACACCACCGGCGACGCGCTCGTGCCCGTGCAGGTGGAGAACGCGTACCACCACGCGGTGACCGAGGCGGGTCGCACCCCGCTGCTGCGCCAGGCGTACACCGACAACGCCGGACACTGCACGTTCAGCCCCGCCGAACAGCTCGCCGCCGTGCACACGATCGACCACCGGATCACGACGGGACGGTGGGGCGACACGTCGCCGGGCAGCCTCAACTCCCGTGCGTCCCGGGCGGATCCGACCACCCCGGCCCGATACGCGGCCTACCGGCCCGGTCCGTACCCGCGTCCCTTCTGACGGGAGGTGCTCATCGGCCGGCCGACCTGCTGTCGCGGGCGGCGGGCTCTCGGGCGGCGGCGTGCGGGTTGGGCCGGGTGGGTCGCCGATGTGGTCCGTTGTGCCGAACTGGAGGCACAGGGGAGTTTTCCGAGTCGGTGTCGGAAAAGTCTAGGTATCGACGCTTTCCTGTCTCGAACCGTCGAACCGGATCTTCCGAGGATGAGGAATCACTCATGGTTGACAGACACGCCGGCCGACCTGGCCGACCCGCCCGAACCACCTCGTTCGTGGTGAGCGTGCTGGGCGCGTTCGTCTTGACGGGGCTGCCGGTGGCCGCGGCCGCCGCGCCGCCCTCGCCGACCCCGCCCGTGCCCGCGCCGCAGGCTTCCGCGGCGCCCGCGCCCCCGTCGGCCGCGCAGACACTGGCGGCTGACAAGCCGTCAGCATCCCTGCTTCGGGCGATGCAGCGTGATCTGCGGTTGTCGGACGCGCAGGCTCGGGCGCGGTTGGTGAACGAGGCGGAGGCGGGCACGCGCGCCGGGCGGCTGCAGAACACGCTGGGCAAACACTTCGCGGGTGCTTGGGTGCAGGGCGCGACCTCCGCCAGTCTGGTGGTGGCGACCACAGACGCCGCGGATGTGGCTGCCATCAAGGCGGAGGGAGCGCAGGCCAAGGTCGTCAAGCATGGCCTGGAGGAGTTGGCGGCACTCACGGCCAAGCTGAACGCCGCCGCCGTGAAGGGCGGGGGCCTGGATGCGCCGGTGCGGTACGTCGATGTGCGGGCCAACAAGGCGACGGTGCAGGCGACGAGCAGCGCGGCCGCCGACAAGCTGATCGCGGCGGCTGCCGTCGACCGCCGGCTCCTGGACGTCAAGGTGTCGGCCGACCGACCGCGCGCGCTGCACGACGTCCGCGGGGGCGACGCCTACTACATCGACGAGAAGGCTCGTTGTTCGGTGGGGTTCTCGGTGACCAAGGGCGCCCAGCAGGGGTTCGCCAGCGCCGGTCACTGCGGCAAGCCGGGTGCCAAGACCACCGGCTTCAACAAGGTCGCCCAGGGAGCCTTCGAGGCATCGGTCTTCCCGGGGAAGGACATGTCCTGGGTCGGCGTGAACAACCAGTGGGCCGCCACCCCCCGGGTCAAGGGCGAGGGCGCGTCGGACGTGAAGGTCGCTGGTTCGGTGCAGGCGCTGGTGGGCGCGGCGGTCTGCCGGTCGGGTTCCACCACCGGCTGGCACTGCGGAACCATCGAGCAGCACGGCACCACCGTGAGTTACGCGGAGGGAGTCATCGAGGGGGTGACACGCACCACGGTGTGCGCGGAACCGGGGGATTCGGGCGGCTCCTACCTCTCCGGCACCCAGGCCCAGGGGGTGACTTCCGGGGGCAGCGGTGACTGCAAGAGCGGTGGGGTCACCTTCCACCAGCCGTTGAACCCGCTGCTCGATGAGTTCGGACTCACGTTGAAGACCGCCTCCGAACAGCGCGATCCCAGTACGCAGGAGACCTCGGGCAGTTGGGGCGCGGGCAAGATCTATGAGACCGGCGCACGGGTGACCTACGACGGCGTCACCTATGTGTGCCTGCAGCCGCATCAGGCGCAGGGTCTGTGGCAGCCTGCCCGCACGCCGGCCCTGTGGCACCGCATCTGACGAGCCGTCCGGTAGGGGTGGTTCAGCCCTGTGCGAGCAGTGCGTACGCCGCCGTCACGAAGGTTTCGCGGGCGCGGTAGCGGCGGGTGCAGACGGCGGCCAGCGCTGTCGCGGTGGCCGGCCGGTACCCCAGGAAGGCTTGTTGCCCGAGGGTGGCTCCACAGTGGAAGTAGAGGGGGCCGCCCTGGGAGGGGTGCTGGAACCAGGACATGGTGTGCGTGTGCCGGTGTCCCCAACCGCGCCGCAGCACCGGGCGGCCCGTCGCCCGCAGGGCCGCCTCCAGGGGGTGGCCCGCCGGATCGAGGTGGGCTTCGAGAAAGGTCAGCAGGTCGTGCGGGGTGGCACGGATCGCGCCGGCCGCCTCGAAGCCCCCGATGGTCAGCGCGGGCGTGGGCGTGGCGCCGTCCTTGCGGTGACCGGTGGCGTCCGTGACCGGGCCCGCGGGGCGCAGGGCCGTGCCGCCCAGCCGCAGGGGCCGCAGCACCTGTCCGGTGAGCAGGTCGTCCCAGGGGGTGGCGGTGGCGGCGGCCAAGGCGTGACCGAGCACGGCGACACCGAAGTTGGAGTAGTGCCAGCGGGTGCCGGGCCGGCGGGGCGGACGGCGGCGTACGAAGGCGTCGATGACGTGCCGGTCCTGGTAGCCGGCGTAGGGGTCGGTGCGCCAGGTGGGCAGGGCCCGGGGGTAGAAGTCGGCGGGCAGTGCGGGCAGTCCGGAGGTGTGAGTGATCAGGTGGGCGAGGGTGACGGGGTCGGTGCCGGTGCGCCGTGCCGGGGCGAGGAAGGCGAGGGCCGGCTCGCCCGCGGAGAGAACGCCGGACTGTGTCAGGTGGGCCAGGAGCAGTGCGGTGAACGTCTTGGAGGCCGAGCCGATCTCGTAACGCAACTGGTCACGGGGCATGGATGGCGGCGGTCCCGTGCCGCCGCAGCGCACCGTGCGTCGCCCGTCGCGGGACAGCGCGAAGACGACATCGGGCGCGTCCACCGCGGCGATGGCGTCGTCCAGCCGCCGACGCGTCGTCTCGTCGTCCGGTCGGGCGTCCGGTCGAGGGTGGTGGGGCGGGGGCTCGCCCTCGGTGGCCTCACGCGGTGCGCTTGGCCAGGGGGCGCATGGGGGTGTCATGCGGGTGTGGTGTGCGTGAGCTGCGTCAGGGCGCGGGAGGTGGCCATGACGGAGGCGAAGGCGGCGACGAGTGTGGGGTGGTAGATGAGGTCGAAGAGTTCTTCGGGCTCGCCCTCGGGGATGGTGCGTACGGCGGGCATGGCCCCGTCGGGCTGCTGGGCGGCGGCGAAACCCTCCCAGGCTCGTTCGTCCAGGCTGGGACGGGGCAGGCAGGCGTCGACGACGAGGAGCTCGCCCAGGAGATCCCAGCGCTCCAGGTCGAGCCAGTCGTCCAGCCAGGCGGGCAGCCAGGTGGTCAGGTAGTCGGCGAGCGTGGGCGGGATGTTGTCGGGGTTCTTGCCCCAGTCGGTGAGGTGGAAGACGGTGTGGGTGATGTCGTAGGCGGTGTGCCCTTCCACGGTCCAGGGCTCGGGGGTGCGCCCCAGCCACGTCCCGCCGATGACCTCGGCCTCCGACGGCCGGGGCTCGAGCCCGTAGCGGCGTTGGAAGGCGGAGAGCCCGAGGCGGCGCACGGGTGTCACCTCGCGGGCGGCGAAACTCTCAAGACGCTGGTTGAGCAGGACGATCTTCTCGAAGGCGGGGTGGCTGTAGCCCAGCTCCTTGAAGGGGAGGTAGACCTCGAACGGAATGGGCGAGATGGGTTCGATGCGCTGGCCGCGCACCAGCATCTGACCGCCGTCCAGCGTGTCGCGCCAGGCGTGGTCGAGCAGTTGCCGTGCCAGCGTCGCCTGCCGCGAGCCGGCCACGCCTTCCCGGAACAGCACCGCGCAGATGAGGGCCAGTTCGCCGACGGGTTTGAAGCGCTCCAGGAAGCCCACTTCCGGGTCGACGTCCGGTTCCAGGCGAAACCCGTCACGGTGGGCGTGCAACCACTCCAGGGCGCGGCTGCCCACGGTATGCATGAGGCGGGTGTTGGTCATCTCGGCGCTCCTCGTCCCCTCGGTCCGCCCTGCCCCCGATGCGCGGACCACCCCTGGTGCGCGGGCCCCGTACGTACCGGCTGCGCGAAGGCGTGTGCCCTTCCGCCCGCCACCGCGGCGGTATCGGTGTCGTCGAGCAGTGCGCGGGCGGTCAGTACGGCGGCGAAGGCGGTCATCAGAGTCGAGTGGTAACAGGTGACGAACTCGTTCGCGGAGGCTCGCCCGGCCCGCCCGGGGCCGACCTCCGGAACGGCTCCGGACGCGCCCTGTGCCAAGGACAGACGTGTCCAGGCGTCTTGCAGCATCGTGCGGTCGGGTGGTCCGGGCAGGCTGCCGGCCACGGCCAGCAGCTCACAGCTCAAGTCCCACCGCTCATCTTCCAGGCAGGTGTCCAGCCAGGGCGGAAGCCAGTGCGAAAGGTAGTCGGCGACCCGCGGGGGGACCTGGTGCGGGGTCGCGCCCCAGTCGGTGAGGTGGAAGATCACATGGGTGAGTGTGTAACCGGCGTCCCCTTCGAACATCCAGGGTTCCGGCAGGCCGCCGAGCCAGGTGCGCTCCAGCGCCGCCTCCATGCCCTGGTGCGGCCGCATGCCGCTGTGCCGTTCGGAGTTGAGGATGCCCAGGCGCCGGTTGGGCTGCTGCTCGGTCACCTGCCAGGAGCGCGTGCTGGTCACCGTCGCGGCGGCCTTCTCGAAGCCGTCGTGGCGCATCCCGGCCGAGGCGAACGCCGCGTAGACCTCCAACGGGTACGTGGCGAAGGGCTCAAGCCGCTGCAACTGGCGCAGGAGGTCGCCCTGCCCGGTCTGCCGCCAGGCGAAGTCCAGCAGATCGCATGCCTTCTGGTGCAGCGGCGTGGACGGTTCGGTGTGCTGACGGACGGTGACGCACACATGCGCCAGTTCCCCCAGCGGTTTCCAGGTGGAGTTCACGTTGCCGCACTCGGCCAGCGCGTCGTCCCCGAGCGCGAAATCATCGCGGTGCTCGGACACCCATGCCAGCGCCGCCTCGGCGACCTCCGCGACGTCGCGCGCCCTCACCCCGGTACCCCGGCCCGCATCAGTTGCGCCACCTCCACCTGCAGCGCCACGCGGGGGTCCTCGGAGCCCATCTGCGCCACGAACTCAAGACCGGTCTCCAGGCCGAGCGTTGGCGGCACGCCGTCGAGCAGGACCAGCCAGCGGCCGGCCCCCGCCGCTTGCAGCCAGTCGCGGCGCCGGACCGCACGCACGAAACCGCGGGCGACATCCACGGGCCGCGTGCGCGCCACCCGCGCCACCGCGCAGTCGGTGCCGGGCAGCGCGAGGGGGGCGAGGACGGCCAGTTGATGGGTGAGCACCTGCCACGGGGCGTCCTCGAGCCAGGCCGCCCGGGGCTCTGTGTCGTGTTCCGGCGCGCCGTCGAGGTCCGCCAGCGTTCGCTGCATGGCCCAGTGGCTCCACACAGACGTGGGCGAGGCGTCGGCGGGGGGCGGATAGGCGTGCACGGCTTTGCCGAACACGGCGAGATCGTCGGGGTCGAGCGGTGTGCGGCGCAGCACGCCCGGCAGAACGGCATCGGCGCCCACCACACGCACGGCGGCGAGTGTGAGGCCGTCCGCGGCCGCTCCGTCGGACCCTGTCACGCTGCCGACCAACCGGAACCGGCCCCCGCTCCGAAGAGCGGAGACCAGTTCCGATGTGAGGCCCTGCACCGCGCCCGCCAGAGGCGTCGTAGTGTCAGACTCCTCCATACCGGATCCCGTCAACCCTTCTTGGGCCGGGGAGTCGGAGGCGACAGCAACAGGGAGATGTTCCCGCCCGTCAGGGCCAGCGCCGCGCACTCGCGGCTGTCGCGGTAGGAACCGTCGGCCTCAACCGGGTCGAGAGCCGCCTCAACGTCCAGCGTCTCGGCTACGTCCTGATCCGTGAATTCGGTGGAAGCCATGCCTCTACCTCTTCCATCATAGAACGCCAGGTTCTCCACGTATTGTCAGTGCGTTTCTCGCACGTACTGCCAGCCGTGGAAACACAGCGCATCGATTTCCCTTTACCTCAGGCGCATCCGAGGATTGCGCGACCGAGGCAAGGCCGTGCGTGCTGCACGCCTCTAGAACATTCTCTTCGAGGCGCCTTTATAAGCGTAGACGAACAAGCACGGCACAGCATCCGCAGAGGAATTCCGCATGCGAACTATCGCGACACATCCGGGCTTTGACCTGCGCGGACATCCGCTCGGTTCAGCGCTGACGGCCCCGCGGTTTCAGGGGTACCGACGGGAGTTCCGGAGCAGGAAGCGGCCCCCCTTCATAACCCTTCACCTCACCGAATCGGTTACCGCTCATCCAATCCGAACGGGCCTGTGCGATCTCCTCGTTCGACCGCCCGATGAAGTTCCACCACATGATCAGTTCCTCGTCGAAAGGCTCGCCGCCCAGCAGCATCAGGTCCGCGTCCGACTCGGCGCGCAGCGGCAGTTCGGTGCGGCCGCAGCCCAGGTACAGCATCGAGCCGGGCAGGACGGGGACGCCGTCCACCCGAGTCTCGCCGGACATGCACAGGACGGCGTACTCGAAGTCGGGGTTCAGCGGCAGGCGTACGTCCGCGTCGCGGGCCAGGGCGAGGTCGGCGCCGACGATCGGGGTGTAGGCCGTGCCGGGTGACGTGGCGCCGTCGACCGTGCCGAGGATGAGGGTCGCCGTCAGGCCGGGGGCCGTGACCAGGGGCAGCTCCGCGTGGTGCTCGAAGCGCGGTTCGGTGTTGCGGTGCGCGTCGGGCAGTGCCACCCACAACTGGGCGCCGTGCAGGAGGCGGGCGTGCGACTTGGGGCTCTCCTCGGAGTGCGAGATCGCCCGGCCCGAGGTCATCAGTCCGAGCTCGCGGGGGCGGATCGTCTGGAGGCTGCCCGTGGAGTCACGGTGCAGGACCTCGCCCTCGTGCAGCCAGCTGACCGTCTGCAGGCCCATGTGCGGGTGGGGGCCCACCTGCATGCCGGGCTCCTCGGCGATGTCGTCGGGGCCGTAGTGGTCCACGAAGCACCAGGCACCGACCATGCGGCGGCCCAGATTGGGCAGCAGGCGGCGGACCTCGGTGGACTCGCCGAGCTTGACCTGGCGGGGACTGAGGAGTTCACGGACCGGCTCGGCGACGACGAACCCGCGACCTCCGCACAGGGACGGGACCGCCTCGCGATCAAGATTGCTCATGCCGCACAACCTAGACCCGTGGTGCATCGGTCGTCAGGCGCGTCCCCGTGGTCATTCCGGCGGAGCCCCGTCAGCCGCTGTCGTCCCGGCGCGCACGCTTGGTGGAATATTCAACTACACGTGACCGTTGGGCCGCTCGAAGGAGGCAACAGTGGACACGATGTACTACGACCACGGAACCGCGGCGGAGCGCTGGGAGCGCGCGCGGCAGTTTTTCGACGCCAAGGAGTACGCCACGTCGGCGCGCATCCTCGCCGCCCTGGCCGACGAGGTGCCCGAGCAGGTCGCCCCGCGTCTGCTGCTGGCCCGCGCCTATTACCACTCGGCGCAATTGCGGCGCGCGGAAGCCGAGTTGCGTACGGTCATCGCGCTCGACCCCGTCGAGCAGTACGCCAGGCTGCTCCTGGGCCGCACGCTCGAACGGCAGGGACGGGACGCGGACGCGGCCCCGCACCTGCGGATGGCGGCGGCCCTCTCGGGGGACTTCGCCGAGTCCTGATCCCGGGAGCGCCCCCCGTCCGCGCAGGGCGCCGGTGGCACCGAGCCATCGGCGCCCTCCGGCCGAGGCCGGCCCCTCACGCCCAGACCGCCTCCGCCAACGCGACGCCCACGAAGACCGCGCCGAGCGCCGCGACCACACTGGCCACGACGTTGGCCGCCGCGTAGAACCTGGCTCCATCCTCGGCGAGCCGCAGCGTCTCGTACGAGAAGGTCGAGTACGTCGTCAGGGCGCCGCACAGTCCGGTGCCGAGGAACAGCTGGGTGTGGGAGGAGGCGGCGCCCGCGACGGTCGCGCCGGTGAGCACGCCGAGGATCAGGCTGCCCACCACGTTCACGGTGAACGTTCCCCACGGGAAGGCCGTGTCGTGTCGGGCCCGCACGGCACGGTCGGTGAGGAACCGCAGCGGGGCGCCGATCATCGCCCCTGCCACCACGCAGAGCCAGTTCACCGGTCCGCCCCGAAGACGCCTGCGCCCGCGAGGCCCGGCGTACGGGCCCGGTGGGCGGTCTCGGAGCAGACCGGCTTGTGGTGCCAGAGGTCGGTCTCGCCGATGGAGATCGTGACGCGCGGGGCCGTGCCCGTCAGTCTGGTCACGCTCGCCTCCACACCAGGACGCGGCGCGTCGCCCACGCCGCGCCCCACACCGCCGCCAGGGCCGCGAGCAGTGTCAGTCCGAGATAGGCCAGGCCCGTGCGGGCGTGGCCGCCCTCCACCAGACGTTCGATGTCCACCGCGTAGGTGGAGAAGGTGGTGAAGCCGCCGAGTACGCCGGTGCCGAAGAAGGGCCGCAGCAGAGGGTGCGGGGTCCGCGTCTGCGTGAGGACCACCATGAAGACGCCCATGACCGCGCATCCGATGACATTCACGAGGAGCGTCGTCGTGGGGAAGGTGCCGGGGGCGGTCGGCCAGATCAGGGACGCGCCGTAGCGTGCCGACGCGCCGATCGCGCCACCGACGGCCACGACCGCCACCACGGGCCACACGCCGTACTCCCTCACCAGTGCGGAACCAAGAGACCCTCGCCGAAGATCACCCTCAGGCTAGCCGCCGGGCGGGGTGTCCCGCAGACCGAGGCGCAGGTGCTCGACGTGGAAGAGCGCCTGGTCGAGGAGTTCGGCCACGTGGTGGTCGTAGAGGGCGTAGATGACGGAGCGGCCGTGCCGTTCGCCGGTGATGAGGCCGAGGTTGCGCAGCAGGCGCAGTTGGTGCGAGCAGGCCGACTGCTCCATGCCGACCGCCTCGGCCAGCACGCCGGCCGCGCAGGGGCCCTCCTGCAGACGGGCGAGGATCAGCAGCCGCGAGGGCGTCGCCAGGGCCTGCAGGGTGGCGGCGACGTCGGCGGCCCCCACGGTGTCCAGGCGCTCGCGTGTGGTGGCGGTGCTCTTGTCGTCGACTCCGTGGCCCATGACGGTCATCCTATCGATGAGACATGAAAAGCTGTTCATTCATTCCTGTACGGTGTGGACGTTGCCGTTCCCCAGCCCGTGGAGGGTTTCTTCGCCATGCCCACTGCCCTGATCCCCCGCTCCGACCAGGGGACTTCCGCGGACCCCGCGGCGCCCCCGCGCCGCCGCACCCGCGTCCTCGCGCTGGCCGAGGCCCGCTGGGCGGCGGCGGCCACGGCCGCGTTCCTGATCGCGCTGCCGCTCCAGCTGGCCGGGACGCTCTCCTGGCTGTGGGGCGCGCTGTACGCCGTCGCGTACGTCGCCGGGGGCTGGGAACCCGCGCTCGCCGGGCTGCGGGCGCTGCGCGAGAAGACCCTGGACGTGGACCTGCTGATGATCATCGCGGCCGTCGGCGCCGCCTCGATCGGGCAGGTGATGGACGGGGCGCTGCTCATCGTCATCTTCGCCACGTCGGGCGCGCTCGAGGCCCTTGCCACCGCTCGGACCGCCGACTCGGTGCGCAGCCTGCTCGACCTCGCGCCCACCACGGCCACGCGGGTGGGCGACGGGGGCGGTGAAGAGACCGTCGACACGGCCGAGCTGAAGGTCGGCGACGTCATCCTCGTACGGCCTGGCGAGCGGGTCGGCGCGGACGGCGAGGTACTCGAAGGTGCCAGTGACGTCGATCAGGCGACGATCACCGGGGAGCCCCTGCCGGTCGCGAAGGGGGCCGGGGACGAGGTCTTCGCGGGCACGCTGAACGGGGCGGGGGCGCTGCGGGTGCGGGTCGGGCGTGACGCGTCGGACTCGGTGATCGCGCGGATCGTGGCGATGGTCGAGGAGGCGTCGGAGACCAAGGCGCCGACGCAGCTGTTCATCGAGAAGGTCGAGCAGCGCTACTCGCTGGGCATGGTCGTCGCCACGCTCGCCGTGTTCGCCGTGCCGCTGGCGTTCGGCGACGATCTGACCGGGGCGCTGCTGCGGGCGATGACGTTCATGATCGTGGCCTCGCCGTGCGCCGTGGTCCTCGCCACGATGCCGCCGCTGCTCTCGGCGATCGCGAACGCGGGGCGGCACGGCGTCCTGGTCAAGTCGGCCGTCGTGATGGAGCGTCTGGGGCAGGTCGACGCGGTCGCCCTGGACAAGACGGGCACCCTGACCGAGGGCACGCCCAGGGTGACCGCCGTGCACGCGCTTCCCGGCAGCGGCCTGACGGACGACTCCCTCCTCGCACTCGCCGCGGCGGTCGAGCACCGCAGTGAACATCCCCTGGCCCGTGCCGTGGTGAGCGCGGCGCGGGCTCGCGGCCTGGACCTTCCGGCGGTGACGGACTTCGCGTCGGCGCCGGGGGTCGGGGTGAGCGCCACGGTCGGGGGCGCGACCGTCCAGGTGGGCGCTGTGGCACGGCTGCTCGGCGCGGGGCCCTCCGGCGGGCCCGAGGACGCGGCGAACACCGACGTCCTCGCTCGCGCGGAACGGTTGAGCGCGTCCGGCCAGACCACCGTGCTCGTGCTGCGCGACGGGGTCCCCGCGGGCGTGCTCGGCATCGCCGACCGCCTGCGCCCGGACGCCGCGACGACGGTCGCCGCCCTTCGGTCCCTCACCGGAACGGCTCCGATGCTGCTCACCGGGGACAATCCGCAGGCCGCGGCCCGGCTCGCGGCGGAGGTCGGCATCGATGGCGGTGACGTGCGGGCCGGGCTGCTCCCGCAGGAGAAGGTGGCGGCGGTACGTGAGGCCGAGCGCGCCGGACGCAAGATCCTGGTCATCGGCGACGGCGTCAACGACGCGCCCGCCCTCGCCGCGGCCCACACCGGCATCGCGATGGGCCGAGCCGGTTCCGATCTCGCCCTGGAGACCGCCGACGCCGTCATCGTGCGGGACGAACTCGCCACCGTGCCGAAGGTGATCGCACTGTCCCGGCGCGCCCGCGGGCTCGTGGTGCAGAACCTGGTGATCGCCGGGACGTTCATCGCCGTCCTGGTCACCTGGGACCTGGCGGGCAACCTGCCCCTCCCCCTCGGCGTACTCGGCCACGAGGGCTCCACCGTGATCGTGGGCCTCAACGGACTACGACTGCTGCGCGAGGGGGCGTGGCGGAACGCGAAGGGCTGAGGGCGGGACGAAACGGTGGGGATGAGGGGGCGTTGCGGCGAGGGGCTGAAGGGGCGGGCGACGCGCGGCGGCCCGAGATGCTTATGCGAGCCGCCCGCCCGCAGCGCGGCAGCCTGAGGTGATCGCGCAAACCGCCCGGCCAGGGCCCAGCAGCGCAAGATGACCGCCCGAGCCGCCGCCCGCAGCACGACAACCCCAGGCGATCGCCCGAGTCGTCCGCCCCCCGCAGCCCGGCAGCCCGAGGCGACGAGCAGGAAGCCGCCCGTCCGCAGCGTGGCGGCCTGAGACGATCGCGACGGGCAGCCGTCCGCAGCACGGCCGCCCCCGAGAGGAGTCCGCCGCCCCCTCTTCGGCCCCGGCCCCTGGCCCGGCACCGCAGTGAGTGGCGGCCCCGGGCCAGGCGGCAACGGCCGCCACCGCCACGTGCGCTCCACGTGGCCTCGCGCGCTTAACCGCGGTACGTCTCCAGCAACCGCAGCCACACCTCGCTGATCGTCGGATAGGCCGGGACCGCGTGCCACAACCGGTCGATCGGCACCTCTCCCGCGATCGCCACCGTCGCCGAGTGGATGAGTTCGCCGACGCCGGGGCCCACGAAGGTCACGCCCAGCAGGATCTCCCGGTCCAGGTCGACGATCATGCGGGCGCGGCCTTCGTAACCGTCCGCGTAGAGGCCGGCTCCCGCCACGCCCGCCATGTCGTAGTCCACGGCGCGCACGCGATGACCCGCGGATTCGGCCTCCGCGAGGGTGAGGCCCGCCGATGCCGCCTCGGGGTCGGTGAAGACCACCTGGGGTACGGCGGCGTGGTCGGCCGTGGCCGAGTGGGCGCCCCAGGCGTCGCTCTCCAGGAGGGGGACGCCCTGAGCGCGGGCGATGATCGCGGCCCCGGCGACGCGGGCCTGGTACTTGCCCTGGTGGGTGAGGAGCGCGCGGTGGTTGGCGTCCCCCACCGCGTAGAGCCAGTCGCTGCCCTGCACCCGCAGGCTCTCGTCGACCGGCAGCCAGGAGCCGGGTTCGAGACCGATCGTCTCCAGGCCGAGGTCGTCGGTGCGCGGGGCACGGCCCGTGGCGAAGAGGATCTCGTCGGCCTCAAGGGTGCCGCCGTCGCTCAGGGTCGCGGTGACCGTGCCGTTCTCCCGGCGCACGGCCGTGACGGAGACACCGGTGCGCACGTCCGCGCCCGCCTCCGTCAACGCCTTCGCGACCAGCTCTCCGGCGAACGGCTCCATGCGCGGGAGCAAGCCGTCATCGCCGCGGACGAGCATGGTGACCTGCGAGCCGAGCGCCTGCCAGGCCGTCGCCATCTCCACGGCGACGACGCCCCCGCCGACCACCGCGAGGCGGCCGGGCACGTGATCCGCGCCGGTGGCCTCGCGGCTCGTCCACGGCTTCACCTCGGCCAGGCCCGGCAGATCGGGCAGGGCGGCACGGGTGCCGGTGCACACCGCCACCGCGTGGCGGGCCGTGAGGGTCTGCTCGGTTCCGTCGGAGCCCGTGACGGTCACCTGGCGTGTCCCCGCGATGCGGCCATGACCGCGGTAGAGGTCGATCCCGATGGAGTCCAGCCAGCCGACCTGGCCGTCGTCCTTCCAGTGTGAGGTGTAGTCGTCCCGATGCGCCAGGACCGCCGACGCGTCCAGAGGGCCTTGGACCGACTGGCGCAGTCCGGGCACCCTGCGGGCGTCCGCGCGGGCGATCACCGGGCGCAGCAGCGCCTTGCTGGGCATGCAGGCCCAGTACGAGCATTCGCCCCCGACGAGTTCGCTCTCCACGATGGCCGCGCTCAGGCCGCCCGCACGGGCCCGGTCCGCGACGTTCTCCCCCACGGGACCGGCACCCAGTACCACTACGTCGTATGTCTTCGAATCCGTCATGGAAGCCAGTGTGGTCGCAGGTGTGCGACGTGGCCACATGGGTACGCGCGCGGAACGAGCACGGGTGAGCGCGTGGAATACGTCTGCCGCCCGGGCCGTTGTGCACAGCGGCTTCGACCGACAGCAGGAAGAGGGAAACACCATGAGCAGCACGACTGTGGAGCTCACCAAGGAGAATTTCGACCAGACGGTCACGGACAACGAATTCGTCCTGATCGACTTCTGGGCGGAGTGGTGCGGTCCGTGCCGGTCGTTCGCGCCCGTCTACGAGAAGGCATCCGAGGCCAATCCCGACATGGTCTTCGGCAAGGTGGACACCGAGGCGCAGCCTGAGCTCGCTCAGGCGTTCGGCATCCAGTCGATCCCGACGCTCATGATCGTCCGCGATCAGGTGGCCGTGTTCGCGCAGCCCGGGGCCCTGCCGGAGGCCGCGCTCGAGGACGTCATCGGTCAGGCGAGGCAGTTGGACATGGACGAGGTCCGCAAGTCCGTCGCCGAGGAGCAGGCGAAGGCCGAGGCGCAGGGGCAGTAAGCGAGAGCAGCGGGAAGACCCGCGAGCAGAGGGGTCAGCTCGACTCGCGGTGCACTGCTGTCGCACCGAGAACGTCGTGCACCTCGGGCTCCATGCCCGGGTCACGCACGACCCGGTCGACGAGTTCCGCGAGTCTTTGACCCGACGGCAGCTCGATGCGGACCGTGCTGAGCCGCGGCCGCAGGAGCCTGCCGAGCATCAAGTCGTCGGCGCCGATCATCGCCGTCTCCTCGGGGACGGCGATGCCTTCGTCCTGCAGTGCGCGCATCAGCAGCATCGCGAACTCGTCGTTGTACGTGAACACCCCGTCGACGCCGAGCGTGCGCCAGCGCGCCGCGAGCCGGGCGGCCGACTTCTCGTCGTAGGCGAGGGGCAGCTCGGTCATGGTGGCGTCCGTGCCGTGCTGTGCGAGGGTGCGGCGGATGCCGTCGGCGCGCGGACGCGCGAAGGGTTCGAGGCCTTTCTCCTCGGGGATCACGACGCCGATGTGCCGGCTGCCGCGCTCCAGGAGGTGAGTGGCGGCGCACTGTCCCACGAGACGCTGGTCCATCAGCAGGGCGTGGGCGCCCTCGGCCCGCTGCGGGCCGATCGTGAAGACCGCCTTGGCGCCCGAGCGCTTCAGGACGCTCACACCGCGCGCGCCCAGCCCGGACGCGTCGGGGGCGAGGACCGCCACCGGGCGCAGCTCCGCCCAGGCACGGGCCGCCTCCTCGCCGGTCAGACCGAGGCTGCCGTACTGCACGACGGTGTAGTCGAAGCGGCTGAGTGCCCACTGCAGCTCATTGAAGAACTCGCTGAAGAGCGGGCCCGCCGGGATCTGCGGCGTGGGCATCAGGACCACGCGGGTGTGCCCGGCGCGCAGGCTGCGGGCCGCCGCGTGCGGGACGTATCCCAGTTCCTTGGCCGCCTCGTGGACGCGGCGGCGGGTGGGTTCGCTGATGCGGACGGCGCTCGTGTTGTTCAGGACGTACGAGACGGTCGCGCGCGAGACTCCCGCCAGACGCGCCACGTCGGCGCTCGTCGGCACCGCATACTGCGTGGGCTGCTGTGCGGTCTTGTTCGGTATCTGCACCATGGCGAGGCCCATCTTTCCAGACGGCGCTCAGGCGCTCCCAGGTGGGCGCCGGGGCGCCCCGGCCGGTGGGCGGGCGCTCCCGGCGTGCCGGTGATCGGCGCGAACTGCCCTGCCCACGTACCGCGTTCTCGATCGGCCGGTTAGCGTGCGTGCACCTGTCCGTCGATCAAAGGTGCCCCCACATGACTGTCGACCGTGCCGATGGCCTCGCGCGCACCGCTCGCGCGCTGGCCGACGGGGAAGTGTCCGCACGTGAGCTGACGGAACGGACGCTGGCGCGGATCGAGGCCTCGCAGCCCGTGCTCAACGCCTTCAAGCTGGTGCGGGCCGAGGCCGCGCTCGCCGAAGCGGACGCCGCCGACCGGGAGTTGGCGTCCGGCGGGCCGGGGCGTCCGCTGCTCGGCGTGCCGCTCGCCGTGAAGGACGACACCGACATAGCGGGCGAGCCGACCGCGTTCGGCTGCCGGGGCGACTTCCCGCCGAAGAAGGAGGACGCCGAGTCGGTGCGCAGGCTGCGGGCGGCCGGAGCGGTGATCGTCGGCAAGACCAACACCTGCGAGCTGGGACAGTGGCCCTTCACGGAGGGGCCGGGTTTTGGGGACACCCGCAACCCGTGGCACACCGGACACACTCCCGGCGGTTCGTCGGGCGGCTCGGCGGCCGCGGTCGCCGCGGGCCTGGTACCCGCCGCGCTCGGCTCGGACGGTGCGGGCTCGGTGCGCATTCCCGCCGCCTGGACCCATCTCGTCGGGATCAAGCCGCAGCGCGGCCGCATCTCGACGTGGCCCTGGCCCGAGTCCTTCAACGGCATCACCGTCAACGGCCCGCTCGCCAGGACCGTCGCCGACGCGGCCCTGCTGCTCGACGCGGCGAGCGGCAACCACAGCGGCGACCTGCACAAGCCACCCGCCATCAGCGCCGCGGACGCGGCGACCCGCGAACCGGGACGGCTGCGCGTCGCACTCTCCCTGCGCATGCCGTTCACCGCGACCCCCAAGCGCCTGCATCCCGTGGTGCGCCGGAAGGTGATGGTCCTCGCGGACCGTCTCGCCTCGCTCGGGCACGACGTCGAGGAGGCCGATCCGCGATACGGCCAGATCGGCCTCGACTTCGTGCCGCGTGCCACGGCGGGCATCACCGACTGGGTCCGCGAGATCCCGGACGCGCGTCTGCTCGACCCGCGGACCAAGGAGGCGGCCCGCCTGGGGCGCCTGCTCGGCGGCGCCCCGCTGCGCCTGGCCCGCCGCGCCGAAGCCGCCCTGCACCGCCGGGTCGGCGCGATCTTCTCCACGTACGACGTCGTCCTCACGCCCACCACCGCCACTCCCCCGCCGCGGATAGGCACCATGTCCGCCCTCAGCGGCTGGCGCACCGACCAGGCCATGATCGCCGCCTGCCCCTACGCCTGGACGTGGAACGTCCTCGGCTGGCCCGGCGTCAACGTGCCCGCGGGCAGGGTGGGCGACAGCCTTCCGGTCGGCGCGCAGCTGCTCGGGCCCGCGGGCAGCGAGCCGCTCCTGGTGTCGCTCGCCGCGCAGTTGGAGTCCGACCAGCGCTGGTACGAGCAGTGGCCCGAGGCGGTCTGAGCGGTGGCGTCGTCCGAGGGACCCGCCCCGCGGTCCTGGCCGGACAGGTTCTACGGTGGCCCGCGTGACAGCCAACATCGATGACCCGCAGATGTCCGCGCACCCGGGCCGCACGGGCCGCACCGCGACCACCGAGGCCGAGCCGCGCGAGGTCGGCCGGGTGCAGACGACGTACGCCCCCGCGCACGACGGCGATCCCGACCCCGGCGAGATCGTCTGGACGTGGGTGCCCTACGAGGAGAACGACGGGCGCGGCAAGGACCGCCCCGTCCTCGTCGTCGCCCGCGAGGCGCGTGGCACGCTGCTCGCGGTGCAGCTCTCCAGCAAGCAGCACGCGAACGACAAGATTGGGGTCTCCCCTGGTCGAGCGAAGCCGAGAGCTTGGGGAAGGGTGCCGATCGGCAGCGGGCCGTGGGACCGGGAAGGCCGCGAGTCGTGGGTCGCCATCGACCGCGTCCTTCGAGTGCACGACGCGGGCATGCGCCGCGAGGCGTGCGCGCTCGACCGGATGCGGTTCAACCTGGTCGTGCGCCGGCTCCAGGAGCGCTACGGCTGGCGATAGCGGTTACGTGCCGGGCAGGAGCGGAGCCCCGCCCCTGAACCCCGCGCCGAACGTCTCCTCGAAGGCGGTCCGCGTCACCGCGCCGCGCGTACGGTCGAGCACCCCGAACACGATGTGCCCGAAGTGCCCGTGGAACCGGCCGCCTTCGTCGAGCAGCGCCCGGAACGCGTCCGCCACCTGGGCGGGGTCGTTCTGGAAGACGCCGCAGCCCCACGCGCCGAGCACGAGCCGCCGGTAGCCGTGGGCGACGGCGGTCTCCAGGACCCGCTCCGCGCGGCGGACCAGGGCGGCCGGAAGGTCCTTCGCTCGCTCGGGGGCCTGGCGCAGCACGACGCCCGCGTTCGGCGCCGCCGAGGTCAGGAAGCCGACCGTGTACGCCGCGTCGAAAAGCCGGCCACGGTCGTCGCGGAAGACCGGCACGGCCGGGGAGTGGATCACGCGGTCGCTGTAGAAGGGGTCGCGGTGGGCGCGGTGGTGGTCGTAGAACTCCCGGGCCGAGCGCACGCACGTGTACAGCGCCGAAGCCCGGCAGAGCGCCTCCTCCTGCGCCTGGGCGCCGTTGAGATAACCGCCGCCGGGATTGCGCGCGGAGGAGAAGTTCAAGACGGCCACAGAGCTCTCGTCCGCGGCCGTCAGGCGGCGCGCGGCCTCCAAGCTGCTCTCCCCGGTGACCTCGATTACCGTGGAGATCAGCTCGGGCGGCGTCACGGGAGTCACGTACAGGGCCGCCGGACCGAAGATCCGCGTGCCGGAGCGCGCGGCGTCCACCGCATCCGCGATCACCACCTCGCGGCCACCCGGTGCGACGTACCGCCCTGCCGCCACGATCTCCTCGGTCTGCTGCGCGATGCCGCGCAGTCGCGCACTCATGGCCCCGCCCCCGACCCGGATGTTTTCCTGTCCCCCGTCTCACACATGAACGCATCGTGAGCTCTCGTCGTCGTCCACCGCAACACAATTCCCTGGCATCGACTTGGCCCCGGGGGCACTCTTGTGCGAACGGCCGACACGGTCTTGGGTGGGACGAGCGCTGCCGGCTCGGTCACACCCCTACCGAGTTGACCGGGTGGCCAGCAACCGCTGACCAGGCAGAACTTCGACAGGAGGACCTCTGCATGCCCGAGGGTGACTGTACGACCTACCGCGCGAAGTACGGCACCGCGGTATCCGAGTCCGAAGCAGAGGCGCTGGTCAGCGGCATCTGCTTCAAGACCGGACCACCGCGCGTCACCGGCGTCGAACTGGAATGGCTGATCCACGAGCCGCACCGGCTCCATCTGCCCGTGTCCCCCGCCCGCCTCGAAGCGGCCTACGCCGCACTGCGGGCCCTGCCCCTGCACTCCCTGATCACCGTCGAACCAGGCGGCCAGCTGGAGCTCAGCTCGCTCCCCGCCGCCTCGCTCATGGAGTGCGTGTCCGCCGTATCGGCGGATCTCTCCCTCGTACGCGATCGACTGGCCGCCCTGGATCTGACGCTCACCGGGCTCGGCTGCGACCCCTGGCGTCCGCCGTCCCGCATCCTGCACCGGCCGCGCTATGACGCGATGGAGTCCTACTTCGACCGCTCCGGCCCCGCGGGCCGCCGCATGATGTGTTCCACGGCGTCCGTGCAGATCTGTCTGGACGCGGGGCACGAGGAGCCGGGCCCGCTCGGCTACGGCCGTCGCTGGCGGCTCGCGCATCTGCTGGGCCCCGTACTGGTCGCCGCGTTCGCCAACTCACCCCTCCAGGACGGGCGTTACACCGGCTGGCGCTCCACGCGGCAGGCCGTGTGGGCGGCCATCGCCCCGGGCACGTCGGGTGCGCCGACGCTGGACGCGGAGCCGCGGGCGGCCTGGGCCCGGCACGCCCTGGACGCGCCGGTGATGTTCGTCAGATCGCAGGACGACGGTGACGCGCCCTGGGCCGTCCCGGAGGGGATGACGTTTCGCGCCTGGGCCCGCTCGGGCGCGCCGCGTCCGCCCACGCGCGACGACCTCGACTACCACCTGACCACCCTCTTCCCGCCCGTACGCCCGCGCGGCCACCTGGAGCTGCGGATGGTCGACGCCCAGCCGGGCCGGCACGGCTGGATCGTGCCGCTCGCCGTGACGAGCGCGCTGTTCGACGACCCGCAGGCCGCCGAGACCGCCTACCGCACGGTGAAGCCGCTGGCCGAGCGCGCGTGCCCGCCCGGCGCGCCCGCGGCGCCGCGCAGCCCGCTGTGGCTGGACGCGGCGCGGGACGGGCTCACCGACCCGGAGCTGCGCGAGGCCGCGGCCGCGTGTTTCGCGGCGGCTGCCGACGCCCTGCCCCGCCTCGGCGCGAGCGCCGAGGTGTGCGAAGCCGTCGCCGCGTACGCCGAGCGGTATGTCGCGCGGGGCCGCTGCCCGGCGGACGACCTGCTCGACGGGCACCCGCACGGCCACCACCACGACCCCGAGCACGAGAAGGGCATCCTCCGATGACCGGAACCGTCAGCGACCCCGATGCGCTTCGCCGACGCGCCCAGGCGGCGCTGCTCGCCGCCAGGGACCGCACCTCGCTCCTCACCACGTGTGTCGAGGAACCCGAACTGACCGCGCAGCACTCGCCGTTGATGTCCCCCCTGGTCTGGGACCTCGCACACATCGGCAACCAGGAAGAGCTGTGGCTGCTGCGGGCGGTGGCGGGCCGTGATGCCATGCGGCCGGAGATCGACGGTCTGTACGACGCCTTCGAGCACCCCCGCTCCGAGCGTCCGAGCCTGCCGCTGCTCGCGCCGGCCGAAGCCCGCCGCTACGCGGCCGATGTGCGCGGGCGGGCGCTCGACGTCCTGGAGAGCACACCCTTCCGCGGTTCGCCCCTGACGGACGCGGGCTTCGCGTTCGGCATGATCGCCCAGCACGAACAGCAGCACGACGAGACGATGCTGATCACTCATCAGCTGCGCTCGGGCCCCACGGCGCTCACGGCGCCCGACCCCGCGCCCGCGCCGACGTTCAGTGGTCCCGCCGAAGTTCTCGTGCCGGGCGGCCCGTTCACCATGGGCACCTCCACCGAGCCCTGGGCACTGGACAACGAACGCCCCGCGCACCACCGCCTGGTGCCGCCCTTCTTCATCGACACGACGCCGGTGACCAACGCCGAGTACCAGCGCTTCATCGCCGACGGCGGTTATGACGAGCAGCGGTGGTGGGCCCCGGCGGGCTGGGACATGGTCCGCGGCAACGGCCTCTCGGCGCCGCTGTTCTGGCGCCGCGAGGGCGGCCAGTGGCTGCGCCGCCACTTCGGGACCGTCGAGGCCGTGCCGCCGGACGAGCCGGTGCTGCACGTCAGCTGGTACGAGGCGGACGCGTACGCCCGGTGGGCCGGCCGGCGGCTGCCCAGCGAGCAGGAGTGGGAGAAGGCCGCCCGGCACGACCCGGCGACCGGTCGCTCGATGCGCTACCCGTGGGGCGACGCGGATCCCACGCCCGAACGGGCGAACCTGGGCCAGCGCCATCTCCGCCCGGCTCCCGCCGGCAGTTATCCGTCCGGTGAATCCCCGCTCGGCGTGCGCCAGTTGATCGGCGACGTATGGGAGTGGACGTCGAGCGACTTCCTGCCCTATCCGGGGTTCGCCGCCTTCCCCTACCGCGAGTACTCGGACGTCTTCTTCGGCGGCGACTACAAGGTGCTGCGCGGCGGGGCGTTCTCCGTGGACGAGGTGGCGTGCCGGGGCACGTTCCGCAACTGGGACCACCCGGTCCGGCGGCAGATCTTCTCCGGGTTCCGCACGGCGCGCGACGCGAGTCCGACGGAGGCGCGCTGATGTGCCGTCACCTGGCCTTCCTCGGGCCGGACGAGCCCCTGGGCAAGCTCCTCGTGGACCCCTTGCACAGCCTGCTGCGCCAGTCATGGGCGCCACGGCACCAGCGTTACGGCACCGTCAACGCCGACGGCTTCGGGGTGGGCTGGTACGCCGAAGGCGACCCGGTGCCCGCGCGCTACCGCCGCTCCGGGCCGATCTGGGGCGACCAGTCCTTCGCCGACCTCTCCCGGGTCGTCCGGTCCGGGGCCGTGCTCGCCGCGGTGCGCGACGCGACCGAGGCGGGCGCGGACGGCGAGGCCGCGGCGGCGCCGTTCGCCGCCGGTACCTGGCTGTTCAGCCACAACGGCGCGGTCACGGGCTGGCCGCATTCGCTGGCCAAGGTGTCCCGCCTCCTGCCGCCGGAGGACCTCCTCTCCATGGCGGCGCGCTGCGACTCCGCCCTGGTGTGGGCGCTGGTCCTGCGCCGGCTGCGCAGCGGCGACGACGAGGGCCAGGCCCTCGCGGACACCGTGACCGAGGTCGCGGAGGCGGCCCCCGGATCACGCCTCAACCTGCTGCTCACCAATGGCGAGACGATCGCCGCGACCGCCTGGGGCGACACCCTCTGGTATCTCGCCGAACCGGGCCGCCGCACCGTCGTGGCCTCCGAGCCCTACGACGACGATCCGCACTGGCGGCAGGTGCCCGACCGCACCCTGCTCGCCGCCAGCCGTACCGATGTCCTGCTGACCCCGCTCAAGGAGCCCACCGCGTGAGCCCGTTCCAGCTGACCCGCACCCTGCCCGTGGACGCCACGGACGCCGCTCTGCGCGCCGACGTCCTGCACGGCCTCACCCGTACGCCCAAGACGCTGCCGCCCAAGTGGTTCTACGACGCGCGCGGCAGCGCCCTGTTCGACGAGATCACCACGCTTCCCGAGTACTACCCGACGCGCGCGGAGCGCGAGATCCTGCAGACCCGCGCCGCGGAGATCGCCGCCGCGACGGGCGCGCGCACACTGATCGAGCTGGGCTCGGGCTCCTCGGAGAAGACCCGCCATCTGATCGACGCGCTCGCGGACCTGCACACGTACGTGCCCGTGGACGTGAGCGAGAGCGCGCTCACCGGCGCCGCGAACACCCTGATCGCCTCGCGCCCCTCCCTCGACGTGCACGCCCTGATCGCCGACTTCACCGGCGGTCTCGCGATGCCGGGCACGCCGGGACCGCGGCTCGTCGCCTTCCTGGGCGGCACGATCGGCAACCTGCTGCCCGCGGAGCGCTCGGCGTTCCTGGCGTCGGTGCGCACCCTGCTCTCCCCTGGTGACGCGCTGCTGCTCGGCACGGACCTGGTGAAGGACGAGTCGGTGCTCGTCTCGGCGTACGACGACGGGTCGGGCGTCACCGCCTCCTTCAACAAGAACGTCCTGTCCGTGATCAACCGCGAACTCGGCGCGGACTTCGACCCCGACGCGTTCTCGCACGTCGCCGTCTGGGACCGCGAGCACGAGTGGATCGAGATGCGCCTGCGCTCCCTGGCCGCCCAGACGGTGAAGATCCCGGCACTCGACCTGGCGGTCGACTTCGACCGGCACGAGGAGATGCGCACCGAGATCTCGACCAAGTTCCGCGAGGAGGGGGTACGGGCGGAGCTGGCCGCAGCCGAGTTGAAGCTCACCCACTGGTGGACGGACGAGAGGGCACGCTTCGCGCTGTCGCTCAGCGTGGCGCGCTAGGGGGGTGCCGGGCCGGGTGTCCCTCA
Source organism: Streptomyces sp. NPDC050147 (assembly GCF_040660195.1). NCBI lineage: Bacteria > Bacillati > Actinomycetota > Actinomycetes > Kitasatosporales > Streptomycetaceae > Streptomyces > Streptomyces sp. NPDC050147. The sequence continues at coordinate 63,935 of NZ_JBFALJ010000012.1, read as the reverse complement.
CGGCCCGCTGACGTCCAGCTCCCGGGTGATCCGGCGCGAGGCCGCCTTCGCCTCCGTCGCCGGGTCACCCCCGGCCAGGGTTTTGGACATGTACTCCTTGATGGGATTGTCCGCCTCCACGGCGGCCCACTTCGGTGAGGCCGGTGTCGCCCTGCCCCGTGCGGCGCCCGCGGCCATCGCGGCGACGCCCTCCTCGCCGGAGACGGCGGAGGCGAGGGTCGTCTTGTTCGGCACGTAGTTCATGGTCCGGGCCAGGTCGGTCTGCCATTTCTTGCCCGCGAGCGCCTCAATGACGGCGACCGCGCCGGCCCGGTCCTCCGTCTTCCCGCGCACCACGAGGTCGGATCCGCCGGTGAAGACGGCGCCGGGCTTCGCCGCCGTCTTGCCCGGGATCGGGAAGTAGCCGAGTCTGCCCTTCAGTTCGGGGTTCGCCTCCTCGATCGCCCGCGCCGTCCCTGGCACGGCGACGATCTGCGCCACGTCGCCCTTGGCGAACACCCCGGCCTGCGGCGGATGCTCCTCGTCCGCGTCGCGCGGGCCCTCGCCCAACGCCTGCAGCTGCCGGTAGAACTCCATGCCCCGCAGCGCCGCGGGCGTGTGCAGGCTGCCCTCCCACACGCCGCGCGACCCCTTGGCCTCCGTGGCCAGCTCGCCGCCCTCGTCCCAGATGAACCCGGCCAGGGTGTACCAGTCCTGGCCCGCCAGATAGATCCCCTGGTTGCCGCCGGAGTTGAGCCGTTGCGTGTCGGCGATCCATTGCGCGCGCGTCTTGGGGGGTTGCTCGATCCCGGCCCGCGCGAACAGGTCCTTGTTGTAGATGACGACGCGGTTCGCGGCATACCAGGGAATGCCGTACTGGCTGCCGTTGTAGCGCCCGGGCTCGGCGAGGCCCGGCAGCCAGTCCTTCATGCCGAGGTCGCGCGCGGACTCCAGGGTGAGGTCGTAGAGCCCGCCCTCGTCGACGTACTGAGCGACCTGGGTGTTGCCGACCTCGATGACGTCGGGCCCTTCCTCGGCCTTGAGCGCTGCCTTGACCTTGCCGCCGACGCCGGTCCACTCCTGCAGCCGTATCTCCAGGTCGATGTCGCCGTTGCGCTTCTCGAAGTCCGTGGTGAACCGCTTGATGAACTCCGCGGACGCGCTGCCCCGCATCAGCCACACGGTGACGGTCCGTCTGTCTTTTCCGCCGCCCGGCAGGACGCCGCATCCGGGGAGCAGCGTGGTGGCGGCGATGGCGAGGGTCAGAGACATGGCGACGCGGCGGTGCGGTTTCACGTGGGTCACTTTCTGCCTGCGGACAGGGAGGGTCGGCCCGACGCGGGGGGTGAGCTGGTGGCTCGAACGGGTACGGCTGGATTTTGGTCTGTACCAATGGGTCGGTCAAGGGGCAACGGCACCGTAATGCGAGATTTCGGTGCCGTCGGCACAACGACACCGCGGTCTTACCAGTTGGTAAAGTCGCGCGAGGGCGGAAGGTGACCTAGGCGATGGGGACGTCACGCTCCCTGCCTCACGGGGGTGTTGAGCGGTGGCGATGACTCGAGGAAAGGCAGCCGCGTCGATGGACCAGCGGGGTGCGCCCGGCGACCAGCAGGACACGGCCGCCGACCAGCGGGGCGCATCCGGCGGCACACCCAAGCGCGAGCGCGTGCGCGAGGTCCTGCTCGATCTGATCGAGGCCCGCCGCCCCGGCGACGCGATCCCCTCCGAACGCACGCTCTGCGGTGAACTCGGCGTCTCCCGGCCGACGTTGCGCGCCGCGGTCGACACCCTGGTCGCTTCAGGCCTGCTGGTACGCGAGCACGGCCGGGGCATGTTCGTGGCCCGTGCCAAGGTCACCCAGGAGCTCGCACCCGGCAGCCGTCCGCTCACCGCGCCACGGGCCGCGGGCGCCTGGACGAGCCGCGTCCTCGAATTCGGCACGGTCCCGGCCGGGGCGCGGATCGGCCGCAGGCTGCGGATCTCCCCCGCCGCCGATCTCGTGCACGTGGTGCGGCTGCGTCTGGTCGACGGTGAGCCCATCGCGCTGGAGCGTCTGCACATCCCGGCCGCCCTCGCCCCGGGGCTCACCTCTGCGCAGGTGGAGTCCGGCTTCTACGCCCACCTCCGCGAGGCCCGCGGCATCCGCCCCGCGCACGCCGCGCAGTCCATCGAGCCCACGGTCCTCACGGCGGACGAGGCGGCGCTGCTCGGCGTGCCGGTGCTCTCCCCCGCCCTGCTCTTCGACCGGATCACCACGGACGACGACGACCGCCCCGTCGAGTACGTGCGCTCCCTCTACCGCGGTGATCGGTACCGCATCGTCTCGCGGCTCGAACTGGAGGGTGCCGCCGAACATCCCGCGCCCACCGCCTCGCGCACCGCCGCGTGGTGGGGCACGGTGGAGTGACGTCATCCCACAGCTGTGACGTCACCACACGGCGGAGAGGAACAGCCTCATGTCCGACCACACCTACCGGGTCACCGAGATCGTCGGCACCTCGCACGAAGGCGTCGACCAGGCCATTCGCAACGGCATCGCCCGCGCCTCGCAGACGCTGCGCTCACTGGACTGGTTCGAGGTGACCCAGGTGCGCGGCCACATCGAGAACGGCGAGATCGAGCACTACCAGGTGGGCCTGAAGGTCGGGTTCCGCCTTGAGGACGGCGACAGCGCCTGACCCCTCACCGAGGCGACAGCACCCGCCCACCGAGGCGAGCGCCTGCCCACCGAGGCGGTAGCACCCGCGCCCTCACCACTGAGCGGTCACGTCCGCCCCTCGCGCTCCTGGGCGTCCTTCAGCTCGGCTGACGGGCTCGCCCAGCGCGCCCGTACGACCTTGAAGCCCGCCCGTTCGGCCTCGTCGCACACCAGCTCGTCGTCGTCCACCAGCATCCGGACCTCGCGGGACCTGGAGATCCTCCGCAGGATCTCCAGCTTGGTCCGGCGGGCGGGCCGCCGGTCGTCGTTGCGGCGCATCCACAGGCGCCCCTCCGGGAGCCCCTGAGCCGCCAGCCACGCCACGGTGTCCTCACGGCACCGCTCGGGCCTGCCCGTGAGGTAGACGACCTCGCACTCCCGCGTGCTCTCCAGGGCGAGTGCCACGCCCTGTGCCAGCGGCGGGTCGGCCGGGGCCGCCGCGAAGAAGGCCGTCCAGTCCCGCGGCCTGCGCTCCAGGAAGCTCTGGCGGTGCGCGGTGTCCGCGAGGGTGTTGTCCAAGTCGAATACGGCCAGCGGCCTGCTGTCGTCACTCACGCGCCCAGCGTAGGCAGTCCGCGAAGGGCTCGCCCGGGCCCGTGGTCGGGAATCCTGGGGCCGCTCAGGCGTTGAGCCTGTCGTGACCTCAGTGATCGAATCAACCCGGTTCTCCGTCCTCGACTGCTCCCGCACCCGCGAGGGGCACGAAGGACCCGAGGCCCTGCGCGACACCGTGCGCCTGGCGCAGGACCTCGAACGGCTCGGGTATCACCGTCTCTGGGTGTCGGAGCACCACGCGGTGCCGGGCGTCGCCGGCTCCGCGCCGACCGTACTCGCCTCCGCCGTCGCCGCCGCGACGCGCACCATCCGGGTCGGCACGGGCGGCGTGATGCTGCCGAACCATCAACCACTGGTCGTCGCCGAGCAGTTCGGGGTCCTCGAAGCGCTCTTCCCCGGGCGCATCGACATGGGGCTCGGCCGCTCGGTGGGGTTCACCGACGGGGTGCGCAAGGCCCTTGGCCGGGACAAGCACGACGCCGATGACTTCGCGGCGCAGCTCACCGAGCTCCTGGGCTGGTTCCGCGGCACGTCGGAGACCGGGGCGCACGCGCGCCCCGCCGAGGGCATGACCGTCCCGCCGTTCGTCCTGGCCATCGGCGAGGGAGCCACCGTCGCGGCACGGGCCGGACTTCCGATGGTCATCGGCGACATCAGGAGCCGCGAGAAGATGCTCCGCGGCATCGAGCACTACCGCGCGTCCTTCCGCCCCTCCGTCTGGTCGAGTGAGCCGTACGTGGTCGTCTCGGGCACGATCGCCGTCGCCGCGACTCCCGAAGAGGCCCGCCGGCTGCTGATACCGGAAGCCTGGTCGATGGCGTACTCACGCACCCACGGCACCTTCCCGCCCCTGCCCCCGGCCGAGCGCGTCGAGTCGCCGGAGATGACGATGACCGAGAAGGAGCGCGGCTTCTACGAGTCCGGTCTCGTCGGTCACATCCACGGCACGGAGGAGCAGGTGGCCGACGAGCTCGAGACGCTGATCAAGGAGAGCGGGGCACAGGAGGTGCTGGTCACGACCAGTACGTACGACCGTGTGGGCCTGCTCGACTCCTTCCGGCGCCTGGCCCGGGTCGCGGGTCTGGCCGGGGCCTAGAATCGTGGGGTTTGCCCCCGAGCCGCGTACGGAGTCGCCATGCACAGCCCCCACGATCCGTTCGTACGTGTCCGGGGCGCCCGCGAGCACAACCTCCGGGACGTCGACGTGGACATCCCGCGTGACGTCATCGCGGTCTTCACGGGGGTGTCCGGCTCGGGCAAGTCGTCGCTCGCCTTCGGGACGATCTACGCGGAGGCCCAGCGCCGTTACTTCGAGTCCGTCGCCCCGTACGCCAGGCGGCTGATCCACCAGGTGGGGGCGCCGAAGGTCGGGGAGATCACCGGGCTGCCTCCCGCGGTCTCGCTCCAGCAGCGCCGCTCGGCGCCCACCTCCCGTTCCTCGGTGGGCACGGTCACGAACCTCTCGAACTCCCTGCGCATGCTGTTCTCCCGCGCCGGCACCTACTCCGAGGGCGCCGAGCGGCTCGATTCGGACGCCTTCTCGCCGAACACGGCCGCCGGGGCCTGCCCGGAGTGCCACGGCCTCGGCCGGGTGCACGGCACGACCGAGGAACTCCTGGTCCCCGACCCGTCCCTCTCCATCCGCGAAGGCGCCGTCGCTGCCTGGCCCGGCGCCTGGCAGGGCAAGAACCTCCGCGACGTCCTGGACGCCCTGGGGCACGACATCGACCGCCCCTGGCGCGAGCTGCCGCAGGCGGACCGGGACTGGATCCTGTTCACGGACGAGCAGCCGGTGGTGACGGTGCACCCCGTGCGGGACGCCGGCCGTATCCAACGCCCGTACCAGGGCACGTACATGAGCGCCCGGCGTTATGTGATGAAGACGTTCGCGGACTCCAAGAGCCAGACTCTGCGCGCCAGGGCCGAGCGGTTCCTGGCGAGTTCCGACTGCCCCGCGTGCGGCGGCAGCAGGCTGCGCCCGGAGGCGATGGCGGTCACCTTCGCGGGCCGTACGATCGCCGATCTCGCCGCGCTGCCCCTGTCGGAGCTCGCCGAGTCCCTTGCGGGCGCGGCGGCTTCGGAGGCCGCCCGCGTACTGAGCGAGGATCTCCTGGCCCGCATCGCCACCATCACCGAGCTCGGCCTCGGCTATCTGAGCCCGGACCGCGCCACGCCCACCCTCTCCACGGGTGAGCTGCAGCGGCTGCGCCTGGCGACTCAACTTCGCTCAGGGCTCTTCGGCGTCGTGTACGTCCTGGACGAGCCGTCGGCCGGACTGCACCCGGCGGACACGGAGTCCCTGCTCACCGTCCTCGACCGGCTCAAGGCCGCGGGGAACTCGGTCTTCGTCGTCGAGCACCATCTCGATGTCATGCGCCACGCGGACTGGCTCGTCGACGTGGGGCCGGACGCGGGCGAGCACGGCGGGCAGGTGCTGCACAGCGGCCCGGTGGCGGAGCTGGAGCGGGTCACGGAGTCCGCGACGGCCCGTTTCCTCTTCGGGCGGGAGTCCGCCCCGGCGCGCGCGGTGCGCGGCCCGCACGGCTGGCTGAAGGTCGGCCCGGTCACCCGGCACAACCTGCGCGACGTGACGGCCGAGTTCCCGCTCGGCGCCTTCACCGCGGTCACCGGCGTCTCCGGCTCGGGCAAGTCCACACTCATCGGCGAGGTCACCGAGGACCTGGACGGCGTGGGACGCCTGGTCTGCGTCGACCAGAAGCCCATCGGCCGCACGCCCCGCTCCAACCTGGCCACCTACACAGGTCTCTTCGACGTCGTGCGGAAGGTCTTCGCGGCCACGGACGCGGCACGGACACGGGGTTACGGGGTCGGCCGCTTCTCGTTCAACGTCGCGGGCGGACGGTGCGAGACCTGTCAGGGCGAGGGGTTCGTGAGCGTCGAGCTGCTCTTCCTGCCCAGCACGTACGCGCCGTGCCCCGCCTGCGGGGGCGCCCGCTACAACCCCGAGACCCTCGAAGTGACGTACCAGGGACGGAACATCGCGGAGGTGCTCGACCTGACGGTGGAGGCGGCCGCGGAGTTCTTCGCCGACACCCCGTCCGTGGCCCGCAGCCTGCGGACCCTCCTCGACGTGGGGCTCGGCTATCTGCGCCTCGGGCAGCCCGCGACGGAGCTGTCGGGCGGCGAGGCCCAGCGCATCAAGCTGGCGAGCGAGCTGCAGCGGGTCCGGCGCGGTCACACGCTCTACCTCCTGGACGAGCCGACGACCGGACTCCACCCGGCCGACGTCGAGGTCCTGATGCGCCAGCTGCACGGCTTGGTCGACGCCGGCCACTCGGTGGTGGTGGTCGAGCACGACATGGCGGTGGTGGCGGGCGCGGACTGGGTGATCGACCTCGGCCCCGGCGGCGGTGCCGAGGGCGGTCGTGTGGTCGCCGCGGGACCGCCCGCGGTGGTGGCAAAGGCGGAGGGGAGCCGGACGGCGCCGTATCTGGCGCGGGCGACGGTCGGGGGCCGCTGAGGCGGACAGTCCACGCCTCCTGGCGCCACCGTGCGGCGCTCACCACCGCCGCTCTGGCCTTGTCCTCACCGGGCTCCCCTCCGGAGCGTCGGCGGCCCCCTCCCCCGCCTCTTCACGAGCGCCAGTACTACACCTCGGGCAACAACGACGCGGCTGTCCCCAGAGCGGTGAGATCGACGTGATGGAGAACGTCGGCTTCGAACACGGCACCGTCCACGGCACCCTGCGCGGGTCGTCGAATACGTCCGCGTGACCGCCGGCGACCAGGCCACGGCAGCCAGGGCCCTAGTTGAGGCGCGCCAGCTGGTGCGCGGCCTCGCGGGTCGCCGGATACAGGTCCAGGTACAGCCCGTAGAGCCGGTCATAGACGGTCGAGGTGGTGGCGTCCGGAGCCACCACCTCGACCGTCGGGTTCCAGTGCGCGATGTCGCCGGGCTCGGCGAGCCCGGCGCCGACCGCCGCGAGGAACGCGTCGCCGTACGCGGCGCCGATGGTGTGCCGCGGCAGGTGCTGTTCGCGTCCGGTCACGTCGGAGACGATCCGGGTCCACAGCGCGTGAGCGCCACCGCCGACGGCGACCAGGCGCCGGCCGGTGGCGCCCGCCTCCGTCATGGCGGCGAGGTTGTGCCGCACACCGTACGCGGTGGCCTCGAGGGCGGCTCGGTAGAGGTGTCCCCTGCCGTGCCGCAGTGTCAGGCCGTGGACGAGGCCCCGCGCGTCGGGGTCGAAGAGCGGGGTCCGCTCCCCCGCGAAGTACGGCAGCATCAGCAGCCCCTCCGCGCCGGGCGGCAACTCCGCCGCCTCCGCCGTCAGTTGCTCGTACGAGGTGCCGGTGAGGTCACGCAGCCATCCGGTGACCGCACCTGACGTCGCCATCCCCGCGGCCAGGCAGTAGGTGCCGGGGAACGCCCCCGCCGTCCCCCACAGGTGCGGGCTGGTCAGCGGCTCCGGCACGATGCCGACCAGGAACATCGTCGTGCCGTACATGAGCATCAGGTCCCCGGGCGCGGCGACACCGACACCGGCGGCCTCCGCCCAGGCGTCGACCGTGCCCGCGACGACGGGGGTGCCCGCGGGAAGGCCGGTGAAGGCCTCGGCCTCCGGGGTGACGGCGCCGATGACGTCGGAGGGCCAGACGAGGTCGGGCCATTGAAGGCCCGGGGCGATCTCCTCGCAGCGCTCGCCGATCCATTCCCGGGCCGCCAGGTCGTACAGCGGAGTGCACTGGCTGGCCGAGTGGTGGTCGAGGACGTAGCGGCCGGTGAGGCGGTGCACGAGGTAGGAACTCGCCATGTACCAGCGGCGGGTGGCTCCATAGGCCGCCGGTTCGTGTCGGCGCAGCCAGGCGAGTTTCGGGCCGATCGCCTGACTGGTCAGGGGCGAGCCGCAGCGGCTGATGATCTCGCCGGGGCCGTAGCGCTCGTTCTGCTCGGCGATCTCGGCGCCGGCCCGCGTGTCGACGCCGTACAGGATGGCCGGGCGCACCGGCGTGCCCTTCTCGTCGGCGGGGAGCAGACATGGGCCGATGCCGCTGATGCCGACCGCGGCGAGCGATTCACCCGCGGGCACTTCTGCCATCAACTCCCGTGCCAGCGAGCGGAACTCGGGCCACCACAGGCCGTCGGCGTCGTGCTCGAACCAGCCGGGGTGCGGGGTGGACGTCGTGTGCTCGCGCCGCCCCCGGGCGACGAGCGTGCCGTCGGGACGGACGAGGACGCCCTTCGAGGAGGACGTCCCGATGTCGACGCCGAGCAGGAGACCGCTGCGGGGCGCGGGGGCGGAGGCGGGAGCGGAGGTCATGGCTGCGGCCCTCATGGCTACGGGACGATCGCGTCCACGTAACCGCCGTCGACGCGGATCGCGCCGCCCGTCGTGGCGGAGGCCAGCGGGGAGCTGAGATAGACCACCATGTGCGCGATCTCCTCCGGTTCGATGAGCCGCTGGATCAGGGACTGGGGGCGGTGCTTGACCATGAACTCCCGCTGGGCCTCGTCCCAGGGCAGGGCGGGGTCGACCAGTTCGTACACGAAGTCCTCCACACCGCCGGTGTGCGTGGGGCCCGCGATCACGGAGTTGACGGTCACGCCCGATCCGGCGGCCTCCTTCGCGAAGCCGCGGGAGACCGCGAGGAGCGCGGTCTTCGAGGTGCCGTAGTGGATCATCTCGGCGGGGATGACGAGCGCCGAGTCGCTGGCGATGTTCTGGATCCGCCCCCAGGAGCGGTCCTTCATGCCGGGCAGGTAGTGGCGGATCATGCGGACGGCGGTCAGGACGTTGACCTCGAAGTAACGGCGCCATTCGTCGTCGCTGATGTCGAGGGCGGGCTCCGCGCCGAAGATGCCCAGGTTGTTGATGAGGATGTCCGCCCGGGGAACGGCCGCGAAGACCTGCGCGGCGCCTTCGTCGGTGGAGATGTCACCGGGAGCCGGGATGAAGTCGGCGCCGCCGTGCTCCTCCTTCAGCCGCTCGACGGCCTTGTCGACGGAGGCGGCGGACCGGCCGTTGACGGCCACCCGGGCTCCCGCCCTGGCCAGGCCGACCGCGATGGCCGCCCCGATGCCCTGGGTGGATCCGGTGACGAGGGCGGTCTTGCCGGAGAGATCGACGAGCATGCTGCGTACCTCCTGCTGCGGTCCGACTGGATGGCCCCCCGAACACGGCCCACCCCTTACCCCCGATACCCAGTAGATCATTCCAGCGGGCCCGGCGGGTTCAGTGGATTCAGCGGGCTGGGCGGGTTCAGCGGGTCAACCATGCTGCTTCCTGTAGGCGGTCGGGGTCACTCCCACCTCCCTTCGGAAGATCGACCGGAAGTTGGCGGCCGAGCCGAACCCCGACGCTGCGGCGACCTTCTCGACGGACCAGTCCGAGGCCTCCAGGAGCCGGCGCGCCTTGAGAATCCGCTGGAGGGCGACCCACTGCATGGGAGGCAGCCCCGTCTCACACACGAAACGCCGGATGAGGGTTCGCCGTGACAGCAGACTGTGGTCGGCCAGCCGCTGCACGGTGATCGAGGTGCCCAGGTTGTCGAGCACCCACTCCCGCGTCGCCCGCAGGCTGTCACGCGGAGGCGTGGGCACATCCCTGTACTGCGGCTCGTTGGCACCACGCGCGGAGGAGAAGACGAGGTCCTTCGCCACGCCGTCCGAGGCGACGGAACCGAAATCCGTCTCCACGACATGGAGACACGCGTCGATTCCGGCGCCTCCGCCCGCGCACGTGAGAATGGCCCCGTCCTCGACGAACACCCGATTCTCGACGACGTCCACGCGTGGATGGGCCAGACGGAGTTCATCGGTATGGTGCCAGTGCGTCGTGGCCGATTTCTCGTCCAGGATTCCGCAGGCCGCGAGGGCGAACACACCCGTGCAGATGGCCACGACACGGGCGCCCCGCTCGACGGCGATCCGCAGCGCTTTGAGGTATTCGTCCGGTACCGGGACGTGCGGATCCTCATAGCCGGGCACGACGACGATGTCGGCGGACTCCACATCGGTGAGCGGCGCCCCGTCGTTCAGGTCTCCGCGCACCACCACCCGGTAGCCCGGATGCCGCCCGAAGACATGCTCGGGGATGCTGACGTCCAGCGCGTACACGCGCGGCATCGCCAGGATCGCGACGGTTGTCACGCCCTCTTCGGATCGCAAGTGTTCCCCTGTCTCCGTGTCGCGGCCCGCTGCCCGCTGCCCGCTGCCCCTACGTTGGCACGATCCTTGCTGTCAGTGGCACAACCGATCCTGGCCCGCCCCGCACCGGACTCATAGCGTCTGAGACGTATCGACGGAACGCACTTCCTCCATGATCGGAACGCCATGAACGACGCACGTGAACTGGAAACCTTCGGAGTCCCGTGGGAAGAGAGCTATGGGTACGTCCAAGCGGTCAAGCGCGGCGACACCATCTACCTCTCCGGCCAAGTGGCACACAGCGGAACGGAAGTCATCGCTCCGGCTCCCGTCGATGATGCCGGACGCGTCACCGACTTCTCCCGCACGGGCGAGCAGTTGCGCCAGTGCTACGCCAACGCGGCGGAACTGCTCCGGCGCTTCGGCGCATCGCTGGACGACGTCGTCGAGGAGGTCATTTACGCGCTCGACGTCGACGCGGCCGATGCCGCCGCAGGGCCGGTGCGCAAGGCGGCCTACGGACGGCCGGACCCCCAGGTGGCGAGCACCATGGTCGGCACCCCGCGGCTGGCTTTCCCCGAGCTGCTGGTCGAGGTCAAGCTCATCGCCCGGGTCTGACGCAACGCCCCGCAGGCCTCCGTGCCGTACAGCCCCCGGACCGGCTCATTCCCAGTACGACTGGCGCAGCGCGGACTTGGCCAGCTTGCCCGTGGGGGTGCGGGGCAGCGAGTCCGTGAAGTCCACGGAACGCGGCGCCTTGTAGTGGGCGATGCGCTCGCGCGCGAACTCGACCAGCTCGCGCTCTAGTTCGGGCCCGGCTGTCACTCCGTCGGCCGGGCATACCACCGCCTTGACGGCCTCCCCCATCTCCGCGTCCGGCACCCCGATCACCGCCACGTCGGCGACCGCCGGATGCAGCACGAGACAGTCCTCGGCCTCCTGCGGATAGACGTTCACACCGCCGGAGATGATCATGAATGCCTTGCGGTCGGTGAGGAAGAGATAGCCGTCCTCGTCCACGTGCCCGATGTCCCCTGTGGTGGTCCAGTTCGGATGCCTGGGGTGCTGGGCATCGCGGGTGCGGGCCTCGTCGCCGTGGTAGCGGAAGGACAGTTCCTCGCGCTCGAAGTAGACGATGCCGGTCTCGCCGCTCGGCAGCAGCTCGCCCGCGTCGTCGCAGATCCGCAGCTCACCGAGGAACCCGTCCTTGCCCACGGAGCCGGGCTTGCGCAGCCACTCCTCGGGCGAGATGAACGTGATGCCGTTGCCCTCCGTCGACGAGTAGTACTCGTACAGGACGGGCCCCCACCACTCCAGCATCCGCCGCTTCACCTCGACGGCGCAGGGCGCGGCGGCATGTATGGCGATCTTCATCGAGGACAGGTCGTAGCGCTCGCGCACCTCGGCGGGCAGCTTCAGCATCCGTACGAACATGGTCGGCACCCACTGGCTGTGCGTGACCCGGTGCCGTTCGATGGCCGCGAGGGCGCCCTCGGCGTCGAAGGTGTCCATGAGGACGACCGTGCCGCCGAGTGACGTGACGACTCCGCAGAAGCGCAGGGGCGCCGCGTGGTAGATCGGGGCGGGCGAGAGGTAGACGGTGTCCTCGCCGAAGCCGTACATGGCCTGGAAGATCAGTACGTAGGTGATCGGCTCATCGCGTACGTCGCCCTCGGGCAGCTCGGGCTTGATGCCCTTGGGGCGGCCCGTGGTGCCCGAGGAGTAGAGCATGTCGGTGCCGCGCGGCTGGTGGGCGGGCGGCTGCGCGGACGCGGACTCCAGGGCCTTCTCGTACGTGCCGTCGTCGAGGCCGAGCAGGATGGACGGTCCGCCCGCCGACTCCACGACGGCCGCGCCCAGTTCGGCGAGCGAACCGGAGATGATCAGCACCTTCGCCCCGCAGTCACGGACGATGTAGGCGGCCTCGTCCGTCGAGAGGTGATGGTTCACGGCGGTGAGGTAGAGGCCCGAGCGCAGCGCCGCCCAGTAGACCTCCAGGGCGCGCGGATCGTTGTCGCAGAGGAGGGCGAAGTGGTCGCCCCGACGCAGTCCTGCGGCCCGCAGATGATCCGCGAGCCGCAGGGAGCGTTCTTCGAGCTGTCCGTAGGTGAGGGTCCGTGTGCCGTCGGCGGTGACGACGGCCGTCCTGGCGGGGTCGTACGCTCCGGGATGCATGCCGGTGAAGCTACGCGCCCCGCAGGGGCGCGGGAACTGCGCGACCAGCCACAAACGACCCGCAGGTCTCGACGGCCCCACGCAGTAACTAGCGGCTCACCTTCCGGGTCGCCCTCAACCACTCCTTGTTCATGGCAGAGATGGAGGGCAACGGGATCCCCTTGGGACAGGCAGAGGCGCAGGCGCCAGTGAGCGTGCAGCCACCGAACCCCTCCTCGTCCATCTGCGCCACCATGTCGAGCACACGCGTCTCGCGCTCGGGCGCCCCCTGCGGCAGCACACCCAGGTGGTTGACCTTCGCCGAGGTGAACAGCATCGCCGAGCCGTTGGGGCAGGCGGCGACGCAAGCGCCGCAGCCGATGCACTCCGCATGCTCGAACGCGAAGTCCGCGTCGGGCTTCGGCACGGGCGCCGCGTGGGCCTCGGGGGCGGCGCCGGTCGGGGCGCTGATGTAGCCGCCGGACTGAATGATCCGGTCGAAGGACGAGCGGTCGACGACCAGGTCCTTGACGACCGGGAAGGCGGCTGCGCGCCACGGCTCGACGTCGATGGTGTCGCCGTCCTTGAAGGACCGCATGTGCAGCTGGCAGGTGGTGGTGCGTTCGGGACCGTGCGCGTCGCCGTTGATGACGAGCGAGCACGCGCCGCAGATGCCCTCACGGCAGTCGTGGTCGAAGGCGACGGGGTCGTCGCCCTTGACGATGAGCTCCTCGTTGAGGGCGTCCAGCATCTCCAGGAAGGACATGTCGGACGAGATGCCGTCCACCTCGTAGGTGGACATGGCGCCGTCGGCGTCGGCGTTCTGCTGGCGCCAGACGCGCAGGGTGAGCTTCATGCGTAGCTCCGCTGAGTGGGGTGGACGTACTCGAAGACGAGGTCTTCCTTGTGAAGGACGGGGGCGTCCCCGGTGGCGGTGAACTCCCAGGCGGCCGCGTAGCCGAACTCCTCGTCGCGGCGGGCGGCTTCGCCGTCCGGCGTCTGCGACTCCTCGCGGAAGTGGCCGCCGCAGGACTCGGCGCGGTGCAGGGCGTCGAGGCACATCAGCTCGGCGAGTTCCAGGTAGTCGACGATGCGGTTCGCCTTCTCCAGGGACTGGTTGAACTCCTCGCCGGTGCCCGGCACCTTTATCCGGCGCCAGAACTCCTCGCGGATCTGCGGGATACGCTCCAGCGCCTTGCGCAGACCCGTCTCCGTACGGGCCATGCCGCAGAACTCCCACATCAGCTCGCCGAGTTCACGGTGGAAGGAGTCGGGGGTGCGGTCGCCGTCGACGGCGAGGACCCGGGTGATGCGATCGGCGGTCTCGTCCAGCACCTCGCGTACGACGGGGTGTTCGTCGGTGATGGCGTCTTCGGAGGCGGGGCGCGGGTTGCGCGCGAGGTAGTCGTTGATCGTGGACGGCAGCACGAAGTAGCCGTCGGCGAGGCCCTGCATCAGGGCGGAAGCGCCGAGCCGGTTCGCGCCGTGGTCGGAGAAGTTGGCCTCACCGATGGCGAACAGGCCGGGGACGGTGGTCTGCAGGTCGTAGTCGACCCAGAGTCCGCCCATCGTGTAGTGCACGGCGGGGTAGATCCGCATCGGCGTCCTGTACGGGTCCTCGTCGGTGATCCGCGCGTACATGTCGAAGAGGTTGCCGTACTTGGCCTCGACCGCCTTGCGGCCCATGCGCTTGATGGCGTCGGCGAAGTCGAGGTAGACGCCCTGGCCGCCGGGACCGACGCCGCGCCCTTCGTCGCACACGTTCTTCGCCGCGCGCGAGGCGATGTCGCGGGGCACGAGGTTGCCGAAGGAGGGGTAGATGCGCTCCAGGTAGTAGTCGCGCTCATCCTCGGGGATCTCGTTCACCGGGCGGTCGTCGCCGTGGGCCTTGGGGACCCAGATGCGGCCGTCGTTGCGCAGCGACTCACTCATCAGCGTCAGCTTCGACTGGTGGTCGCCGGTGCGCGGAATGCACGTCGGGTGGATCTGCGTGAAGCAGGGGTTGGCGAAGTAGGCGCCGCGCCGGTGGGCCCGCCATACGGCCGTGGCGTTGGAGTTCATGGCGTTCGTCGACAGGTAGAAGACGTTGCCGTAGCCGCCGGAGGCGAGGACCACCGCGTCGGCGAAGTACGTCTGGATCTTGCCGGTGATCAGGTCGCGGGCGACGATGCCACGGGCACGGCCGTCGACCACGATCACGTCGAGCATCTCGGTGCGCGCGTGCATCTCCACGTTGCCCGCCGCGATCTGCCGCGAGAGCGCCTGGTAGGCGCCGAGGAGGAGCTGCTGACCCGTCTGGCCTCGCGCGTAGAACGTACGCGATACCTGTACGCCGCCGAAGGAGCGCGTGTCGAGGAGGCCGCCGTACTCACGCGCGAACGGCACGCCCTGCGCGACGCACTGGTCGATGATCTCCACCGAGATCTGCGCGAGGCGGTGGACGTTGGACTCGCGGGCGCGGAAGTCGCCGCCCTTGACGGTGTCGTAGAAGAGCCGGTGGATGGAGTCGCCGTCGTTGCGGTAGTTCTTCGCGGCGTTGATGCCGCCCTGCGCGGCGATCGAGTGGGCGCGGCGCGGTGAGTCCTGGTAGCAGAACTGGACGACGTGGTAGCCCTGTTCGGCGAGCGTGGCGCCCGCGGAGCCGCCCGCGAGGCCGGTGCCGACGACGATCACGGTGTGCTTGCGGCGGTTGGCGGGGTTGACCAGCTTGGCCTCGAAGCGGCGGGTGTCCCAGCGCTCGGCGACGGGGCCGGCCGGAGCCTTGGTGTCGACGACCGGCTCCCCGGTCGCGTAATCGGCGTACTCACGGGAGGAGTGCTCGCGGGAGGAGGCTTCATGGGAGGAATTCACTGCTAGCTCACCACTCCGGTCATGACGGCCACGGGGACGACGACGAAGCCCGCCGTCAGGACCAGCGCGAGGCCATTGGCGAGGATCTTGAGGGCGCGGTCGCGGGTCGCCTTGCCCGCGCCGAGGGTCTGCGCGGCGCTCCACAGGCCGTGGCGGACGTGGAAGCCGAGGGCGGTCACAGCGACGATGTAGATGACGTTGCCGTACCACGTGGAGAACGTGTCGATGATGTTCTGGTACGGGTGCAGGTGCTCGTAGCCGCCCGGGTGCACGGTGCCGGTCGTCAGGTCCAGGATGTGCCAGACGATGAACAGGCCGAGGATGATCCCGCCCCAGCGCATCGTGCGCGTGGCGAAGCTCTTGCCCGCCTTCTTGTTGACGTACTTGGCGGGGCGCGCCCTGATGTCGCGGCGGCTCAGCTGGTAGGCGGAGACGGCGTGCGCGACCACGGCGACGACGAGCACGACGCGGATCAGCCAGAGCGTCCACTCGTAGTGCATGAAGGGCTCGCCGACCGTGCGCAGCCAGTGGGCGTAGTGGTTGAGCTCCGCGGGCCCGAAGAAGATCTTCAGGTTTCCGATCATGTGGGCGATCAGGTAGAGCAGCATGATCAGGCCGCTCACTGCCATCACTGTCTTCTTGCCGACGGACGAGTCCCAGATCGTGCGCGTCATCGACGGCCGTCGGTCCGTCCGCGTTGCCAGAGCCATGGGACCGACGCTAAGGCCGAAGGTCCCGATCGGTCCAAGAGATGGATCAGCTCATCTCGATAGCGAATGACTATCATCGCCCGTACCCTGCCGTGTATGCAGTTCCAGCAGCTTCTCTACTTCGTCGCCGTGGCCGAGACCAGGCATTTCACACAGGCCGCCGAGCAGGTGCACGTCTCCCAGCCTTCCCTCTCCCAGCAGGTCCGCGCCCTGGAGAAGGAGCTGGGGGCCGAGCTTTTCAGCCGGGCCCGCGGCAACATCGCGCTGACCGACGCGGGCGAGGCACTGCTTCCGCTGGCCCGCCGGATCCTCGCGGACGCCGACACCGCGCGGATCGAGGTCCAGGAGCTGGCCCAGTTGCGCCGCGGCCGGATCCGCCTGGGGGCCACCCCCAGCGTGTGCACCGGCCTGCTGCCCGACGTGCTCCGCGCCTTCCATGACCGGCACCCGGGCATCCAGCTCCTACTGGAGGAGGGCGGCTCCCATGACCTCGTACGGGAACTGGCGCGCGGAGCCCTGGACTTGGCCATCGTCGTGCTGCCGCTGCCGTCGCCGTCCCCCGCCCTGACCACCGTGGAGCTGCTCCGCGAGGACCTGGTCGTGGTGTCGTCGCCGGACGCGCGGAAGTTCGGCGGCAAGTCGGTGCGCGTCGCGGATCTGCGGCGGGAGCGCCTCGTGATGTTCCGGCACGGCTACGACCTGCGGGAGCTGACGGTCGCCGCCTGCCGGGCCGAGGGTTTCGAGCCGGAGTTCGCGGTCGAGGGCGGCGAGATGGACGCGGTGCTCGGCTTCGTGCGGGCCGGGCTCGGAGTCGCGGTCGTGCCGCGCATGGTGGCCGAGCGGGCGGGCCGCGGCCTGCGGATGACTCCGCTGGCCCGCCCGACGCTCCATCGGACCATCGCTCTGGCCCACCGAAGTGATGTGGCTCCGCCACGGGCTGCGCGGGAGCTGCAGAGGATGCTGCTCGCTCCGCTGGGGGCGCCGTAATGTTCCTGCGGGCCCGGTGGGGGCTTGTCGCGCAGTTCCCCGCGCCCCTTACGGGGCGCTCAAGGTGCCCGTCTGTGGGTTCCTGATCGTCAGGCAGTACGTGCCGCCCGCCGGGTCCCGCATCACGATCCAGTGCGGCCCGCGCCACACGGTTTCGGCGCCAAGACCCTCGTGCCGGACACGGTCCGCGTCCAGGTCCGAGCAGGAGAAGTCCAGGTGGGCCCCGGCGGGCCCAGCGTCGAGGCGCTGCAGCAGGATCCGGACCGGAAGCCGCGGCTCCGGCTCGACGAGGTGGAACTCGGGGCGCGAGCCCGGACGATCGGACCACCCCGTGAAGGCCGGCCAGAACGTTTTCTCCGCCTCGAACAACGCCGGAGGCACATCAAGACACACCTGGTCCAGACGGCTCGTCGTCCCGTCCGGCGCGACGAGCGGCTCGGGGCGGACCCGCTCGCCCTCCCACTTCACCACGCAGAACAGCTGGCCACCGGGAGAGCGCAGGACCTCCAGGCCGTCCTCCGCGAAGACGGGGGTGGCGCCGAGCGCGCGGGCCTCGCGCGCCTTGGCCGTCACATCGTCCACGGAGAAGTCGAGGTGCGCGCCGCCTGGTCCTTCGACCGCCTGCGCCTTCACCATGGCGTCGGCGCCATCCGGCAGCAGCGACACGAACTGGGCGTCCTCGCCCCGGAACGCGGAGAGCCGCGTTCCGGTGACCGCAGCCCAGAAGTCATGCGCCTGCGTGAACCGGTCCCTGGGCCGGTCCACGAAGGCGTACACCCACTGGATCTCTCCGGAGGCCATCGTCGTACTCCTCGGGTTCTCAGCTCACCGCGTCGGCGAGCGCCAGCTCGTGCAGTTGGTCCGGCGGACCCGGCCGGGCGTAGTACCAGCCCTGCGCCGTGTCGCAGCCCAACTCTCGCAGCTGATCCGCCTGGACGCCCGTCTCCACGCCCTCGACCGTGACCGCGAGGCCCAGGCTGTGGGCGAGCGCGACGATACCCTCGACGATCTTCAGGTCGACGGGGTCGGCCGGAAAGTGCTGCATGCCCTGGGTGAAGGAGCGGTCGAGCTTGAGGACGCTCACCGGCAGGCGGCGCAGATTGGCGAGGTTCGAGTAGCCCGTGCCGAAGTCGTCGAGCGCTATGTCCACGCCCATCTCGGCGAGCCGCCGCAACGGCTTGAGCAGGTCGTCGTCGGCGCCGATCAGCGCGGACTCGGTCACCTCCAGGCACAGGGCGCCCGGTTCGAGCCCGGCGCGCTCAAGGATCTCCACGGTGTCCGAGACCAGGCCGGGGTGGTTCAGCTGCATGGGCGAGAGGTTCACGTTCACGCGCAGCGGCCCGGCGTCCTTGTGCCGCGCCTCCCAGGTGCGGGCCTGGCGGGCGGATTCCTCCAGGACCCAGCGGCCGAGCGGCACGATCAGACCGGTGTGCTCGGCGAGCGGAATGAATCGGTCCGGGCCGATGATGCCGTGCTGCGGATGCAGCCACCGCACCAGCGCCTCCGCCCCGCGCACGCTGCCGTCACCCAGGTGCACCAAGGGCTGGTACTCGATGAAGAACTCGCCACGCTCCAGGGCGGCGGGCAGCGCGGTGGTCAGGCCGTGCCGGGTGATGGCGCGGGCGTCGGCCTCGGGGTCGGCGAGCTCGAAGCGGTTGCCGCCCGCGGACTTGGCGCGGTACATCGTGATGTCCGCACTGCGCAGCACCTCCGCCGCGCCGCGCTCGCCGGCCGGGCCCTCGACGATGCCGATGCTGCCGCGCACGGTCAGTTCGCGGCCCTCGACGCGGATCGGCGTGGACAGCGCGTGCATGATGCGCCCGGCGAGGTCGTCCACCTCCGTCTCGGTGTCGCGGCCCGTGGTCAGGGCCACGAACTCGTCGCCGCCGAGCCGCGCGACCATCTCGCCGGGTGCCGTGGCACAGGACTGGAGCCGGTCGGCGACCTCGACGAGGAGCCGGTCCCCCGCCGCGTGCCCGAGGCTGTCGTTGACCGTCTTGAAGCCGTCGAGGTCGAGGTAGCAGAGCCCGAAGCGCGCGCCGTCGCCCGCCGCGAGGGCCTTCTCCAGGCGCTCGAAGAACAGGGTGCGGTTCGGCAGGCCGGTGAGCGCGTCATGCGTGGCCTCGTAGCGAAGGCGCAGATTGAGCAGCCGGCGTTCGGTGGTGTCCTCCATCAACGCCAGTTGGTACTGCGGCACTCCGTCCGCGTCACGCAGCAGAGAGACGGTCAGATTGGTCCACAGGGCGGTGCCGTCGGGCCGGTAGAAGGCCTTCTCCACGCGGTAGTGCTCGCGCTCACCGCGCACCAGCTCCTCGTAGAGCTTCCATACGTGGGGCGAGTCCTCCGGATGCGTCCACTCCGCGACGTTGCGTCCGCGCAGCTGGCTCTCCAGGCCGCCGAACATGCGGATCAGCGCGTCGTTCGCCTCCAGGACCGTGCCGGTGAGGTCGGCGATGCCGATGCCGATCGCCGCGCCGTGGAAAACGGCCCGGAAGCGTGCCTCGCTCGCGTGCAGGGCCTCGGCGACCGCGCTGCGGGCGTTCAGGGCGGCCCGGGATATCGCCTCCTGCTCGGCGAGGGTCCGCTCGCGCAGGGCCGCCGCGAAGCCGGCGGCCACGGCGTGCTGCAGGCGGGCGGACCGGGCCCGCAACTCCTCCTGGGGGCCGTCGTCACCGCAGTACAGGACGAGGTAGGCGTCCACGCAGTCGAGGGTGCGGCTCAGCGCCTCGGGATCGGTGCAGTGCGTGCCGACGAGCGCCGCGCCGATCGCCTGGCCCTCGGTCCCGTCGAAGATCCGCTCATGCAGCGCGATGCGCAACCTCCGGGCCAGCGGCACCAGTTGCTGCTCGAACTCGGGGCGGGTCAGGGATGTCGCCGTCACCGGGAAGATGGCGCGGCTCCAGATGGTGGCGAACCTGCGCACTCTGTCCTCGGGGCCGTCCGGTTCCCCGCTCATGCCCTGCGCCCCACGCCGGCGAACCCGGAGAAGGCGTACGGATCCTCCTCCTCGGGCGCGGTGTCGGGCCGCCAGCGCGGCATCGGCACGAGGCCGGGTTCCACCATGTCGTATCCCTCGAAGAACCGCGCGATCTCTTCGCGCGAGCGCATGATCAGTGGATTGCGGATGTCCTTGTAGACGCCGACGGCCTGACCGGCCTGCTCGGCGGGGATCGGCATCCCTTCGTACGAGGCGTGCGTGAGGGCGATCACGCTGCCGGGCGCAGTGGCGTCCCGCAGTTCAGCGACCGCTGTGTAGGGATCGTACGCGTCCTCCACGAAATGCAGGACGGCGACGAGAAGAAGGGCGACCGGCCGGTTCAGGTCGAGCAGCCCCTCGACCTCCGAACTGCCCAGAATGTCCTGGGGTTTGCGCAGATCCGCGGCGACGACGGCTGTCTTCTCGTCGCCGTCGAGCACGGCACGGCTGTGCGCGACCGCGACCGCGTCGTGGTCGACGTACACCACGCGGGATTCAGGGTCGGCCCGCCGCGCGACCTCGTGGACATTGCCGAAGGTGGGGATGCCCGAACCGATGTCGAGGAACTGGGTGATGCCCTGGCCCACGGCGAAACGCACCGCGCGGCGCATGAAGGCACGATTCGCCTGCATGATCTTGGGCAGCCCCGGCATGAACTCCATGGCCCGGCGGGCTGCGTCCCGGTCGACCTCGAAGTTGTGCGAACCGCCCAGGTAATAGTCGTAGATGCGGGACACGCTGGGCATCGTGATGTCGATGCCCTGCGGGGCCCAGGCGGGACGCTCCATCAGGACTCCAAGGCGTAGGCGAGACGAGCCGGTGTTCGAAGGTGAGGCTACTGATCGTCCGCCAACGGAGCGAGCCAAAACGGAAATTGGCCGTCCGTTCTCGGTCACTGCCTGTGGCAAGTGCCGAATATCGACCCAAAGAGCCGGTCCGCTCCTTCCCCGGGAGGGGGAAAGGAACGGACCGGTAGACCGTACGCGAGGTACTTCTGACAGACCCCCCTTCTTGGCTGACTTCTTCTTCGGACTTGCCCTTCGGCGCCGACTGCTTCTGTACCTCTATTTCCTGTACGTCTGTTTCCTGTACGCCTGCTTCCTGTACGCCTACTTCGGAGCGCCGACAGGCTTTCCGTCAGGACCGGCGGCGTACCAAGTGCCGCCGACGCCCTGGCCATTGGTGTCGCCGGGCTTCTTGTCACCGGCGAAGGTGTACATCGGCCAGCAGTCGATCGTCTGCTGCCGCTGCCCGTCGGGGCGGTCGAAGACGACGAACCCCTTCTTGAGGATTCCCTTGGTGTCGTTCTTGGCGACGGGCGGCACCACCGGCCACTTCTCGAGGCAGGCACCGGTGCACGCGGACTTCATCGGCCAGGCGGAGTCCTTCGTGAAGCGGTAGACGGTCATGCCGTTCTTGTCGACGACGATCTCCCCGAGCTTGGGGTCCTTGCGGGTCGAGAGCCCTGCCGGGTCGACGGGCTCCGTCTCGGCGGGGGGCTCGGCCTCGGCGGCGGGCGCGGCCTTCTTGCCGTCGGGGGCGGCGGCGTACCAAGTGCCGCCCACACCCTGCCCCTTGGCGTCACCGGCCTTGGTGTCCTTGGCGTACCGGTACATCGGCCAGCCGTCGATGGTCAGTTGCTTGCTGCCGTCGGAGCGGGTCACCTCGCCCAGCAGGGACTTGTCGACTCCGGGCGGGGCCTCCGCGCCCTCGGGCGAGGCGACGGGCCAGGTCGTGGCGCAGGCGCCGTCACAGTTCGACTTGGGGGGCTGGGCCGTGTCCTTGTCGAAGCGGTAGAGCGTGCGGCCCTCGCTGTCGGTGACGACCTTGCCGAGCTTCTTGCTGTCCCAGACAGCGAGCTGACCGGCGGCTTTCGCCTTGCCCGCGCCTTCTTTCGCGTCGCCGATGTCGGCGCCGTACCCGTCCCCGGCCCCGTAGTCGTCCTGCTTGGCCGGGGCCTGGTTGCCGACGTTCTGTCCGTTCGGCGACTGGTCTCCCTTCTCCTGACCACACGCCGTCGTCAGCGCCAGCATGGCCGCAGCTGTCGCTACGAGTGAGGCGCTTCGCCAGGTCTTCATCGGTAACTCCCGCTGTCCGTTTGGGTGTCGCGCCGCTGAGTGCGTCACGCATGGCCCTAGGTACGGGTGGGAACGGCTGATGCGTTCAACCGGCGTTCAAGATTCTTTTCCGCGGCGGGCTCGCGCCTGGCCGTTCCTCATGCTCACGCCCATCTGTTCCTCAAGCCCACGCCCATCTGTTCGTCAAGCCAGCGCCCGGCGTCTCCTCCCTTCGGGTCACAGGAGGGCTCGATCGGCGTGGCAGGGGGACACGCTGCCCATGATCCCTGACGTGCATGGATCCACTAGAGCCTCGTCCGGCCTGGTCACACGCCTACTGGCGCCGCTGGTGCTGGCCTGGCTGCTCGGTGCGCCGACGGCTGCCGCCGCACCGGACACCGCACCCGCCGACAACTGCGCCTACGCCTCGATCGGTGACACTCCCGGCGGTGACGCCGTGGCGGTCTCGGGCGACGGAGTGGTCTGCCGGGCGGGCCCCACACGCCGGCCGAAGCCGCCGCCACCACCCCCACCCCCACCGCCGACACCGCCGCCGCCCGCTCCGGCCCCACCGCCTCGACCGGAGCCACCCGCGCCGGAGCCTCCTCCGCCCCCACCGCCACCACCACCGCCCGCACGCCCGGCCCCTCCGGAGCCCACACCGCCTCCGCCCCCGCGGCCGAGCCCGAAGCCGTCCCCGTCCGCCCCGGCCAAGGCCTCGCCCACCCCGGTGAGTTACCCCTCGTACCGCGTCGCGTCCCGCAGGACGCCGCCCCGCGGCGGCCCGTCCCTGGTCTCGCTCACCCTGCTCATCACCGCGCCCGCGGTGCTCGCCGTC
This sequence comes from Streptomyces sp. NPDC050147, assembly GCF_040660195.1. NCBI lineage: Bacteria > Bacillati > Actinomycetota > Actinomycetes > Kitasatosporales > Streptomycetaceae > Streptomyces > Streptomyces sp. NPDC050147. The sequence goes on along the minus strand of NZ_JBFALJ010000012.1, from coordinate 41,020 downwards.
GCCGCGCTGCGGCCGCGCTGACCGTCGGAGGTCCCATGTCGGAATGGCTTGTTCTCACCCTCGCGATGGCTGCCGCGTGCGGGGTCGTCCTGGTCGTCACGTTCCTGCGGCACCGCAGGACGAGCCCGGACTACGACGCTTCGGAGACCCCGGACGTCATCGAGTACATGACGATGATGATCGGCGTGGTGTACGCCATCGTCCTCGGCCTGGCCATCGCCGGTGTCTGGGAGGCCCGCGGCATCGCCGAGGACCATGTGCACACCGAGGCCCAGGCGTTGCACGAGGTGTCCGAGCGTGCGCGGGTCTATCCGGCCGAAGTCCGTGAGCGCATCCGCACGGATGTACACGCCTATGTCAGCCATGTCGTGACCACCGAGTGGGACGCCATGACCGACCGCGGCGAACTCACCGACCGCGGCGAGGAACTCCTCTCCCGGGTACGCCATGACGTCACCGACTACCAGCCCAAGTCCGACTTCGAGGCACAGGCGTACCAGCCGCTCGTCGACCAGGTCGCGATCGCCGACGACGCGCGCAACTCCCGTGGTGACAGCGCCGGAGCGACGATGCCCGGCGTGGTCTGGTTCGGTCTCATCACGGGCGGCCTCGTCGCCGTCGGCATGATCTTCGCGCTGCAGATCCGGCGCACTCCACGCGAGCTCATCCTCGCGGGGCTGTTCTCGGCCTTGATCGCCTTCCTGCTCTTCCTCATCTGGGACTTCGACGCCCCTTACAGCCGCGGCGTCGCGGCCACCCCGGATCCGTTCCACGCCCTCTTCGACAACCTCGGGGGGTGAGAAACATGTGGGCCCCGTCCGCGACCCGAGGTGCTCGCGCCGTCCGGCGCGGGCGCCTCCGGGAGGGATACCGGCGTAGTGGCCACCCCGGCCCCCCGGGACCGGCTTCGCACACGGGTCCGTAAACCATGCTGCGCGGCGGCCCCGTACAGCGCACTCTGGTGGCATGACCTGGCAGACACCCATCATCGTTCACCCGCCCGCTTCCGACGGCGGACGGCGGGTCTCCGTGCGCGGGCAGGCCGTCGGCGTCGCGCGCGATGACCACGACCTGGTGGAGTTCCTGCGGCGCGCGGGCCTCGGCGACGCGGACATGGCCCTGGACGACCCTCACCTCGTGGAGTGGCGAGGCGGCGAGGCACATGTGTGGACGAAGGGTTCCTGACTGACCCGCGTCCGGGTACGCGTCCATCGGAACGAGCCGCGCCCGCCACCCTGCGACGCGCCCACCACCCTCCGACACGGCCCCGCCCTACCCGAGCGCGCCCCGCCCCGGCTCCCCAGGCCGCCCCTTTACACGCCTCGCCCGCCGCATCCCGTCACCGCCGTCGCGACACCCCGCCCGTTCCCCTGTCCGGCTCACACCGTTGCCCCGTTCGCGCGACCGAGATCGCGGCGGCGCAGGTCCCTGCTTAGCGTTTGCGGCATCGAGGTGCATATCAGGTGAAAGCGGAAGAAGGTCCGCGGCTGCTCCTCGGGGACCCGGAGGAATCATCATGCGCGCGATACGCGTCGCCTCGGCCGCTCTTCTCGCCGCCACGACCCTGACCCTCTCCGCCGCCACAGCGTCGACGGCCGTCGCGGACGAGGGCGAGGGCAACACCGGCAACAACATCACTTCGTTCGGCTTCCGCGTCACCCCGTCCACGGTCGCCGCCGGCGGCAAGGTCCAGCTCAGCGTGGAGGGCTGCCAAGGCGACGCCAAGGTCACCTCCGGCGTGTTCAACGACGCGCACATCCCCAAGGGGCAGCAGTCCGTCGCCGCGTTGGTCTTCCCCGACGCCAAGCCCGGCGCGATGTACGAGGTGACCTTCGACTGCAAGGGCGAGACCGGCACCACGGACCTCACCATCGCCACGGGCCGCCCCACCCAGCAGCCCACTCAGCAGCCCACGTCGCACCCCACAGGACCGGTCCACCACGGAGTCAAGGCCGGCGTCGGCGGCAGCTTCGGCGGGCTCGACCTGCACGAGATCGCCCTCGGCAGCGCATTGATCGTGGGCACGCTCGGCACCGCGTACCACTGGACGCGCCGCCGCAACGGTTCCTGACCCGCCGCCCGGCCGGCGCGGAAGGGGGGCGCGCCGGCCGGGGAGGCGGAACAGTTCACGGCCGACGCACGGGCGCCCGACGTGCGAGTGACGAGCGCGCCTGCACCGGGCCCGCGGTCAGACGCCGCGCCCCGCGTTCTCCGAGCGGCGGCGCATCCAGAACACCCCGCCACCGACCAGGGCGACCGTCACCAGCGCCCCGCCGATCGCCATGTCCGTGGCGGTGGCCCCGGAGCTGTTGCTGCCGCCGAGACCACCGCGGACACCGCCGTGGATGACGGTGAACGCGTCGGGCTTGGTGAGGGTCTTGTGGCGGCTGGTGCCGCAGTGCACGGTGATGCTGTGGGCCCCGGGGTTGGCGTGCTGGTAGACCCTGGGGTTCGCGCTGGCCGTACCACCGTTCATGGACTTCAGGGGGGTGTCAGGGAAGGCATTTGACGTGACCTTGCTGCCGTGGGCCGCGCACGCCGAGCCGTCGACCGTCACCGTCAGCTGCCCCCCGCGGGGGATCACGCTCGGCATGGCGACGATGTTGGACGGGTCGGCCCAGGCCGATGCCGTCGGGGCGGCGAGGCCGACGACGGCACCCGCGGTGACTGCGACCGCGAGGGCACGGGTGGTGCGCATACGAGATCTACGCATGTGAATCCTCCGCGGAAGACGCCCCGGGGTAACCGTTCCCCGGTCGATCGGCGAGAGCGCCTCCCAAACAGACCCTCAGTTGCCGTGCACAGAGCCGCATTTCGGCGATCGGCCGTCCTGGTGAGGCGACACGCCGAAGCGTGAACGTGGTAGCCGATATTGCCGCAGGTCACGGACCGTCAGAAATTTCCTGCCGACCACGACTCATATGGCGCATGCCCGGTATGGGTGCCACCCGTTCGCTCCCGCTCTGTCGCCCGTCACGCGCGCCGCGCTTAGCGTTCTCGTACGCGCAACGGCGCGGTTCGAATGCCGCGTTGAGAGGGGATCAGTCAATGCCTTCGTCCCAGCCGGCCGATGAAGAGGAACCGCAGCGGAAGCGCGCCCCGTGGGGTGTGATGGCGCTCGTTCTGCTGACCGGCCTCGCGCTGATCCGGAATGGTTCAGGGGAATTCGACGTGGGCCCGCCCCAGCCGGCGTCGGCCGCCGCGGCGGACCAGGCGCCCGACGGGTCAAAGCGGGCCGTCGCGCCGCTGACGTTCTCCCCCGCCGAGCGCGTGGGGATCAAGGGCATCCAGGTGGACGCGCCGGTCATGCCGGTCGGGCTCGACGCCGACGGCTGGGTGGACGCGCCGCCGGCGGAGGACCCGAACCTCGCGGGCTGGTTCACCGGAGCCGTGTCGCCGGGCGAGAAGGGCACGTCCGTGATCGTCGGCCATGTCGACAATCAGCAGGGTCCCGCCGTCTTCTACGGCCTGGGTTCGCTGAAGAAGGGAAATCGCGTAGAAGTGCTGCGCAGGGACCGCAAGACCGCGGTCTTCGAGGTCTACGGAATCGAAGTGTTCGAGAAGAACAATTTCCCTGGCAGCCGCGTCTACAGCGACAAGGGAGCTCCGGAACTACGCGTCATCACCTGCGGCGGCGGATTCTCCAAGCGGTCCGGATACAACGGAAACGTCGTCGCTTTCGCCCGCATGGTGGACGTGCGCTGACGGCGAATGCGGCGGCGGAGCACGGCGCGTGCGGGCGGGACGCCCACCTACATTTCGCGGCGGTCCGGCACCGTGATCCGGTAACCCGAATCAATCAGCTCCGGCAGATACGTCCGCAGGGCCTCGACGCTCTGGGAACGGTCGCCGCCCGCGTCGTGCGAGAGGACCACGACTCCGGGCCCGGCACCGGCCCGTACGCGCCGGATGATCGTGCCGGTGCCCGGCTCGGTCCAGTCCAGGGTGTCCACGGTCCAGGCGAGCGGTTCCATGCCGAGTTCGGCGCCCAGCTGGAAGGCGTTGCGGTTCCAGGCGCCGTAGGGGGCGCGGAACCAGGCGGGGGGTTCCCCCACGGTGTCCTCGACGACCTCGCAGGTGCGCTCGATCTCCTCGCGCATCGCGCTCCGGCTCATCTTCGGCAGGAGCGGATGCGTCCAGGTGTGATTGCCGATCAGATGCCCGTCGTCCACCATCTCGCGCAGCAGGTCCTTGTTGTCGGCGGCCATCTCGCCGCAGACGAAGAACGTCGCACGGACGTCGTACTTGCGCAGGGTGCTCAGGATTCCCGGCGTGTAGCGGGGATCGGGTCCATCGTCGAACGTCAAGAACATGCTGCGGCCCTGTCCGTCCATGCGCAGGATCGGCGCCTTGCGGACACGGGGCAGGGCGCGTGCGGCGCGCGGCGGGCCGTGGCCCGCCATGGGCTGGAGGCGGTACGCGGAGGGCTTGCGGGCGCGCGCGGCGGGCGGGCCGCCGGCCGGCGCACCGCTGGGAGCCGTGGGTCCTGGCGTGGCCGGGCGTTCCGTGGCCACGCATCCGGCGGTCGCGGCCAGACCGAAGACAGCGGCGCCGCGCAGGAGTGCGCGACGCCCTGGAGTCATCTGATCCTTTTTCATTACTAATCCGTCGCATGGTGGAAGACCGACGCCGGACATCAACACCTCGGCGGACCGTGAAAGCACCCGATGGGACCAGCCGGAGCGAGCGAGCAGGGCCGGCCGACGCCGCCCGTCGAGACGGTGCGCGCCGCGTCGGCCATGGGCGCCTTCAGCAGGAACGGCGCTCTCCGTTAACCTCTCGGCTGTGACTGAAGCCCATTCCCACCAGTTCGAACGCGGCACCGACGGCCCGAAGGTGATCGTCGTCGGTGTCGACGGGTCGGACTCCTCGCTCCGGGCCGCGGCATACGCCGGAGGCCTTGCGCGACGGCAGCGCGCCCTGCTCGCCGTCGTCTATGTCCAGCCGGTGATGGTCGCGGGCGCCGCCCTCGGCGCCCCGGTGGCGGAGGCGACCGACGAGATCGCCGAGGGGCTGATCACCGAGATCAGGGACGCGGCCGAGCGGGTGAAGGACATATTCGATGTCCGCTGGGAGTTCCACACCTTCCGAGGCGACCCCTACAGCGGTCTGGTCACCGCGGCGGACGACCTCAAGGCCGACGCCGTGGTCGTCGGCGCCTCCGAGCAGGCGGGCCACCGCATCGTCGGCTCGGTCGCCGTACGCCTCGTCAAGGCGGGCCGCTGGCCCGTCACCGTGGTGCCGTAGCCCACAACCGCCAGAGTGCTGAACGCTCACACCTCTGAGGGGTGTGGCGCCTTCCGTCATGCGCATGCCTGCGCCATCATGATCCGCCATCAGACGACTGCCGTCCGCGAGAAGGTGGAGCTCATGGCGGGACTCCGGATGGGCCACGGCGTCATGCGCCGCAAGCCCATCGAACACATCGAAGAGACAGAGGCGGGAGCGGAGGGCGGGCTCTCCCGCTCGCTCGGTCTCTGGCAGCTCACCGCGATCGGCGTCGGCGGCATCATCGGCGCCGGCATCTTCACGCTCGCCGGGACGGTGGCCAACGGCACGGCCGGCCCCGCCGTCCTCATCTCCTTCCTCATCGCCGGTGTCGCGAGCGCGGCGGCGGCCTTCTCGTACGCCGAGTTCGCGGGCCTCATCCCGAAGGCGGGATCGGCGTACACCTACGGCTATGTGGTGCTCGGCGAGCTCACGGGCTGGTTCATCGGCTGGGACCTGCTCCTGGAGTACACGGCGATCGTGGCGGTGGTCGCCATCGGCATCTCCGGCTACTTCAACTTCCTGATCGAGGACATGGGCGCACAGCTGCCCAACTGGATGCTGGGCGCACCAGGCACGGGCGACGGCCACAAGGTCGATCTGTTCGCCGCGGTGCTCTGCCTGCTCATCGCCTATCTGCTGACGCTCGGCATCAAGAACGCGGCGCGCTTCGAGATGGTCGTGGTCATCCTGAAGGTCATCGTGGTGCTCGTCGTCATCGCGGTCGGGTTCTTCCACATCAACACCGGGAACTACAAGCCGTTCTTCCCCTTCGGCGTCAGCGGGGCGTTCACCGGCGCGGCCACGGTCTTCTTCGCCGTGTTCGGCTACGACGCCATGAGCACCGCCGCCGAGGAGTCCAAGGACGCCCAGCGCCACATGCCGAAGGCGATCCTCTACTCCCTCGCCATCTCGATGGTCCTGTACGTCCTGGCCTGTCTGGTCCTCACGGGCATGCAGGACTACAAGGAGATCGACCCGGAGAGCGGGTTCTCCACCGCTTTCAAGTCGGTGGGCCTGGGCGGTCTCGCCGACGTCATCGCGGTCGGCGCGATCATCGGCATCCTCACGGTGATGTTCACCTTCATGCTCGGCGTCACCCGCGTGTGGTTCAGCATGTCGCGGGACGGACTGCTGCCGAAGTGGTTCGCCAAGACGCACAAGACCCGCCACGTGCCGACCCGCGTGACCTGGATCGTCGGGTTCGCGTCGGCCGCCATCGCCGGATTCCTGCCGATCGGCGAGGCGGCCGAACTGACCAACATCGGGATCCTGTTGGCGTTCATCGTGGTGTGCGTCGCGGTGATCGTGCTGCGCTACAAGCAGCCCGATCTGCCGCGTTCGTTCCGCTGCCCCTGGATGCCGGTGGTGCCCGCCATCGGGGTCGTCTTCTCCATCTGGCTGATCACCTTCCTCCAATGGCAGACGTGGGCGCGGTTCGCGGTGTGGTTCGCGGCCGGCCTCATCGTGTACTTCGGCTACTCCTACCGGAAGTCGGAGCTCGCCAAGACCGACCGCGTTCCCTAGCGGGAATGCGGGCGGCCGCCCGCCCCCTCGCCCCTTACTCGCCCGTCACCAAGCCGTCCTTCCCCGCCCCTCGGCTCAGGACGACGCGGCGGATCCGGTCGCGGACGGCTCTGACATCGGCGCCGCCGGCAAGGGCCGCGTTCAGGTTGGTGACGCGGCCCGTGGCCGTGTTGAACCACTGGGGAATGAATTCCGCCTTCTTGACCTCCCAGCGGCCGCCGGTCGCCGCGGGCGGGGCGAACGTGAAGCGGCCGAGCGTGCCCTGATTGCCCCGCGGGTCGTTCGCGCCCTCGTCGTTGATCATGTCGCCGGCGATCTGGTCGCCCATGCCGTAGACGACCCAGGTCCCGTTGACCTTCTCGTACGCCTGCGGGACGTGCGCGTGGGTGCCCAGGATCAGGTCGATGTCGGGGCGGCCCTGGGTGCTGGACGCCGTGAGCTGCTCGCCGAGGCTCAGCTGGAGGTGGTCCGGAGCGTCCTGCCACTCCGTGCCCCAGTGGACCGAGACGACGACCACATCCGCCCCCGCCTTCCGCGCGGCGCGGGCGTCCGCGACGATCCGCTCCCGCTCCATGAGGTTGACCGCCCAGGGTCGCCCCGGGGGCATCGGCCGGTCGTTCGTGCCGTACGTGTACGCGAGCTGCGCCACCTTCGCGCCGCCCGCGCGCAGCCAGGCGGGTGACTTGCCCTCGGCGGCCGTGCGGCCCGAACCCGCGTGCTTGACGCCTGCCTTGTCGAGCGCGCCGAGGGTCCGGCGCACTCCCGCGGCGCCATCGTCGAGCGTGTGGTTGGAGGCGGTGGAGCAGGCGTCGTAGCCGGTGGCCGCCAGGGCGTGGGCGATCTGGGGCGGGGACTTGAAGCTGGGGTAGCCGGTGTAGTCGCCGTTCTCCCCGTAGGCCGTCTCCATGTGACAGATCGCCAGGTCCGCCTCCGACACGACGGGTTCGACGCCCTTGAGCATCGGCACGAAGTCATAGCCCTCGCCGCCCGCGTCGGCGCTGGCCCTGTCGATGATCAAGGAGTGCGGGAGCACGTCCCCGGAGGCGACGAGGGTGAAGGCGCGCGGGGCGTCCCGGCCGCCGCCGGCCGCCGACGGCGCCGGGGGCGGAGCGTCCCCATTGGTATGCGCCGTGCAGGCGGTGATCCCGGCGAGAGCGGACCCGATCATTACGGCGGCCAGAACGGCTGTTCCCTGCGGCGTGCGCTGCGTCATCGACCAGGCTCCATGAATGGGGAATATTCGGCGAAACGAATCCACATTCGGACACAATGCCGAGTCAAGCAGCAATGCCGTCATACTCCCTGAAAAGACTTAAATCATCCAGCCATGTGACACGAAGAACAGAGGGGCCCCGACCTGCGACGAAACCGAGGGCTGGGTCAAGCCTCCGTAAAGCGCCTTGCTCAAAGCCCCCTTCTGGTAATCGGCTGTCCTCATCCGTGTTCCGGATTGGGGGCCAGAGGCCGGCGACGCGCACGGATCGGAGGAAGGCGAGACGGGATGCTGCACGAGAGCCGAGGAAACACGGAGGGCCCGAGTGATGGCGAACTGGCCGTGCCGATGGCGTGGTTGTACGCCGAGTACATCGCGGACGAATTGCTGCGTACCGGCGATTTGATGCCGCCGACATCTTTCGAATACCGCGCGGGGCGTGATGCTCTGGCCCTGACCATTTTCCTCTCCGACACGAAGGGCGAGCTGTCGGGCATCCGCGTGGTCTCCCAGCTGGAGACCTGGCTGTCCCTGACGGCGTACGACCAGCCGTGGCAGGAATGGGTCGGCGAGCGGATGGCCTTGCTCACGGCGGAAGCGGTCGCCTCCGGTGAGCCCGCCCCCGACCTGCACATGGCCGACCTGGCGTGGCGGTGGCTGGAGGAGACGGAACTGCTCGCGCCCGATCTGGACGCGGTGCCGGGCGGCGGATCGCCGAGCGGCGAGGACGACGGGCCCAAGGTCTGGACGGCTGCCTGGCGCCTGGGGCTGCCGCTCGGTCACCTGGCGATCCATCTCTTCTGACGCCCGCGCGCGTGTTCGCGTCCCGTGTCTTGAGTGATTCGGCGGTCCGCTGCGTACGGGAGGGCAGGAAGCACCTTCTGCCCGACTCGTCACGCAAGGAACGCCATGAGGCCCCTGGAGCGGCATCGCGACGCCGGCGCCTACGCGCTCGGCGTCCTCGACGCGGCCGACACCTTCCGCTTTGACGACCACCTCATGGACTGCCCCGACTGCCGGGCCCTGCTGGCGGAACTCAGGCCGACAGCAGCGCAGTTGGCCGCCTACGGCCGGCTCACGCCGCCGCACGTCGAACCGCTGGCCGTGCCCGGCCCCGGCCTCGCCGACCGGCTGCTCGCCGAGACCGCGCGGCTGCGCAGGGCCGGGCACAGACGGTGGCTGTGCGCGGTCGCGGCAAGCGTCGTGCTGGCGCTCGCGGCTCCCGCGATCGCGGCCATGCGGGCCGACGGGCCCGGCCCCGAACAGCTCACCGCCCGCGACGGCCGCACCGGCGTCTCGGCGACCCTGACCATGCGGGGCCGCGACTGGGGCACGGACATCGGGCTCCGTGTCCGTGACCCACAAGGCCCCCACGTCTGTGAGCTCGTCGCCGTCGGCACCGACGGCTCCGAGCAGACGGTGACGACGTGGAAGGCGCCCGTGGGCGAGCCGTCGGCCGAGCTGTCGACACGCGGCGGGGCTGCCCTGCCCCGCGAGGACATCGCCCGCTACGAGGTGCGCACCATGGACGGACGGCGTCTGCTGACCTTGCGGCGCCCCTGAAGCCGCCCCGCCCACGCCTACTTCAGCAGCCGCGACATCCGCCGGTCCGCCAGCGGCTTTCCGCCCGTCTGGCAGGTGGGGCAGTACTGCAGCGAGGAGTCGCTGAAGGAGACCTCGCGGATGGTGTCACCGCACACGGGGCACGGCTCACCCGTGCGGCCGTGCACGCGCAGGCCGCTCTTCTTCTCCGCTTTGAGGCGGCCCGCCGCGACTCCGTGCGAGCGCTCGACCGCCTCGGCCAGCGTGGTCCGCAACGCCACGTACAGCCCGTGGACCTCCTTCTCCGTGAGGCTCGACGTGAGCTTGAACGGGGACATCCGGGCCGCGTGCAGGATCTCGTCGCTGTACGCGTTCCCCACGCCCGCGAGGAGCGTCTGGTCCCGCAACGCGCCCTTGATCTGCCGTCGTTCGTCCTTCAGGAGGCCGGAGAAGCGCTCCTCGTCGAAGCCCGCGGCCAGCGGGTCGGGGCCCAGGCGGGCGATGCCGGGGATCGTTGCCGGGTCATCGGTCACGTACACCGCGAGGCGCTTTTGCGTGCCCGCCTCCGTCAGGTCGAAGCCCTCCCCCGTCTCCAGGGCGACACGGAGCGCGAGGGGGCCCTTGCCCGGGCGGGTCGTACCGTCGGGGAGGCGGTCCTTCCAGTGCAGCCAGCCCGCGCGGGCCAGGTGGGTGATCAGATGCAGGCCGTCCGCGTCCAGGTCGAGGAACTTGCCGTGGCGCGCCACGGCCGTGACGGTACGTCCTTCCAGGGCGGTGAGCGGCGGGTCGTACGTCTTGAGGACGCTGATCGCCACGGGAAGCACCCGCACGAACTCGTGGCCGACGAGGTGGTCGGTGAGGAAGGCGCGCAGCGCCTCGACCTCGGGAAGTTCCGGCATCCGCTCACTCCTGTCCCAGTTCTGACAGCGCCATCTGCTCGCCCTAACCCCGGCTTTCCCGGGCGGGCACGATGAATTCGCACCACACGCACTTGCCGGTGCCTCGCGACTCGACGCCCCACACGTCCGCGAGCATGTCCACCAACAGCAACCCGCGCCCCGACACCCCCGATTCCCCCGCCTCCCGGCGGCGCGGCAGCGCGCTGGAGGAGTCCTCGACCTCGACGCGCAGGCGTCGGTCGCTGCCGCTGATCACCCGCAGGGTCACGATCGCCGCGCCGTCGGTGTGCATCAGCGCGTTGGTGATCAGCTCGTCCGCCACCAGCTCGATCTCGTCGGCGCACTCCCGGGCGCCCCAGGCGCGCACCGCGGACCGGATCATGTGCCGGGCCTCGGCCAACGCCTCCGGGTCCCCGGGGCCCACGTGCTGCTGGAGGCGGCCGCCGGACCGGGGGGTGTCGAGCTCTCGGCGGCGCAGGAGGAGCAGCGCAGCGTCGTCCTCGCCGCCCCGCTCGTCCACGATCCCGCAGAGCCGGTCCGCGAGGTGCTGGAGGTCGCGCGGCCCCGAGCAGGCGAGCTCGCCGAGGGCCCGCAGACCGTCGTCGAGGTCGGCGCCCGGCTCCTCGATGAGGCCGTCGGTGAAGAGCAGCAAGGTCTGGCCCACGTCGAGTTCGAAGGTGGTGACCGGATATTCGAGACCGCCGAACTCGGCCGAGAGCCCCAGCGGCAGGCCACCCTCGACCGGCACCCTGCGACACGTCCCGTCGATCCGCTGGAGAAGCGGATCGATGTGTCCCGCCCGCACCAGTTGCACCACGCCCGATGACAGGTCGGCCTCCGTGTAGAGGCAGGTGGCGAAGCGATCGGTGTCCAGCTCGTGCAGGAAGCCCGAGGCGCGGGCCATGACGGTGGCGGGCGGATGCCCCTCGGCGGCGTAGGCGCGCAGCACGATGCGCAGCTGGCCCATGACGGCCGCCGCATGGGTGTCGTGGCCCTGTACGTCGCCGATGACCGCCCCGACCCGGCCGCCGGGCAGCGGGATCACGTCGTACCAGTCGCCGCCGATGTCCCGGCCGAGCGCCGCAGAGCGGTAGCGGACCGCGATGTCGGCGCCGGGCACGCCGGGGATGGTGCGCGGCAGCATCGCCTGCTGGAGGCCCTGGGCGAGGTCCTTCTCCTGCTCGTAGAACATGGCGCGCTGGAGGCTCTGGGCGATGCCGCTGCCGAGCGCGACCAGGACGTTGCGCTCCTCCTCGGTGAAGCCGGTCTTGTCCTGGTAGAGCAGCCCGAGCACGCCGATCGGCTTGGCCTGCGCGATGAGCGGCAGATACGCGGCGGATGTGATGCCCAGTTCGTCTATGTACGGCCACAGGTCCGGGTACGAGGCGGCGAACTCCGCGGCCGTCTCGATGAAGCGCGGCGAGAGCGTGCGCACGGCGTCGCTCATCGGATACCGCTCGTCGAGCCGCGTGAACTTGGTGCCCGGCACGAAGCTGCCCACGGGCCCCTCCGCGACCAGCCGGATCCGCCCGGCCTCGACCAGGCCCATGACCAGGTTCGACGCGCCCAGGTGCGCGAGGCCGTGCGTGTCCTTGAGTACGTCGATGACGTCCCGGACGGTACGAGCGTGCGCGAGGGCCGCCGTGGTGCCCTGCACGATGCTCGTACGGCGGCGGCGGTCCTCCTCCTCGTCGGCGCGCTGGTGCCGGGCCGTGCTGTCGCCCAGTTCCTGGGTGGCGTCGCGGACGATGCCCACGATGCGGCGCGGGCGGCCCGTCTCGTCACGCTGGATGTACCCCTGGGTGTGGGTCCAACGCAGACCGCCGTCGCGCAGCCGGATGCGGAAGTAGATGCCGTAGGTCCGGCTGCCGTCCTTGAGCGCGTGCGACACGTAGGCGTCGAGGCGGTGTGCCTCGAGTGGCGGAACCCGTACGCCGAGGCTCGTGGGGTGGCCGTCGTACTCGTCGGCCCGCACGTCGAAGACCTCGTGGCCCGCGGCGTCCAGATGCATCAGGCCGCTGTCGAGGTCCCAGTCGAAGCAGCCTGTGCTGTTGAACGCCAGGATCGACCGTGCGGAAGCGGGCCAGTCGTCCGGCAGTGACGTGGGCGTCATGACACTTCATGATTCTTCGCTGTCGGGGCCGAGCGCGCACGTTCAGCTCTGGAAAGTGCCGGGATCACTGGTCAGCGGGTCGTCGGTCAGGGAGTCCTCCTGGGGCGGCGGCTCAGCCGTGTCGTCGTCGGGCGTGCGCGGCTCGTCCGTCGGCGGGGTGGGCGTGGGGCAGCCGGGAGGGATCTCGGACGGGGTGCCGGTGGGCGGCTTCGTGCCCGTGGCGGGGGCGGGCGTGGGGCAGTCCGTGGAGGTGGTGCCCGGGTCGCTGGGGGTGTCGCTGTCGTTGGGAGTCTCGCGGTCGTCCGGGGCGGTCGGGGACGGCGTGGTCGGAGACGGTGTGGTCGGGGTGGGCGTGCTCGGGGTGGGCGCGGTCGGATCGGGCGTGGTCGGGGTCGGGGTCGGCGGGGGCACGATGTGGTCGTCGCCGCCGTCCTCGTCGCCGGTCTTCCGCTCGATCCAGGTGTTGTCGACGATGTTCACGATGGTGATGTTCACGATGACCTTCGGTGCCGGGGTCACCACCACGACCTGCGTCGGCCGGTAGCCGGGCCACGGCTTGCCCTGGTGGCTCGGGGCGCCCTTGAACGCGACCGGCGGCTTCAGCGGGTTCCCGCAGGCGCACCGCACGCGCGGCAGCCCCCGGTTGTCGACGAGGACGGCGGTGCCCGTCTGCAGCACGGATTGGAAGCCGCTGGCACCACCGTCGCGGTAGCCGTGGTTGGTGACGCGGGTGTCGGCCCGCAGCACGACCGGCGTCAGCCCGCGCAGGAAGCCCGGGATGTCGGCCTGGGAGATGCCCGAAGCCTGGGCGAAGGCGCGGCCTCTGCCCTGGTCGGCGGTGAGGAAGCGGACCTGGGCGGCCACGTCGCAGCTGCCGAGGGAGTGGGTGCCGCCGTACAGACCGGGCGTACCGCCCGAGAGGGAGCGCACGCCCTGAGCCGTGGGTGAGGAAGTACCCGTCGGTGAGGGCTGCGGCGAACGGGTGACGGGCGAGGGGGTCGCCGTGGATGTCGCGGTGGAGTCGGTGAACGGATCGGGGCCCTGGGCGGCGGCCGGCTGCATGAACAGCTCGGCGCCGCCGTCGGCGGGGTTCTTCTCGCCTCCGCCGGAGCATCCCGCGATGGCGAGGGCCGCGGATATCGCGAAGGCCACCGCATGGATCCTGGTGGGCCTTGTGGACCTGGTGGGCCTGGTGGGCACACGCACCGTGCTCTCCCGCCTGTCATCGGGCAACGTGCCTCCATCTCTGCGGCAGTCGGAGCCGGTGCGCAAGCCGGGAAGAGCGCCGGTCCGGTCAGGGCGCAAGATGGTCTTGTGGAGTGGTTCACAGCGGATCAGTACTGGCTCGGCCGCCTCGTCTTCCAGCGGGCTCTGGCGGCGGTCTATTTCGTGGCGTTCTTGGGCGCGGTGCTGCAGTTCCGCGCGCTGATCGGTGAGCGCGGCATGCTGCCGGTGCCGCGCTACGTCGAGCGCGTGCCCTTCCGCAAGGCCCCGAGCCTCTTCCAGCTGCACTACTCGGACCGCTTCTTCGCCCTCGTCGCGTGGTCGGGCTGTGCCTGCGCTCTCGCGTTGCTGGCGGGCGTCGACGGTCTGCTTCCCCTGTGGGGCGGCATGCTGCTCTGGGTGGTGCCGTGGGCGCTGTACCTCTCGATCGTGAACGTCGGGCAGACCTGGTACGGCTTCGGCTGGGAGTCGCTCCTCCTGGAGGTGGGCTTCCTCGCCGTCTTCCTCGGCAACGACGAGACGGCGCCGCCGGTGTTGATCCTCTTCCTCCTGCGCTGGGTGCTGTTCCGCGTCGAGTTCGGGGCCGGGCTGATCAAGATGCGCGGCGACGCGTGCTGGCGCAAGCTCACCTGCCTGTACTTCCATCACGAGACGCAGCCGATGCCTGGCCCGCTGAGCTGGTTCTTCCACCACCTGCCCAGGCCCGTGCACCGGATGGAGGTCGCGGCCAACCACTTCACCCAACTCGTCGTGCCCGTCCTGCTGTTCACTCCACAGCCGGTCGCGACGGCCGCGGCCTGCCTGATGATCGCCACCCAGTTGTGGCTGGTGTTCTCGGGAAACTTCGCCTGGTTGAACTGGCTGACGATCGTGCTCGCCGTGCCCGCCGTGGACTTCGGCAGCGCGGGAGCGCCGTCACGGTCGCCCGCTTCCCCGCTCTGGTACGAGGTGGTCGTCATCGCGGTGACTGCCCTGATCCTGGGGCTCAGTTACCGGCCCGCGCGCAACCTGTTCGCGCGTCGGCAGATCATGAACTACTCCTTCGACCCGCTCCATCTCGTCAACGCGTACGGCGCGTTCGGCAGCGTCAGCCGCGTTCGCCAGGAAGTGGTCATCGAAGGGACGGCGGACACGACACCCCGTCACGCATCGCAGTGGCGTGAGTACGGGTTCAAGGGGAAGCCCGGCGATGTGCGCCGCTGGCCGCGGCAGTTCGCGCCGTACCATCTGCGGCTCGACTGGATGATGTGGTTCGCGGCGCTCTCCCCCGCGTACGCGCGCTCGTGGTTCGGCCCCTTGGTGGAGCGGCTCCTGGAGGGCGACCGGGACACGCTGAGACTGCTGCGTCACGTCCCGTTCCCGCCGGACGAGCCTCCCGCGTACATCCGCGCCCGCCTCTATCGCTACCGCTACACGACCTGGCGTGAACTGCGGGAGACGGGTGCCTGCTGGGAGCGGACGTACGTGCGGGAGTTCCTGCCGCCGACGCGGATCAGCTCGCCTCGCTGAGTCGGAGGCCGTAGACGCGGGTCGCGTTTCCCGAGAAGAGGGCGGTGCGTTCGCTTTCACTGAGCGCCCCGGTCAACTGCCGTGCGACGGCCACGACTTCCGTGTACGTGGCGGCCAGAGTGCAGACGGGCCAGTCCGAGCCGAACATCAGCCGGTCAGGTCCGAAGGCGTCCAGGACGGTGTCCGCGTACGGGCGCAGGTCGTCCACCGTCCAGGTCTTCGGGTCGGCTTCGGTCACCAGGCCGGAGAGTTTGCAGACGGTGTTGGGAAGCGCGGCGAGCGAGCGAATCGCCGTGGCCCACGGTTCGAGGGCGCCGGTGGCGATGGGCGGTTTGCCCACGTGGTCCAGGACGAAGGTCAGCCCGGGGTGTTCCCGCGCCGCCCGCACGCAGGCCGGGAGCTGGTGGGGCAGGACCACCAGGTCGTAGGCGAGGCCCGCGGCGCCGACCGCGGCCAGCCCCCGGCGCACGTCGGGCCGCAGCAGCCACTGGGGATCGGGCTCGCCCTGCACCTGGTGCCGGATGCCCACGAGGCGCTGCCCGCCGGGGAGTTCACGCAACTCCCCGAGCGCGTCACCGACGTCCGGACGGGTGAGATCGGTCCACCCGACGACGCCCGCGACGAGGCCGCTGTCCGCGGCCAGGGCGAGGAACTCCGGGGTCTCCTCGGCGACGGTGACCGTCTGGACGAGCACGGTCGCGGTGACGCCCGCGGCACGGGCCTCGGGCAGGAGGTCGGCGAGGGAGAAGCTCCGGCGGATCGGGGCGAGCACGTCGCCGGTGATCCATTCCTGGTCGCGTACGGAGAGGTCCCACACGTGGTGGTGGGAGTCGACGACGGCGAGTTCCGGCGTCACGGCAGCTCCCATACGACGGGCAGCCCCGCGCCCGCGCCCTCGGCCGAGTAGTCGTGGACGACGTCGAGGAGCTCGGCCATGCGCGCCTGCCAGGCGATGTTGACCGGCAGCTTGTCCAGCTCGGCGAGCATGCGGGCGTAGTCCTCGCACTCCAGGACATGGAAGAGATCGGTATGGCTGCGCCAGATCGTCCAGGAGGTGGCGCCCGCCGCGCGGATGGCGGCGACCAGCTCGGCGGGTACCTCTCGGTGCGCGGCGTCGTATGCGGCGACGCGGTCGGCGCGGACCTTGGTGTGCAGGGCGATTCTCACGCGGGGTCCTCTCCCGGGACGGGTACGCCTGCGGGCAGCAGGCCTTCGGCTCTGGCTTCCTCCCAGAAGCCCGCGGGGACGGCCGCGGCGAACTGCCGGGCCGCGTCGCGCACTTCGTGGGGCGAGCGGGCGCCGACGAGGACGGTGGACACCGCCGGGTGCGCGAGGGGGAAGGCCAGGGCAGCCGCGCGCACCGTCGTGCCGTGCCGTTCCGCGAGCGCCTTCAGGTGGCAGGCGCGGTCCACGAGGGCGCGGGGCGCGGTCGTGTAGTCGTAGGTCGCGCCGGGCTTCGGGTCGGCAAGCAGGCCCGAGTTGAAGACGCCGCCGATCACCACCGCCTTGCCGCGCTCCTGTGCCGCCGGGAGCAGCTCGGCCAGGGCGCTCTGGTCCAGGAGTGTGTAGCGGCCCGCGCACAGCACGGCGTCGACGTCCGTGTCACGGACGAAACGGGTGAGCATCGCCGTCTGGTTCATGCCCGCGCCGATCGCTCCGACGACGCCTTCGGAGCGCAGCCGCTCCAGGGCCGGATACCCCTCCCGGAAGGCCTGCTCCGCGTGGTCGTCCGGGTCGTGGAGGTAGACGATGTCGACGCGGTCGAGGCCGAGGCGGGTGAGGCTCGCCTCCAGGGAGCGGCGGATGCCGTCCGCGCTGAAGTCCCATACACGGCGATGTGTGGCCGGCACGGCGAAGCCGTGGGCGAGGTCGTCGCCCACGGGCCTGTCCACCGCTTCGAGAAGGCGGCCCGCCTTGGTCGAGAGCGCGTACGTATGGCGAGGGCGCGCCCGCAGCGCCTCGCCGAGCCTGCGCTCGGAAAGGCCGATGCCGTAATGCGGGGCCGTGTCGAAGTAGCGGATGCCCGCGTCCCAGGCGGCGTCGATCGCCGCGGCCGCGTCTTCGTCGGTGATCGGCGTGTAGAGGTTGCCGAGGCCGGCGGCGCCGAAGGACAGCTCGGTCACCTCGACGCCGCCGGGTCCGATGCGGTGCCGGGCCGCGCCGCTCACCGGCCCGCCGGGCGCAGCCGCAGGCCCTGCATGCCGCCGTCGACGGCGAGCGCTGTGCCGGTGGTCGCGCCGGAGAGCGGGCTCGCCAAGTAGGCGATGGCTCCGGCGACTTCGTCGGCCGCGACGAGGCGTCCGGTGGGCTGGCGGGCCGCGAGCGCGGCACGCTCGGCGGCCGGATCGGGCGCGGCGTCCAGGAGGCGGCCGACCCACGGAGTGTCCACGGTGCCGGGATTGACGCAGTTGACGCGCACCCCTTCGCGTACGTGGTCGGCGGCCATCGCGAGCGTCAGGGAGAGCACCGCGCCCTTGGACGCCGAGTACAGGGCACGCTGCGGCAGCCCCGCGGTGGCCGCGATCGAGCAGGTGTTGACGATCGCCGCGTGGGTGGAGACGCGCAGGTGCGCGAGGGCGGCTCGCGTGGTGCGCACGATCCCGAGGACGTTCACGTCGAGCACCTTGTGCCACTGGGCGTCGTCGTTGTCCTCGACCGTGCCCTGCGCGCCGATCCCCGCATTGTTGATCAGTATGTCGAGTCCGCCGAGGTCGGCCACGGCGGCGGCGACGGCCTCGCGCACCGAGGCGTCGTCCGAGACGTCGGCGCGATAGCCGGTGAGCGGCTTCGCCACGCCGTCCGGGGCCAGGTCGAGCACGGCCACCTGGGCGCCTCGTGCGGCGAGCAGTTCGGCCGTGGCCCGCCCGATGCCGGAGGCTCCGCCGGTGACCAGGGCCTTGAGGCCCTCAAAGTCCTGGGGGTCCGTCATGCGGCAGCTCCTTTGCCCTGTGCGAGGTCGGCGGCCCAGAAGGCGCCGTCCGGATAGGTGAATTCGGCGAGGGACTCGGCCCGCATGGTGGCCGAGAAGCCAGGCGCGGTGGGCGCCATGTAGTGGCCCTCGCGCAGTACGACCGGGTCGATGAAGTGGTCGTGGAGATGGTCGACGTACTCGATGACGCGGTTCTCGGTGGTGCCGGACAGCGTCACATAGTCGAACATCGACAGATGCTGGACGAGTTCGCACAGGCCTACCCCGCCGGCGTGCGGGCAGACCGGTACGCCGAACTTGGCGGCGAGCAGCAGGATCGCGAGGTTCTCGTTGACGCCGCCGACGCGCGCCGCGTCGATCTGCAGCACGTCGATCGCGCCCGCCTGGAGGAGCTGCTTGAAGACGATGCGGTTCTGCACGTGTTCGCCGGTGGCGACCTTGACCGGGGCGACCGCTTTCCGGATCGCCGCGTGGCCGAGGACGTCGTCGGGGCTCGTGGGCTCCTCGACCCAGTACGGGTCGAACTCCGCGAGGGCGCGCGTCCATTCGACGGCCTCGCCGACGTTCCAGCGCTGGTTGGCGTCGATCGCCATGCGGATGCCGGGCCCGATCGCCTGGCGGGCGGTACGGCAGCGGCGTACGTCGTCCGCCAGGTCCGCGCCGACCTTCAGTTTGATCTGCGTGAAGCCGTCCGCCACGGCCTGCCGGGCCAGACGGGTCAGCTTCTCGTCGCTGTAACCGAGCCAACCCGGCGACGTCGTATAGCCGGGGTAGCCGCGCTCTCGCAACAGGGCTTCGCGTTCGGCGGCTCCGTGGCGGCCCGACCGGAGCATGTCCAGGGCCTCTTGCGGGGTGAGTGCGTCGGCGATGTAGCGGAAGTCGATCTGGGAGACGAGCCACTGGGGCTCGGCGTCCGCCAGGAACCGCCACAACGGCTTGCGCGCGCGCTTGGCCGCCAGATCCCACAGCGCGTTGACGACGGCACCGATCGCCATGTGCATCACGCCCTTCTCGGGTCCGAGCCAGCGCAGTTGGCTGTCCCCGATCAGGTCACGGTTCAACACCCCTGGGTCGGCGCAGAGTTCCTCGACGCACCGGCCGAGCACGTGGTGGCGCAGCGACTCGATCGCGGCGACCTGGACGTCGTTGCCGCGCCCGATGGTGAAGGTGAAGCCGTGCCCCTCCAGGCCGTCGTCCGCGTCGGTACGAAGGACCACATAGGCGGCGGAGTAGTCGGGGTCCGGGTTCATCGCGTCGGACCCGTCCAGCTCCCGCGAGGTCGGGAACCGTACGTCGTAGGTGTCGACCGCGGTGATGCGGGCGGGGGTCGGGGACACAGGAGGCCTTTCCGGAAAGGGGCGAGGAGACGGGGAACCCGGAGCGGGGTCAGTCCTGTGCGCGACCGGTGGTGACACGGGCGATCATCAGGGCGACCAGGATGATTCCGCCGTAGATGGCCTGGATCCAGAAGGACGGCACCTGGGCGAGAGTGAGCAGGTTCTGTACGACGCCGAGCAGCAGCACGCCGGTGAGGGCGCCGAACATGGTGCCCTTGCCGCCGTCGAGGCTGATGCCGCCGATGACGGCCGCCGCGAACACGGTGAAGATCATGTTCTGGCCCTGATTGGCGTTGATCGCGCCGACGTAACCGGTCTGCATGAGTCCGCCGACGGCGGCGAGCACACCGGCGACGATGAACACGCCGAGCATGACGCGCTCGACGCGGATGCCGGCGGCGCGTGCCGCGTCGGCGTTGCCGCCGATCGCGTACAGGGCGCGTCCTACACGGTGGTACTTGAGGACGAACCCCGCGACGCCGAAGGAGACGGCGGCCAGCCACACCGAGAGCGGGATGGTCAGGAACGTCGAGGTGGCGAGGGTGTAGAAGGCGTCGGGCATGCCGAAGAGCGTCTTGCCCTCGGTCGCGCCGACGAGCAGTCCGCGCAGCACGATCAGCATGGCGAGCGTGACGATGAACGCGTTGAGCTTGAGCTTCACCACGAGGATGCCGTTGAAGGCGCCGATGACCGCACCGACGACGAGGATCGCGAGGAGCGCCACCGCGGCGGGCATCTCGGTGCCGAATCCGGCCTGGGCCGCGGGCAGCACGAGCAGCGCGCCGACGGCGGGCGCGATGCCGACGACCGATTCGAGGGACAGGTCGAACTTGCCGGTGATGAGGACGAGCGACTCGGCGAGCACGACCATCGCCAGGGCGGCGGAGGCGCCGAGGATGGAGATGATGTTCCGCTCCGTGAGGAACGAGTCGTTGACCAGTGCGCCGAGCAGCATGAGGAGCAGCAGGGCGGGTACCAGGGCGAGTTCGCGTGCCCGACGCAGGATGATGCTTTTCGCTGCGCGGCCTTCGGCGGTGCTCTTCTTTGCGGGGGCAGCCTGTGCGGCCGGGGCCTTGGTGTCAGCCACTGTGGTCTCCTTGTTCTTCGGCCGCGGGCCGGTGGGGGCTTGTCGCGCTCGCGCGGCGGAGCCGCATATGTGACAGTCCCGGGCCCCTGTCGGGGCCCACCCCCTCGATCGACCCGATCAGGTCGTGGTCGGTGAAGCCCGCCTCGTGCTCGGCGACCACCCGTCCGTGGAAGAGGACCAGGACGCGGTCGCAGCGCCGCAGGTCGTCCAGCTCGTCGGAGACGACGAGGACGGCGGTGCCGTCCTCGCGGGCGTTGTCCATCCGGGCAAGGAGCGACTCCTTGGACTTCACGTCCACGCCTGCGGTGGGGTTGATGAGGACGAGGAGGCGCGGGTCGGAGGCGAGTGCGCGCGCCATGACGACCTTCTGGGCGTTGCCGCCCGAGAGGTCCGACACGGGTTGGTCAGGCCCCTCGGCGTGGATGTCGAGGCGGTCGATCAGCTCCTCGGCGAAGCGGCGCTTGCGCTCGGTGCCCACGAAGCCGTACTTCCCGAGCCGGTCGAGGACGGTCATCGTGGCGTTGTCGCCGATCGTCATCCCGAAGACCAGGCCCTGGTCGTGCCGGTCACGCGGGACGCAGCCGACGCCGGCCCGCAGCGAGGCGGCGACATCCCCGAACGGCAGCTCCTTCCCGTCGAGTCGGGCGCTTCCGCCGGTCGGCGTGTGCAGCCCCGCGATGGTCTCCGCGAGGTTGATCTTGCCGCTGCCGCTGGATCCGGCGAGGCCCACGACCTCGCCCTTGCGGACGGTCAGGTCGACACCCGCGTACGAGTCACTGGTGAGGCCCGTGACGTCGAGCATCACCGGGGCGTTCGCGGGGACCTCGGTCCGGGCCACGGACTCCTCGGCGGCCTCCTTCTCCCGCAGCGCCTCGCCCGCCATCGCCTCGACCAGGGCGGCGCGGGGCAGGTCGGCCACGGGCGCGGTGATGATCCAGCGGGCGTCGCGCAGGACCGTGACGGTCTGGCACACCTCGTACACCTCCTGGAGGTGGTGCGAGATGAAGAGGAAGGTGACGCCGGACTCCTGGAGCGCCCGCATGCGCGTGAAGAGCCGCTCGATCTCGCGGTTGTCGAGTTGTGCCGTGGGCTCGTCCAGGACGATGAACCGCGCCCCGAAGCTGAGCGCCCGCGCGATCTCGACCATCTGCCGGTCCTCGACCTCGAGGTCGGCGGTACGGGCGTCCGGGTCGACCCGGACGTCCCAGGTGTCGAGCACGTCGGCGGCCTGCGTGCGCAGCTTGCGCCAGCTGATGAAGCCGCCGCGTCCTTCGGGCTGCCGGTTGATGAAGAGGTTCTCGGCGACGGTGAGATCGGGAACCACGGTGGGCTTCTGATAGACGCAGGCGACCTTGCGGCGCCAGGCGTCGCGGTCGGTGAGCTGTGGCGCGGGCTCGCCGTCGAAGAGGACGGTGCCCGCGTCCGGGGCCTGGAGCCCGGTGAGGATGGTGACGAGGGTCGACTTGCCCGCGCCGTTGCGGCCGACGAGGGCGTGGGACTCACCGGGCAGGACGGTGAGCTGCCCGTCCCGCAGCGCGACGGTGGGCCCGTACCGCTTGGTGATGCCGGTCGCTTCGACGAGCGGAGTCGTCGCCCTGCCGGTGGAGGGCTCGGTCATCGGCGTACTCATTTGACCGTGTTGCCCCACAGCTCGGAGTCGTCCACGTTCTCCTTGGTGACCAGGGGCGCGGGCAACTGGTCCTCCAGGATGCCGCTGGGCAGCTTCACGATGGTGGAGTCGTGGTCGGTCGGCCCCGGCTTGAACTTCTTCCCGCTCATCGCGGCCTTGATGTAGTACATCCCGTACTTGGCGTACGCGTCGGCCGGCTGCGAGACGGTGGCGTCGATCTGGCCCTTGCGGATGGCGTCGAACTCCTGCGGGATGCCGTCGTTCGAGATGACGGTGATGTGCCCCTCCTCGCCCGCCTTCTTCAGCATCTTCTTGGACTTGAGGGTCTGCAGGGTGGGGGCGAGATAGACGCCGCCCGCCTGCATGTAGATCCCCTTGATGTCGGGGTTGGAGTTGAGCAGGGTGTCCAGTTTCGACGCGGCCGTGTCGGACTCCCACTTGGCGGGGATCTCCAGGACCTTGAGCTTGGGGAACTTCTTCTTCACGCAGGTGCGGAACGCCTCGGAGCGCTCACGGCCGTTGACGGAGGCGAGGTCTCCCATGATCTGGACGACCTTGCCGGTCTTGACCTGCTTGCCGAGGTACTCGCACGCCTTCTCGCCGTACGCGACGTTGTTGGCCCGCACGACCATCGCGACCTTGCCCTTCTCGGGGGCGACGTCGACGGCGACCACGGGTACGCCCTTGCGCTCGGCCTGGTCGAGGCCGGCGGAGATGGCCGCGCTGTCGAGCGGCGCGACGACGAGCCCCTTGACCCCCTGGTTGAGCTGGTTGTTGATGTCGGTGATCTGCTGCGAGGGGTCGCTGTTGGAGTTGACCGTCTTGAGCGCGTCGACGTCCTCGGTCTTCGCCATCTTCGGTACGTAGTCGTTGTACGACTGCCAGAACGGCGAGGTCAGCAGGGGCAGGATCACTCCGACCTTGCCCTCACCGCCGCCCTCACCGCCCGCGGGCGCCGCGCTGTCCTTCGTACTGCCGCATGCCGTGAGCACGAGGGACGCGCAGGCCGCGGCGGCGGCGGTCCGCACCGCACGCGAAGTCCCCGCCCCGCTGGTCCTGTTGCGCACTGTTCTGCCGGCCATCTGACAGCTCCTCATCGAGCGTGGATCGGGAGTCCTAGCGACTGATGGGCGAATATTTATCAGACCACTTGGCGCTCACAACACCCCTCGACGCCAAGTTTTCCTGCTTTCAGGCCGTAGTGGTCCGACCACATCTCTGATTAGACTTCGGCGCACTCGGCTAGTGGAGGAGCGTCACGTGGACCAGACCGCCCCGCAGAAGGGCACCGTGACCGGGCGGGCCATCGAGCAGATCAAGGCGATGATCGGCGAGGGCCGCCTGGAGCCCGGCGCACGGCTGCCGACGGAGCGGGAGTTGGCGACGCAGCTGGGAATCTCGCGCAGTTCCATGCGGGAGGCGATCCGGGCGCTCACGGTGATGGGGGTCCTGGAGGCCCGGCACGGCTCGGGCATCTATGTCACCCAGCTGGAGGCCGGGGACCTCCTGGAAACCTTCGGCGTCGTGGCGGACCTGTCACGCGGCCCACGCCTCGTGGAACTCCTGGAGGTACGCAGGGTCCTCGAATCCACGGCGACGGCGCTGGCGGCGGCGCGCATCTCGCCCGATCAACTGGCCGACGTGGAGAAGCACTTGGAGGCGATGAACGCCACGGAGGACCCGGAGGAGATCCTCTCCCACGACCTCGCGTTCCACCGCACGATCGCCTTCGCGGCGGGCAACGACACGATGGCGGCCATCCTGGAGGGCCTGTCGTCCCGCACGTTCCGCGCACGGGTCTGGCGGGGCTACCAGGAGGAGGGCGCCTTCGAACGAACCCGCCGCGAACACGCCAGGATCCACCGGGCGCTGGTGGCCCGGGACCCGGAGGCGGCGAGGGCCGCGGCGGCGGCGCATGTGGGAGAGGTGGAGGAGTGGATGCGGGCGCAGGTGGACGGGTAGGGGTCTACCCGGCACGGGCGAGGCGGTGCGCCGTGGGGCGGGGCGCGCCTCCGCCCCGGTCCTAGCCGATGAGGGTCTTCTTCGGGCGGACCACGCAGAACTCGTTTCCCTCCGGGTCGGCGAGGACCGTCCACGACTCCTCACCGCTCTGCCCGACCTCGGCCCTGCGGGCGCCGAGTGCGAGGAGGCGCTCGATCTCGGCGTCGCGGTCCTCCGCGGCGGACGTCAGGTCGAGATGCAGGCGGTTCTTGACGACCTTGCGATCCGTCACCGGCATGAAGCAGATGCCCACCGGCGCGTTCTCGGCAGAGCCGATCACGACCTCCCGCTCGCGCTCGGACAGTATCCGCCAGCCCAGTGCCTCCGCCCAGAAACGGGCCAGGGAGGGCAGATCGTGGGCGTCGATGACGATGTGGTGCAGTGCGAGGGGCATGTCGGCCAGTGTGCCTCTCGGATGCCCGGCGTGCGACGACTCGGGCGTCGGACGAGCTGGGACCACCAGCCCGTCCGACGCCCGGGTGTCAGCGTCCGTTCAGTCAGACATCACGCCCGCGTGAATCGCAGCGTCACCAGCTCGAACGGCCGCAGCGCCAGGGCGACTTCCTCGCCCGAGCGCACCGGGGCCGGCGCGTCGGTGAGGGGGCGCTCGAGGAGGTCCGTCACCTCCACGGAACCGACCGGGAAGCCCGGCGTCAGCGTCGCCTTCGCCCGCCCGCCCCGCGACTCGTGGAAGCGGACGACCACGTCACCGCTGCCGTCGTCGGCGAGCTTGACCGCCGTGACGACCACGGCGTCATTGTCGAGGGTCACCAGCGGGGCCACCTCCGCGCCGCCCGGGACCTGCCGTTCGGGCAGGTTGATCCGGTAGCCCTCCCGCACCGCGTCGCCGATCGCGGCGCCGGGGACCAGCGCGTGCCGGAAGCGGTGCACACCCTGGTCCGTCTCGGGGTCGGGGAAGCGCGGGGCACGCAGGAGCGAGGCGCGGACCGTCGTGGTCGTGCCGGAGTCCGAGGCGCGTACCGTGCGGGTCACGTCATGCCCGTACGTAGAGTCGGTGACCAGGGCGACACCCCAGCCCGGCTCCTCCACCTGCACGAAGCGGTGGTTGCACGCCTCGAACTTGGCGGCCTCCCAGCTCGTGTTGGTGTGCGTGGCCCGGTAGAAGTGGCCGAACTGCGTCTCCGAGGCGTACCGCTCCGCGTGGATGTCCAGCGGGAACGCCAGCTTCAGGAACTTCTCCGTCTCGTGCCAGTCGACCTCCGTGTCGATGTCCAGGCGCATGGAGCCGGGCGACAGGGACAGCGTCTGCGTGAGCCGCGAGTCACCGAAGGTCCGCGTGACACGCACCGAGACGCCGTCCTCGCCGGTCTCCACCCGGTCCGCGTCCGTGAGGTCGGTGACCGTGTTCCGGTAGAACTCGTCGACGTCCCACGCGTCCCACATGTTCGGGAAGTCGGCGTGGATCTGCGGCAGGTTCGCCGCCTGGCCGGGCGCGATGGTCTCCCGGTCCGCCACGATGTCGTACGCCGAGACGATCAGACCGCGCGCGTCGATCTCGACCCGCAGCAGGCCGTTGTCGAGGACGTAGCCGCCATCGGCACGGGAGGCAATCGCCGCCTGGCCGTCGATCGCGGCGGGCCGCGCGCCGCCCGCCGGGACGCCGTCGCGGGTGTGCGGGGTGGAGTTGAAGACGAGGGTGGTGTCCGTGCCGTCGCTCTGTCCGGCGAGTGCCCGCTGAGCCGCGTCGATGATGCCGTTCAGCTCCTCGGCGACCTTCGCGTACGTCGCGCGCGCCTCCCTGTGCACCCAGGCGATGGACGAGCCGGGCAGGATGTCGTGGAACTGGTGGAGCAGCACCGTCTTCCAGATGCGGTCCAACTCCTCGTAGGGGTACGAGAATTCTGGTACCCGCACGGCTGCCGTGGCCGCCCACAGCTCGGCCTCCCTCAGCAGGTGCTCGCTGCGGCGGTTGCCCTGCTTGGTGCCCGCCTGGCTGGTGAGCGTGGCGCGGTGGAGCTCCAGGTACAGTTCGCCGACCCAGACGGGAGCGTTCGGGTACTCCGCCTCGGCCTTCTCGAAGAACGCGGCGGGGGTCTCCCACTCGACGGTCGCCGAACCCTCCAGGTCTCGCAGGCGTCCCGCCTTCGCGATCATCTCGCGGGTGGTGCCGCCGCCGCCGTCACCCCAGCCCGTCGGGGCGAGGGAGCGCCGGGCGACTCCCTTGTCCTTGAAGTTCTTCGCCGCGTGGGCGATCTCGCTGCCCTTCATCGAGCAGTTGTAGGTGTCGACGGGCGGGAAGTGCGTGAAGATGCGGGTGCCGTCGATGCCTTCCCAGTTGAAGGTGTGGTGCGGGAAGCGGTTGGTCTGCGACCAGGAGATCTTCTGGGTGAGGAGCCACTTGGAGCCCGCCGCCTTGATGATCTGCGGAAGACCGGCGGCGAAGCCGAAGGTGTCCGGCAGCCACGCCTCGTCGTTCTCGATGCCGAACTCGTCCAGGAAGAACCGCTTCCCGTGCACGAACTGACGGGCCATCGCCTCCGACCCGGGCATGTTCGTGTCCGACTCGACCCACATGCCGCCCGCGGGCACGAACCGCCCGTCGGCGACCGCCTTCTTGACCTTCGCCCACACCTCGGGCCGGTGCTCCTTGACCCACGCCCACTGCTGGGCCTGCGACATGGCGAAGACGAAGTCGGGCTCGTCCTCGATGAGCGCGGTCATGTTGGACGTCGTACGCGCGACCTTGCGCACCGTCTCGCGCAGCGGCCACAGCCAGGCGGAGTCGATGTGCGCGTGGCCGACGGCGCTGATGCGGTGGGCCGAGGGCTCGGCGGGGGTGGTGAGGACGCCTTCGAGCTCGGCACGGGCCGCGGGCGCCGACCCGTTCACGTCCTGGAGGTCGACGGCGTCCAGACAGCGGCCGATGGCGCGCACGATCGCGTAACGGCGCCCGGAGTCCTCGGGCAGCTCCTGCATGAGCTCGCCGAGCACTTCGAGGTCGATGACGAGCTGCCACACGGTCTCGTCGAAGACGGCGAGGTCCATGCGGGCGAGCTTGTACTGGGGCTCGCTGCCGGCCGTCTCCTTGTCGCCGAGCTGGGTGGGCAGGAAGGGGTGGTAGTCGAGGATGACGGGGTTGGAGGCGGCCTCGATGTGCAGGTGGACGTCTTCGCCGCCGGTGGCCGGAGCGGCGATCCGCACCCACTGGTTGCGGGGGTTGAGGCCCTTCACCGGGGTGCCGTCGGGGCGGTAGACCAGGCCCTCGCACTGGAAGCCGGGCATGTTCTCGTCGAAGCCGAGGTCGAGGATGGCCTCGACGGTCTTCCCCGCCCATTCCCGCGGGA
This sequence comes from Streptomyces sp. NPDC050147, assembly GCF_040660195.1. NCBI lineage: Bacteria > Bacillati > Actinomycetota > Actinomycetes > Kitasatosporales > Streptomycetaceae > Streptomyces > Streptomyces sp. NPDC050147. The sequence continues at coordinate 13,436 of NZ_JBFALJ010000012.1, read as the reverse complement.
CGGTGCCGGTCACCTGGAACCAGCTGGTGGACCAGGGGGCGCCCCAGGGGGCGCCGACCGCGGTCGGCTCGGGGGTGGCGGCGAGGCCTTCCGCCACGGGGACGGGTTCACCGGGGGCGTTCCACACCGCGACGTCCAGGGGTACGGACTCGGGGTAGACGGCGGGGCGGATGCGCTCGTCCAGGACGCGCTTGAGGCGGGCTTCTATGAGGGTGCGGTCGTCGTGCATGGTGCTCTCCGTTTGTGTGGTGGGTGCGGGTGGGGTGGACGGGGTCTGATTTCCCCAACCCCGCCCCTTCCCGAAAACCCGCTCTGGCGCGGGGGCCTTGCGCACCGTTGATCACCGGCTTCGCCGAGTTCGTCCTCAAGCGCCGGACAGGCTGGAAGTTCAGCCCGGCCGGCGTTCGAGGCCGTCTTGTACGGGGTCTGGGGCGGAGCCGCAAATGTCACAGTCGGGAAGGGGCGGGGTCGGGGAGAGATCTTGGGCCTAGCCGACCTCCCCTGGCCGCACGACCTCACTGATGCCCCGCGCAGCCAAATGCGCCGAGTCACCGACCCTGCCGGCCAGAACAGTGGTGGGCCGGACCCCGTCCGCGACGAGGCCCATGAACGCCTCGAACACCGCTCCCCCGGGGCCACACGCGGACCGCCGCGAGGTGGAGTCATCGACCACCACCGCGGTCGAGCGGACCGCGGGCGCGTACTCCCGCCCCCGCCACTCCCCGGCGATCCGGGCCAGCACCTCTCCCCCAGGTTTGACCTGCCCCTCATTCGTCAACAGGCCCAGGCTGTACTCAAGTTCGGGGAAGTCCGACAGCGAGCGCGACACATCGTGCGAGCACCACCACGTCACCCCCCACAGATCCGCGCAGTCCAGCGCCGCCTCCACCGTAGCCTCGGTGAAGGCGGCCGCGTGCTCGGCGGGGACGAGGGGAGCGGGCGCGCCCACCTCCTGCAGCCAGACCGGGCGGCGCGCATCGTCCGCCCACGCCTTGGACAGTTCGATCATGTACGCCGCGTGCTGCGCGGTGGCGACGCCCTCGCGCCCGTACCGCTGGGCCGTGCCGTTGAACACCCAGGAGTGCACGGCGGTCGCGCCGCCGAGGCGTGCGGCCTGGGCGGGGGTGAAGGGCTGGTCGTCCTGGTACCAGGCGGCGTCGTACTCGGCGTGCAGATGCAGCTTGCCGGGCGCGCCCTCCTCGCACGCGGCGAGGACCCGCCGCAGCCACTCCTGCGCCTGGTCCTGCGTGATGCGGTCCGGATCGGGATGCGGCCCCGCCGAGAACTGGTTGACCTCGTTGCCGATGGTCATGCCGATGAAGTTCGGCCGGTCGGCGAGGGCGGCGGCGAGCGTGCGCAGGTAGGCGACCTCTCCCTCCACCACATCGGGGTCGGTGAAGATGTTCCGCCGGTGCCACGTCTGCGTCCACGCGGGCAGGAAGTCGAAGCTCGACAGGTGCCCCTGCAGTCCGTCGACGTTGACGTCGAGCCCGCGCTCGGCCGCGGCGTCCGCGAGGGCGACGAGCTGCTCGACGGCGCGCGGTCGGATCAGGGTGCGGTTGGGCTGGAAGTACGGCCAGATCGGGAAGACCCGGATGTGGTCGAGGCCGAGCGCCGCGATCGCGTCGAGGTCGGCGCGCACGGCGTCGATGTCGAAGTCGAGCCAGTGGTGGAACCACCCCTGGCTCGGGGTGTAGTTCGCGCCGAAGCGCGGCGCGCCCGAAGGCACACGAGTCGTACGAGGCATGCGAGTCCTGGTTCTGGGGGTGCGGGGGGATGAGACAACTGCGGCTCAGCCCTTCACAGCGCCCTCGCCCACCCCGCGGAAGAAGTACCGCTGGAGACAGGCGAAGAGCACGATCAGCGGCAGCACGGCGATGACCGTGCCCGCGGCGACGAGCCGTTCGTCGTTGGCGAAGGTGCCGTGCAGATAGTTGAGGCCGATGGTCAGGGTGAACCGGTCCGGGTCGCTCAGCACGATCAGCGGCCACAGGAAGTCGTCCCAGGCGCCCATGAAGGCGAAGATCGCCACCACGGCGAGCGTCCCCTTGACCGCGGGCAGGGCGATCCGCAGGAACCGCTGCCAGACGTTCGCGCCGTCGACGTACGCGGCTTCCTCGATCTCGTACGGCAGGTTCAGGAAGGCGTTGCGCATCAGCAGGACGTTGAGCGCGGAGACGCAGCCGGGCAGCAGCACACCGATGAGGGTGTTGTTCAGGCCCAGCTCCCGCATCGTCGTGAACTGGGCGATGATGATGCCCTCCACGGGCACCAGCATGGCGAGGACGAAGACGATCGTGGCCGCGCGGCGGCCCCGGTAGCGCAGGCGGGCGAGCGCGTATCCGGCGAGGGTGGCGCCCACGCAGTTGGTCACCACGTTGGCGGCGGCCACCTTCAGGGAGTTGAGGGCGTAGTCCCAGACGGGGATGGTGTCGGCGACGCGTTCGTAGTTGTGGAAGGTCGGGCTGTCGGGCAGGAACGAGGGCGGGGAGCTGAAGATGTTCTCGTGCGGGCCCTTGAGGGAGGTGGAGAGCTGCCAGAGGAAGGGGCCGATCATCAGGGCCAGTACGGCGAGCAGGAGTCCGTAGCGCAGGATGATCTCCCACACGGGCATCCGGCGGCCGTTCTCGTCGGTGATCCGCCCGCGCCCGCGGGTCCCGCCCTTCCCGGACTTCTGGGCCTGTCCCTCCCTCTCCTTCGCTGCCTGGTCGGTCTTGCGCGTGTTCGTCGCGGTGCTCACGCGTCCTCCTTCCGGTCCGCGCGCAGCACGAGCAGCATCAGCGCGACGGTGACGACGAAGACGACGACCGAGATGGCCGACGCGTACCCGACGCGGCCGGTCAGGCCGGTGCCGACGCGCTGCACCAGCATCACGAGCGTGGTGTCCTCGCCTGCCGGACCGCCGTTGGGTCCGGCCATCAGGTAGACCTCGGAGAACACCTTGAAGGCGGCGACCGAGGACAGGGCGGCCACCAGCACCATGGTGGAGCGCACGGCGGGCACGGTGACGGTGAAGAAGCGGCGGACGGAGCCCGCGCCGTCCACCGAGGCGGCCTCGTGGAGTTCACGGGGCACGTTGGCGAGCGCCGCCAGGTAAATGATCATGTAGTAGCCGAGGCCCTTCCAGACCGTGACGGCCATGGCGCTCAGCAGGAGCAGCCACTGGTCGCTGAGGAAGCCGACCGAGCCGATCCCCACCGCTTCAAGGACCGCGTTGACCAGGCCCCGTTCATCCAGCATCCACACCCAGATCAGGCCCACCACGACGATGGACGCGACCACCGGCGTATAGAAGGCGGACCGGAAGAAGGTGATGCCGGGGATGTGTTTCTGGACGAGCATCGCGAGCAGCAGCGGCAGCACGACGAGCGCGGGGACGACCCCCACGATGTAGAGCGTCGAGTTGCGGAGCCCGATCCAGAACATGTCGTCGTGCAGCAGCTCCCGGAAGTTGTCCAGACCGACGTACTCCCCCGGGATCAGGGTGCGCTTGTCGGTGAAGGAGTTGATGAGCGTGCTGACGAACGGATAGAGGATGAAGACGCCGACGATCAACAGGCCGGGTGCGGCGAACAGCCACGGGCTGGACGGGAGTTGACGTCTGATGCGGCGACGGGGGCCGCGGCCGGCCGCGCCCCGGGGGACGGGGTCGGCCGCACGGGGCACGGTGGCGGCGCTGGAGCTTTTCATGGTGGTGGTCCGTGGTCCGTGTCGTCTTCTCAGCTCTGCTTCAGCAGCCGGTCACAGCTCTTGACAGCGTTGTCAAGCGCTTCCTTGGGACTCTGCTTGCCCTGCAGCGCCCTGGCGACGCTGTTGCGCAGCTCGATCTTCATCTGCTCGCTGAACAGCACGGGCGTGTAGTTCACCGCGGTCTTGATGGACTTGGCGGCGGCGACCCGCACCCGCGTGTCGTCGGTACCGTCCTGCTTGGTGAAGTAGGGGTCGTCGAGCGAACCCTGCGTGCTGGGGAAGATCGCCACCTTCTTGGCGAAGGACATCTGGCGCTGCGCGTCCGTCACGTAGTGGGCGAAGGCCACCGCGGCGGGCGTCTGCTTGGTGCGGGTGTTCACCATCACGCCCATCACGTACATGTTGTCCTTGCCGGTGTTGGTGATCTGCGGGGTGATCCCGATGTTCTTGTAGAGGCCCGGGGCCTCCTTCTTGAACTTTCCGAGGTCCAGGGCGCTTCCGGGGTTCATGGCGACGGCCTCGGTGAGGAACTTCTTCCCCGTGGACTCGGGCGTCGCGGTGAGTGCCTGCCGGTCCAGGGCCTTGGCGTCGTACAACTTCTTGTACTTGGTGAGGAGTTCGACGCCCTTGGGGCCGTTGAAGGTGAACTTGGTCCCGTCCTTGTCCATCAGCGGCACGCCGTAGCGCCCGAAGTCCTCGATGGTGGGGACGTTGGCGAGGGTGGCGGTCTTGCCCTTGGTCTTCTTCGACAACGTCAGTGCGTCGTCGAAGAGTTGGTCGAACGTCTTCGGCGGCTCGTCGGCGTCGAGCCCCGCTTCCTTGAAGATCCGCTTGTTGTAGAAGAGCGGCCCGGTGTTCAGGTACCAGGGGAAGGCGTACGTCCCTTCCGTGCCCGGTATCTGGTGGCTCTTCCACGCCCCCGGCAGGTACTCCTTCTCGTACTTCCCGGCGGCCTTGTCGAGGTCGAGCGCGAGACCGGCCTTGGCGAGCGGGGCCACCAGGTCGGGCGAGACGTTGACGACGTCGGGGAGGGTGCCGGCCGCGGCGTCGGCGCTGATCTTGTCGGCGTAGCCCTCGCCGGGCTGGTCGACCCAGTTCACCTTCGTGCCGGGGTACTTCTTCTCGAAGCCGTCGACGACGCCCTCGAAGTACGACTTGAAGTTGGCCTTCAGGTTCCAGGTCTGGAAGGTGATCTCGCCCTCGATCTTGCCGGACGCGTCGGTCGAGCCGCCGCCGTCGCCTCCGTCGCCACAGGCGCTCAGTGGCAGCAGCACGGCGAGGACGGCGGCAGCGGCGGCTGCCCTTCTGGGGATGCGGGGGTGGTGGGAGATGCGCACGGTGAAACGGCTCCTTTGCTCGGCCCAGCGTGAGGCAGACCTTGCATGGAACTCCGGCAAAAAGTCAATGGATTCGTTTAAAAATCCTGCGAATCCCGCCAACTATGCAGGTCAGGGCGGTTCGTTGAACTTCTTGCGGGGATCGACTAAAGCGCTTTAGAGTGTGCTGGCTCAAGCGCATTAGTATGCGCGCAACAAGAAAGGGGCAACACCGGTGCAAGGCAAGCGGTCCCCGGCACGCCGGCCGACCATGAAGGACATCGCGCGCCGTGCCGGAGTCTCCGAGAGCGCCGTGTCCTTCGCGCTCAACGACCGGCCCGGAGTCTCCGACGTCACCCGCGACCGGGTCCGCAGGGTCGCCGAGCAACTGGGCTGGCACCCGAGCACGGCGGCGCGCGCGCTGTCCGGTGAGGGATCGGCGACAGTGGGTCTCGTGGTGGCCAGGCCCGCCGGGACGCTGGGCGTCGACTCGTTCTTCCTGCAGCTGATCTCGGGCATCCAGGAAGTCCTGGCGGAGCGTCAACTGGGGCTGCTCTTCCAGGTGGTGGAGGACGTGACCGCCGAGTGTGCGGTCTACCAGCGGTGGTGGGCCGAGCGCCGGGTGGACGGCGTCCTCGTCGTGGACCCGCGCACGGAGGACCCGCGCCCGTCCCTCCTCGACGATCTCGGACTGCCCGCCGTGGTGACGGGCGGCGTCCCGGACCCTCAGGCGCACCACCCCGGCCTCTCCACCGTCTGGGCCGACGACGCGGGCGCGATGGCGTCGGTCGTGGACCATCTGCACGCTCTCGGCCACCGTCGCGTCGTGCACATCGCGGGGCTGCCCGGCCTCGCCCACACGGAGCGGCGGATCCGCACGCTGCGGGCCGAGGCCGAGCGTCGCGACCTCTCCGAGGTCCGCTCGGTGACCACCGATTACTCCGACGCGGAGGGCGCCGCGGTGACCCGGCGGGTGCTCTCGGCCGCGTCACCGCCGACAGCTCTCGTGTACGACAACGACGTGATGGCCGTCGCCGGGATCGCCGCGGCGGCCTCCCTCGGCTTCGCCGTGCCGAGGGACGTATCAGTGATCGCGTGGGAGGACTCGGCGCTGTGCCGGATGGTTCACCCGTGGCTCACGGCCCTGTCCCGCGACACGGTGTCCTTCGGGCGTACGGCGGCGCGCGAACTCCTGTCCCTCCTGGACGACGGCCCCGCGGCCACGGTCCAGGTGCCGCTGCCGACCCTCATCGAGCGGGAGAGCACGGGGCGGGTGACCGGGGGCTGAGCCGCGCCTTCCCCGTGATGCAGGTCTGTCGTACCCCGCCGGTACGGTTTCGGCATGGCGGACATGTTCGAGCTCTCGATTGCGATGGACCTGCGTGACGGCGTCTCCGAGGAGGAGATCGCCGAGCTCCGGTGGCATCTCGGCCTGGGACCGCGGCCCGTGGAGTTGACCATCGTGCGTGCGTTCCCGGTCGTGACGGAGAACGACGAGGGCGAACTCGTCATGGAGGACGACCCTGTGCCGCTCCTGGGGTGCCATGAAACGGCCTCGAAGGTGCACGGAGCGCTCACCTCCGTGCTGCTCCGGCGTGCGGAGGGCTGGGCACTCACCGCTCGGCAGGAGATCCACCCGGACGACTTCGGCCGCGTCGGCGAACTGCTCACCTGGCTGGCGTCCAAGGGAAGGGGCCATCACGAGCGCTTCGACGGTTCCGTTCGCGTCGGCTGGATCAGGTTCTACGAGGAGGAGCAGACCAGTCCCCTGGTGGTACGGGACGGCGAGGTCGTGTGGCCCTGAAGGTGCGCCGCAAGAGAGGGTCCCGGCGGTCAGTCCTTGTCGTACCAGGAGAACGCCGCGATCCTCCAGCCCTCCGGGGTGCGGACGAACTGGATGGTCTTCGTGCCGCCTCCCTCGAACGGGGCGCCGTCCAGAATCCCGGACTTGCTGTACGTGCCGAACCGCGAGGCGATGTCGCCGTCGATCTCCGTCCGTTCGGAGGTCTCCCACTCGGAGAACTCCACCAACCGGCCCTCGCTCAAGAGGCGTTGGCGGGGCTCGATGAACTCTTCCACCGTGTAGGCCGCGAACTTCGGTCCGGTGACGACGATCACGCCGCCCGGGAGCATCAGTCGGCGGATGCGTGCCACGTCAGCGGCCTTGCCGCCCACGTTGTCGAAGGCGCCGAAGAAGTCGGCGGTCACGGCGTCGATCTCAGTCTTGGACATGGCCGAGACCGTAACACCGCGCCGAACGGCGGGGATTCGGAGCCCCGGGAGCGGTTTTCGTGGCTCCCGGGGAAGGCCCCTACACCCGCGACCGGTACAGGCCGAACTCCGCGAGCCGCACCGCCCCGCGCGAACCCGTCACCCGAAGCCGCCACTCCCGCGCCCGCACCGGCGTGGCCAGCGTCAGGACCCTGCTGGCCCCCACGGTGTCCACCTCGGTCACGAGAGACCATCCGGAGCCGCCGGAGACCCGCGCCTCGATCACCGCGTGCTCCAGCTGCTGACCCCGCCGGATCTCCTCCCCCAGCCGGATCCGGTCGACCTCGCGCGCCTTGCCCAGGTCGACGGTGAGCGTCCCCCGGGCTGGCGCGGGGCACTCCCACGCCGTGTCCGGGTCGCCGTCGACCGCGTACGACGGGCGGCGGCCGTCGCCTCGGGCCCGCGCACCCCGCGCGAAGTCCTCGGGCAGCTCGCGCCCGATCCACTCGCGGAACTCCCGCAGCCGCGCCACGTCCGCCTCCGGGAGCAGGCCCCGCTTGTCCGGCGGAATGTTGAGGAGCAGCACGGAGTTGCGGCCCACCGAACGGAACCAGATGTCCGTCAACCGCTCGACGGACTTGGGCTGTTCCTCCTCGTGGAAGAACCAGCCAGGCCTGATCGAGACATCGCACTCCGCCGGCCACCACTGCACGTACTGGGCGACCGCGCGCGCGTCGGCGAGTGCCTCCCGGCTCCCTTGGTCGGGGGCGTCGTACTTCAGGGCGTAGTCGATGCTGCCGTTCCCCGAGTCCTTGACGGGGACGACGCTCCACTCGTTCTCGCGCGCGAGTCCGCCCTCGTTGCCGACCCAGCGGACATCGGGCCCGCGCACGGCGACCGTCGCGTTCGGCGCCAGGGAGCGGATGACCGCGTACCAGCTGTCCCAGTCGTACGTCTCGACCTTCTCCGGCGGGATGCGACCCTGCGCCCCGTCGAACCACACCTCGTCGATGGGCCCGTACTCGGTGAGCACCTCGTAGAGCTGGTTGAGCATGTGCGCGCCGTAGTCGGTCGCGTCGAGCGTGAACGACCGCGCGGCGGCGGCATCCGCTCGGTCATCGCCCTCGACCGGCGTGGGAATGGTGCGCCGCGAGCGTGTGCTGCCGTTGGCGTAGACGCCGTGCAGGTACTGGTTCTCGTCGGCGGGCGAGACGTAGACGCCCACCTTGATCCCGTTCCTGCGCAGCGAGTCGGCGAAGGAGCGCAGCACGTCACCCTTGCCGCCTCGCCAACTGCTGCTCACCACACCGTGCTTGGTGTAGCGGGAGGGGTAGAGCACGAAGCCGTCGTGGTGCTTGACCGTGAGGATCGCGAGCTTGAAACCGCCGTCGCGCAGCGCCCGTGCCCACTGGTCGGTGTCGAGGCCGGCCGGCTGGAAGACGTCGGGGTCCTCGTCGCCCGTGCCCCATTCGAGGCCGGTGAAGGTGTTGGCCCCGAAGTGCAGGAAGGCGGTCTGTTCAAGGCGTTGCCAGGCGATCTGCCGTTCGGTGGGGCGGACTCGGGAGGCTTTGGCCACGACCTCCTCCGGGGAGTCCTCGAGGCTGATCGGGATGCGGTAGGGCGGTTCGGGAGCGGCGGCAGCCGTCCCGATGGAGCCGGGTGCCGCGAGCGCGAGGGAACTGCTCGACGCGGCGACCGCTGTGGTGACGGCGGCGGTCACGAAGAGACGTCTGCTGACAGTCATGGGTGTGCGGGTCTCCCTGTCGGTGCGCGGATCTCGGGCCTGGCGGGTGGGGTCAGTGCGCGGCGGTCAACGTCCATGTCGCCGGGGTCCGTTGGTCCGCCGGGTACTGCTGGAGCCGCCCGTCGTCGGTGACGTACACGGACATCTGGGTGATCGCGTTCGTCAGCCGGAGGCCGTCCGATGCCTTCGTCAGCTGCCAGCGCTGCAAGGTGTTCGCCGTGTCGCAGTTCTCCCGCGTGACCGGACTTCCCGGCTGCAGCGGCACGTTGAGCGTGAGTTTCCCGCTGCGCGTCTCCAGGCAGGTGCCGTCCGCCGTGGACTTCAGCGTGACGTAGCCGTCGGCGGTGCGCTTGATCTCGTACGCGGCAGGTTCCGCGTGGCCCCTGGTGTCCCGAAGGGTGTACGTTCCGTCCGCCACCGGCGCCCTCGCCAGGTCCCGCCAACCGGGTGCGTGACCGACGGTCTTGGCGCGCGCGGTGAAATCGGCGTACGTCGGGTCCGGGTGCGCGAAGCCCCACGTGACCTGGGCGACGTGGCTGAGCGGCATCGCCATGGAGGCCGCGACCTCGTTCTCCGTCTCGCCCCGGCCGTTGTCCGGCCACAGGCTGATCTTCGCCCCGGTGATGCCGTCGCGCGACGCGAGCTGCTCACCCTCGAAGCTGCGTGGGTCCCACGCCTTGTCGTAGAGCGTCTTGGTGTCGGTGTGGAAGCCGCCGCGGACCAGATAGAGGGAGTAGGCGGCATTCTGCAACGGGTGGCCCTGGGCGATGAGTTGACTCGGCTTGGTCTTCACGTCGAGCCAGTGCTCCACGCTCGTCCCCGCCGCGACCGGCACCGTGTTCGCTCCGGTCAGGCCGTCGTTCCAGATGCGCAGCTGCTTGCCCTCGCCCTTCGCGTACGCGTGCACGCGGTTCACGAAGTCGACGAAGGCGTCCTGCGGGGTCGCGTTCTCGCCGTACTTCTTCTTCGCGTATTCGAGGATGTGGGGGTACTTGGCGAAGTCGGAGCCGAGCATGTACTCGTCGGCGCCCATGTGCCACGACTTCGCGGGGAACACCTCGGCGTACTCGTCGATGAGGCTCGTGTAGTACGCGAAGGCCTCGTCCTTGGTGATGTCCAGACGCGACGGCTGCGGCTTTCCGTCGGAGTCGGTGAGCTGGAGATCGGTGCGCTTCTCCAGCCAAGGGTCCATGTGGCCGGGCGAGTTGATCTCCGGGACGATCGTGACGTGGTACTTCCCGCCGAGGGCGACGAGGCGGCGTATCTCGCTCTTGGTGTAGTAGCCCCAGCTGTTGGCCTCGGGGTGCTTCTCGCTCTTCACCTTGAGTTCGAGGAGCAGCTGGTTCTGCTTGTTGTACGCCATGTCGCGTACGAGGTTCTCCAGCCAGGGCGTGGAGATGTGGATGTAGCAGGCGCAGACTCCCACGCCGCGCTCCTTGTACTGGGGCACGTCGACCGTACGACCGGCCGGTACGCGGTCGCTCTGGGCCAGGAGCTGGAGGAGGGTGCGCGTGCCGTAGAAGGCGCCGGTCCCGGTCGCGCCGGTGATCTCCAGGCGTTTGCCCACGCGGAGTTCGTACCCTTCGGCTCCGAGCGGCCCCCGCGCGGGAGCGACGTCGATCACGATGTCGCCGTCGCGCGGGGCGCCGCCGGTGACCGGCACCCGGCCCTCGCCCGCGGCGCGCAGATCGTCGGCGAGGGTGCGGGCGACTTCGCGGGCCGCCTGCCCGCGCGCGACGAGCCGGGTGCCGGGTCCGTAGGTGTAACTCCCCTTCCCCGGCGTCCAGTCGGTCAAGGCGGGCACGGTGCGGGGTGGGGCCGCGGCGGGCCCCGGCGTCCCGGCGGCCTGGGCCACCGGGACCGGCGCCGCGAGCAGCAGCAGGGCCACTGCGGCGCCTCTCAGCCCGCGGAGCCGCGCACGGGGCGCGAACATCATGCGCATGTCAGTCATGACATCCGATGATTCAAGCGGGCCCCTGAGAGTGTCAAGGCATTGGCCACGGCAGGGACTTGGACATTTGCACTGTCCTGCCCTGACCCATCGGATGAATCCCGACCGGATCCGAGTGTGTCCGCCTGCATCCGACTGACTCCGACTGACCTCGGCTTACTGACAGCCGGGTCTCAGCCCGGCCAGGCGCCCGTCAGCCGACGCGTCGCGACAGCGCCACCGCGGTCGACAGCGGCCTTGACCACGGCGAAGATCGCCCCCTGCAACGTGGCCGCGAGCAGGATCTCGCCCCAGCCGCGGTCCTCGTCGGTGGCGTCGGGGGCGTCCTCGTCGCGGCCGACCATCTTCCACGCCTGTTTGAAGAGCCCGCCCGCGGCCACACCGGCGAGCGCGCCGAGCGCCATCCCGACCGGCTTGTACGCGATCTTCGAGGCCTTCACATCGCGCTCCCGTGCTTCCGCTTGCGCCGCACCAGCACGTACGCGACCACCAGCGACGCGCCACCCGCGAGGAAGGCGGCACGGCGGCCCCGGACCTGCTCGGGGGCCTTGTCCTGCCACACCTCGCCGGCCTGCCCGGCCACGGCCTTCACCTGCTCGGTGGCGGCGACCGCCTTGCCCTTGACCTGATCGGGCACCTTGTCCTGCAGCACATGGGCGGCCTCGGAGGCCTTCACCCTGGCCTGCCCGGTCAGCTCCGCGGCCTTCGTGGCGGTCTGCCCCTTGATCTCGACCGCCTTCTCCTGCGCGCGGGCCTTGACGTCCGTCTTGGCCGCCAGTGCCTCGACCGTCTCTCCGAGGTCCTGGCGAGTCTGCTCGACCTTGGCGCGCAGGTCCCCGCGGTCGGCGGTGTGCTTGTCGTCGGGCTGGTTCATCGGTGTGCACTCTCCTTGATCTCTGCGACATCGGCCTTCACGCCGTCGATCGCCTGCTCGGGGATCGGCGGGGCGGCCCGGCCGACTTCCTTCTTGCCGGTCAGTGCCAGTACCGCGGCGATCAGACCGAGGACGGCGGTGACGATCAGCCCCGCGGCCCACACCGGAAGTGGCACCGCGAGCGCCGCGATCGCGGTGGCGACAAGCGCCTGCAGGGTCAGGAAGCCGACGAGGCCGGCTCCACCGAACAATCCGCTGCCCTTGCCGTAGCGCTTGGTCTTCTCCTTCATCTCCGCCTGCGCCAGGCGCATCTCGCCGCGCACCAGCTCCGTCAGCTGCTGCGAGGCGCGCTGCACGAGATCGCCCACCGGCTCGTTGTGGGAGGCGGTCTGTCCGGCACTGTCACGGCCGGTGGTGTGCGGGCCTGTCTGGGCCATCGTCATCAACCTCCAGTCTGCTCGGCGGCCGAGTACCCCGCTCTGCGGCATCGGCACATGGTCGTGCGCCACGGTCATGGCGGGCTGTGTCACTCGTCCATGCGGCGACGGTCCTGCTCGTCCCACGCACGGGTGTCGCGGGGCGGTACGTAGGGCTCCTCCTCGGGGGGAAGCCCACCGGCGATGGCACGCTGACGAGACATCTCCGCGTCGAATTGCAGGCCGAGCAGGATCGCGATGTTGCTGATCCACAGCCACACCAGGAAAATGATCACTCCGGCCAGAGCGCCGTAAGTCTTGTTGTAGGAACTGAAGTTGCTCACGTAGAAGGCGAATCCGGCCGAGGCGATCAACCAGATCACCAAGGCGAGCACGCTTCCGGGGGTGATCCACTTGAAACCCCGGCCCTTCACGTTCGGCGTTGCCCAGAACAGCAGCGCGATCATGACGGTCACCAGGACGACCAGGACCGGCCACTTGGCGATCGACCACACGGTCAGCCCGGCGTCACCGACCCCCAGGGCCGAGCCCGCGGTACGGGCGAGGCCGCCCGTGAACACCACGATCAGCGCGCTGGCGACCGCCAAAATCAGCAGCACCACCGTCACGCCCACCCTGACCGGCAGCACCTTCCACACCGGCCGCCCCTCCGGCATGTCGTAGACGGCGTTGGCAGTACGGATGAACGCTCCCACGTACCCGGAGGACGCCCAGACCGCCAGCACCAGGCCGAGCACCGCCATCAGGGAACCGACACCACCCTGGCCCTCCAACTGCCGCACGGCGTCGCTGATGATGTCCCTCGCCGCTCCCGGCGCCAGCTTCTCGACGTTCTTCAGCAGCTTGTCGATGGCCGACTTCCCCACGACACCGAGGAGGGAGACCAGCACGAGGAGCATCGGAAAGAGTGACAGCACCCCGTAGTAGGTCAGCGCTGCCGCCCGGTCGGTCAGCTCGTCGTCCTTGAACTCCCGGACCACCCCCTTGATCACTGCCCGCCAGGAGCGCTTCGACAAATGCGTCGGTTCGTCCGGCGCGGTGTCCACGCCGCGGCCGTCATTCGATGTCCCGTCCATGCTCCCCGGTTAACCCGCAACCGCCGGGCCATGCGGACAACTCGCGACGCGGGCCGGACAGCACCGGAGCGGACAGGACCGGGCACCGGAACGCCGCGGGGCCCCCGGCGGGGGGGGGGGGGGGGCGGGGCGCGGGG